>NZ_QJHD01000007.1:0-145317 GCF_003184505.1 Blautia sp. BCRC 81119 | reverse complement strand
ACCCCCTTGAAGACGACGAGGTAGATAGGGCAGAGGTGGAAGTGTGGTAACACATGGAGCTGACTGTTACTAATCGGGTGAGGGCTTGACCAAGAAACGCAGGTTAAGAATTGATTCAAGAGTTTGATTAACGATCAACAAGCATGTATGTAGTTTTTAAGGTACAAACCTTAATTAAATATTTAAGTAATCCTCCTTAGCTCAGTCGGTAGAGCATGCGGCTGTTAACCGCAGTGTCGTTGGTTCGAGTCCAACAGGGGGAGTTTTTTTGTTTCCTGTAAATGTAAAGTTTATGGGATTTTTTTATGCTTGATCTGTGACAGGATAAGGATGTAAAAACGTGCAGATATAAATATAAATAAGATATATTTATATCTGCACGTTTATTTTTGTAACTACAAATAGAAATATTGACTGTTAGAGATAATCAATAAATTTATAAAGCTATGACAGAGAAATTCTGGCTTATCGAATGAAATTAGTCATGATCTTCTGCTCTGTCTCCGGAGCGTCGATACCGGCCTTTTTACCGGCTTCAATACATTTTAACAGCCATGCCATGTTATTGCCTAACGTACGCATGATCTGGAGGCCTTCAGCGTCTTTTCTGACGTCATCCGGGGTATTGCCGTGAACCATTGTCCAGTAGTTTCCGGACACGACAGGCATCTGATGATAGGTAAAGTATTTGATCAGAACATCCAGAGTAGCAGTAGTACCGGCACGTCTTGCGGAAGCAACAGCTGCGGCAGGCTTGTGGATCATATCCTTTCCGGCCTTGGAAGCGAATTTATCCATGAATTCGATGATCTGTCCGGAAGGAGAAGCCCAGTAAACCGGAGAACCAACAATAAGGGCGTCAGCCTCTTTCATAATGGCAGCTGCGTCAGCAACGTTTTCCTGAGAAGGATCCCCGGCCTGGAAGATTTCTGCCTCCACACCGTTCTTCTTTAAGGTTTCTGCGATCTCTGTAAGAGCTGTATAAGTGCAGCCTTCTTTGCGAGGACTGCCGTTGAGTAATAAAACTTTCATTATTGTCATCCTTTCATATGATTTTTTAAGTCATCATACTTTCAATTATATACAGAGAAAAAATAATGTCAATGTTTGAAAAAAACAGAAAAAATTTTCCCGGGTAGGGTTTGAGAAAGGAAATACAAACCCTTGGAAAGCCCATTTTATAAGGCTTTTCGGCCTGTTTTCCGGCTTTGTAAAAAAAATTGAAATTTTTCAAAAAAAAGCTTGCAATTATAAAAAAGGTATGGTATTATTTAACTCGTCGCTGAGGGAAATACAAAACAGCGAAACATAAAAAAGAAATATGGCTCCATGGTCAAGCGGTTAAGACACCGCCCTTTCACGGCGGTAACAGGGGTTCAAATCCCCTTGGAGTCACTTAAAACTAAACTGGATATTCATTGACTCGATTCAACATTTGGTGTTTAATACGCCGATGTGGCTCAATTGGCAGAGCAGCTGATTTGTAATCAGCAGGTTATCGGTTCGAGTCCGATCATCGGCTTTTTGGACCTTTAGCTCAGTTGGTTAGAGCAACCGGCTCATAACCGGTCGGTCCTGGGTTCGAGTCCCCGAAGGTCCATTTTAAAAGTTTTATATTTTGTATGGCCCAGTGGCTCAGTTGGTTAGAGCGCCGCCCTGTCACGGCGGAGGTCGAGAGTTCGAGTCTCTTCTGGGTCGTTCATATTTGGGGTCTTAGCTCAGCTGGGAGAGCATCTGCCTTACAAGCAGAGGGTCATAGGTTCGAGCCCTATAGGCCCCATTTTTGAACAAATTAATTGAATATGCGGGTATGGTGGAATAGGCAGACACAAGAGACTTAAAATCTCTCGGGGGCAACTCCGTGCCGGTTCAAGTCCGGCTACCCGCAGTATCAGTAAGATTCCTTTTTAGGGATCTTTTTTTGTATCATAAAATTTATTGATGAAAACGGGAAAATATTCCTAGCTTATTGGTAGGGATATTGACAAGGCTATTTTCCCATGATAGAATCCTGACAGTTGTAAAACAAATCGGACAGATATAAAAAATATATCCGTTGTCAGTATAAATATACATGGAAAGAATATAAGGAGAGGTCAGAAAATGCTGAATCAGTTTTCAAGAACAGAATTATTAATCGGAAAAGAAGGAATGGAAAAGCTGAAAAATTCCAGAGTCGCAGTATTTGGAATTGGCGGTGTTGGCGGATATACGGTGGAAGCACTGGTCAGAAGTGGCGTAGGTACCCTGGATCTCATTGATGATGATAAAGTATGCCTCACCAATATCAATCGCCAGATTTACGCAACAAGAAAGACCGTAGGGAAATATAAAGTTGACGTGGCCAGAGAACGTATTCTTGAAATTAATCCGGATGCAGTTGTAAATATCCACAAAACATTTTATGTGCCGGAGACAGCAGATTCCTTTGATTTTTCCCAGTATGATTATGTAGTCGATGCGATCGACACTGTAACCGGAAAGCTGATGCTCGTAGAGCAGGCAAAGGCTTCAGGAACACCGATCATCAGCTCTATGGGGGCCGGAAATAAGATGGATCCAACAGGTTTTATAGTGACAGATATTTATAAAACGTCCGTCTGTCCCCTTGCAAAGGTCATGCGCCGTGAACTGAAAAAAAGAGGAATCAAAAAACTGAAGGTGGTTTACTCACAGGAGAAGCCAATGACTCCAATTGATGATATGGCGATCAGCTGCAAGTCTCATTGCATCTGTCCTCCGGGAACAGAAAAAAAATGTACTCAGAGACGTCAGGTACCGGGAAGTAATGCCTTCGTGCCTTCCGTAGTGGGACTGATCATTGCCGGTGAGGTTGTAAAGGATCTTATTAAATAAAAATTGGATTATTCTGTGTTACTGAGAACGGAATGAACAATAACCATTCTGTAAGAACAGATATTGCATGTATACTTATATTGTGCAATATCTGTTTTTTTGTGATAAAATATTTTTTACAGATAGTTTTGTAAATAAAAGAGAAGGACAGATAAAGTATGGGGATCGTTGAAAAATTTATAAAAGAAGGACAGCTGACAAAGGAAGAATATCCGGAACTTCTGCACTTATACCAGGATCCGGATACGGTTCGTCTGCTTCGGGAAGAGGCTGTCCGTATACAGAAAAAATATTTTGGAAATAAAATATATACAAGAGGTCTGATAGAATTTACCAATTACTGCAGAAATGACTGCTATTACTGCGGGATCCGCCGTTCTAACAGGAATGCCAGCCGTTACCGCCTTACGAAGGAAGAAATCCTGCAGTGCTGCGAGAATGGCTATGAGCTGGGATTTCGGACATTTGTGCTCCAGGGAGGGGAAGACCCATGGTTTAATGATGACCGGATGGTTGACATCATCCGGTCCATCAAACAGGGATATCCGGACTGTGCGATTACGCTGTCCATTGGGGAGAAATCAAAAGAAAGCTATCAGAGATTTAAAGATGCTGGAGCAGACCGCTATTTACTCCGTCATGAGACGGCCAGTGAGGAACATTATCGTTATCTTCATCCGGAGAGTTTAAGTCTTGCAAACCGTAAACAGTGTCTTTATACCCTGAAGGAACTGGGATATCAGATAGGTGCCGGATTTATGGTAGGTGCGCCGGGACAGACGCTGGAGTATCTGGCGGAAGACCTTGTTTTTCTTAAAGACCTGAATCCGCATATGGTGGGGATCGGACCATTTGTCCCGCACCATGATACGAAATTTGCAGAGGAACCGGCAGGAAGTGTGGATCTGACACTGTTTCTGCTGTCTGTCATCCGGATCCTGCTTCCGCAGGTACTTCTTCCGGCAACCACAGCACTGGGGACCCTGGACCCCAGAGGCAGGGAAAAGGGTTTTCAGGCGGGTGCAAATGTAGTAATGCCCAATCTTTCTCCGGTGAAGAACCGTAAACAGTATGAGCTTTATGATAACAAGATCTGTACAGGCGAGGAAGCAGCAGAGTGCAGAGGGTGCCTTACCAGACGTGTGGAGTCTGTAGGCTATGAAATCGTTACAGACCGTGGAGATTCCCCGATGACAGATTGACACGGGGTACAAAATACTTTCTTTTTTCAGCGATTTAAGGTAAAATATCAGTAAGATCAGATTGCTAAAAAATTAACAGCTGGTCAGAAATAAGCGGAATTTTCCTGCAAAGCGGAATGCAGGAAAAATGATGGAGTGCGTAAAATATGGAAAAATCAGAAAATGCTGTGCGGAGCAGACTTCTGGAAGCGGGGAAGGAAGAATTCAGAGACAGGGGATTTCTGAAGGCTTCTCTTCGTGCGATCTGCAAAAAAGCAGATGTGACTACGGGAGCGCTATATTTCTTTTTTGAAAGTAAAGCAGCTCTTTTTGAAGAAATCGTGGAAGAGACGGTAGAGGATCTGAAGCGGATCATGGGAGACTTTACGGATCAGGAAAAACAACTGCATCCGGAAGAATATGACAGGATACTTATGGAATTTATCTGGGAAAACAGGGACATCGCAAAAATCCTCATAGAAGGAGCTGAAGGTACCAGATATGAGAATTTCCGTGAGGATGCCTGCACGAAAATGGAGCAGATCCTTAATGAACGTTTTCAAAAGGAATGTGGACAAGAAGTTGATCACGAGCTGGTACATATCCTGGTACAGATGAAATTTCAGGGATATTGTGAACTGCTCCAGGGAAACTGTGCCAGGGAAAAACTCCTGGAAATTTCCAGAATTCTGCAGATATGTTCCAGCCAGTGCCTTCTGGCAATTGAGGCAGAACTAAACAGAAAGCAGTAAAAACCATTGCTCATTCTCCTAAAGTATGTTATGATTAACTTGGTTAGTTTTAACAAACCGAGGGAGGTGTAAATAACGTGAGATCAAATGAATCATCTGAAGATTATTTGGAAACGATCCTGATCCTTGGAAACAGGAGCTCTCTTGTAAGAGCTGTGGATATCGCGGCAGAGATGGGCTTTAAGAAACCGAGTGTCAGTGTTGCCATGAAGAATCTTCGCCAGAAAAATCTCATCACAGTAGCCGACAACGGAGATATCCGTCTGACAGAGGACGGACATAAGATTGCCGATAAGGTATATGAACGTCATCAGCTGATCTCTTCCTGGCTGATGATACTGGGAGTCCAGGAAAAAACAGCGATTCATGATGCCTGCAGGATCGAGCACATAATCAGTGAGGAGAGCTTTCAGGCATTGAAAAAGGCAGTTTATGAGCTGAGGGAGCAGCAGGCTGTGCTCCATGGAGAAACCGCGGATCAGGTTTGATCCCTGCAGCAGAAGCTATCAGGAATTGACAACTGAAAAAATAAGAATATAATGGAAATCCAGGTTATGAAATGGAGGATACCAAAAGATGAAATTACTTTTTATACGACATGGAGACCCGGATTACACAATAGATTCCCTGACCGAAAAGGGCTGGAAGGAAGCGGAATTTCTTTCTGAAAAGATCGCAGCTCTTGATGTCAGGGATTTTTATGTTTCTCCGCTTGGAAGAGCAAAGGATACCGCATCCTGCACACTGAAGAAAAACGGAAGAACAGCTACAGAATGCAAGTGGCTGAGAGAATTCGACGTAAAGATCAGAAGACCAGATCTTCATGGGGAAAAGATCATTCCCTGGGACTGGCTTCCCCAGGACTGGACGAAGATCGAAAATTTCTACAGCTTTGACCGCTGGTGGGATAATGACATCCTGCGAGAGGGAAAAATGAAAGAAGAGTATGACTGGGTCACACAGAATTTTGATAAAGTTCTGGCAGAGCATGGCTATGTGCGGGAAGGACATTATTACAGAGCAGAAAAAGCCAATGAAGATACGCTTGTGTTTTTCTGCCATTTCGGTGTAAGCTGTGTACTCATCAGCTATCTTCTCAGTATCTCTCCGCTGGTGATGCTGCAGAATTTCTGTGCGGCGCCGTCATCGGTGAGCACTATTGTTACAGAGGAGAGGCGAAAAGGGATCGCGTCCTTCCGTATGAGCTCTTTTGGAGACATTTCTCATTTGTATGCGCATCAGGAGCCGCCGGCTTTTGCTGCCAGATTCTGTGAGACATATGATAACAAAGAGCAGAGACACGACTAAAAAGTGAAAGAAACGGCTGTAATATTTCGGGTTTTTCCGGAAGACCATGGTAAATAATGATCAGCAGGATTATTTTGGAAAATGATTAGACTTCGTTAATAAATTTTATAAATTTATTAGAAATTGTACAAATTTCTCTCACATTTATCCTGTATGATATAAACATCTTAAGAGAACAGAAGCTCTTAAGAAAAACTCTTTCCTTTCCCTAAAATATGTATGAAGATAAACCACCGTTCCATTGGCAAGACAGAGCCGACAGGACGGTGGTTTTGCATTGCAGAAAAAAACTGCCGAATGACAGAGGAGATAAAGATTTCAAATGTTTATCGGCAGCATTTTTTGGTTGTCTGAGATTTATTAGATATACAGCTTCAGGCACAGCTACGGCCTGCGATAGCGGTTAAAGCAGGAATATATTTCCTGGATCCTGGGCATGGCATAACCGCATGGAATATAAGAGCCTTCCGAGAAGAAGGACAATCCCTGCCTTTTCAGCTGAGTATCCAGATAAGTGATGATCTCCGGCAGAGTACGTTTTCCGTCAATGAGATGTTCGCAGGCATATTTCAGAAGCAACGCCAGGGATGCAGTTTGCTCGGAGTCGATCAGCTGCTCCACATAGCGGAGATCCACTTCGGTTTTTCCAAGAGAAAAGCCATCTTTGCCGTGAACCTTGGTTTTCAGTTTTTCCGGCTGTCCGGGACGGCTGTGGCGGGATGGAGCCACTTTGGCCCTGGTCATGATGCGATGGCTTTCCGGAAGGCGGAATGTAGGAGCCTCAATGTCTGAGAGAGGATATTCCTGACAGAGCTTTTTGGTGACTGCTGTGATGTCCACCGGATGATAATTATCCATCTGGATCACAGTATCCGCAATATGGAAAAAAGCTCCGGAGCTTCCGGCAACCAGGATAGTGGAGATCCCTGCCTTTTCATAGAGATCCCGCGCACGTTCCAGAAATGGAGTGATGGGCTCCTTTTCCCGGCAGATCACCCGCTGCATGAAGGAATCACGGACCATAAAGTTGGTGGCAGAGGTATCCTCGTCAAGGAGAAAGACTTTACTTCCTGCCTCCATACTTTCCACGATACCGGCAGCCTGTGAAGTGCTGCCGCTGGCATCCTCTGTAGAAAAGCAGAGGGTGTCTTTTTTATTTGGAAGATCGTTGATAAAAAGAGAAATGTCCACATCTTTGATAAAACGGCCGTCCTCAGAGCGAAGCTTCTGTGCAGAAGGATCGGTAATGACATACTCCCGGCCATCGCCGGAAATGTGATCGTAAATTCCCAGCTCCAGTGCGTTAAGTAAGGTGGATTTGCCATGGTAGCCGCCACCTACGATCAAGGTGATGCCGCAGGGAATGCCCATGCCTGTGATGGTTCCTCTGTGGGGCAGATCCATGGAAACCCTCAGGCTTTCCGGAGAAATAAAAGGAACAGAATTTTTCATCGGGCGTGAAGAGATGCCGCTTTCCCTGGGGAGGATAGCGCCGTCACTGACAAAGGCAGCCAGAGAACGTTTTTTCAGCTCCTGACGGATAAATGCCTGATCTTCGGCAAGGCAGATGGCTTTTCTCAGCGCTTCCGGGTCAAGATTCCGGTAAAAAAATGCCTTGTGAATACAGACCGGAAGAAAATCGAAGAGGATTTTTTCCAGTTCGGGAGAGTTGATGGTTCTGCCATTGGCCGGGAAACCGATGAAAAAACGGGCAGTGATGCCTTTTTCCGTTATTTCACAGGCGGTACGTGCAAGAACCTCCTGACCACAGTGGCTTACTGAGATCAGGCCGCTTTTTCCGGAGCCTTTTGCACGGAAGGTATAACGGTTTACCTGCTGTTCAAACTGGCGGTTCAGAAAGTCTCCCAGTGTGATGCGGGTCAAGGAATCCTTATAATATTCTGCCGGAAATCCGGTGTCTCGGTGGGAAAGCTTCACACTGATGTGAGAGGGAGAGGCAAAAGGATCCCCCTGCACGTGGTCAATGGACAAAATATAACGGTCAAACTGGTATGCACCCCGCAGAGACTTGTATGCAGGATAGCTTTTGCGGTTGATGCTGTGAAGAAGCTCTTTTAGCTGAGCAGATGCTTGCATGTTGTTTCCTCCTTTGCCCTGTTGGAGCATACAGGTAAAGTCTACGGTGAAACAGAAAGCTTTCCGTGTGTGAGATACCTGAAAATTTTGGATACAGGGCCAATTCTTAAGAACTACTATAACGAATCATAAAGATTTTGTAAAGAATGGGAATTGCGGTGGAAATTCGTAAATGTTTGACCTATAATAGTAGACAGATTGCAGATAATATGATGAGAAACGGCAGCTGCCGGAAGCTATAAAGAAAGGTGGACCACTAAAATGGAAAGAAGAAATGCGTGGCTTTCTTATAAGGAAGCAGAAGAGACAGAAATGGAGAAGCTTGCGAAGGCTTACAGAGAATTTTTGGATAAAGGAAAAACGGAACGGGAATGTGTTGCAGAAATCGTGAAGGAAGCAGAGGCTGCCGGATATGAATCTCTTGAGTCGAAGCTTGAAAAAGGCGAGAAGATCAAGGCCGGTGACAAGGTTTATGCGGTAGGGATGAAGAAGATCGTTGCTCTGTTTCATGTAGGAACGGAAGAGCTTTCCGGAGGTATGAGCATTCTCTGTGCACATATCGATTCTCCGCGACTGGATGTCAAGCAGAATCCTCTGTACGAGGATACGGATCTGGCTTATCTGGATACCCATTATTATGGTGGTGTAAAGAAATACCAGTGGGTGACACTGCCTCTTGCCATGCATGGTGTTGTTGCAAAGAAGGACGGAAGCATTGTGGAGATCAGCATTGGTGAGGATGTGGAAGATCCGGTACTTTACATCACAGATCTTCTGATCCATCTTTCCGGAAAACAGCTCCAGAAAAAGGCAGCAGAGGTTATTGAGGGGGAGATGCTGGATATCCTGATCGGCAGCAGACCTCTTGCAGAGCTTCCGGATGATTCCAAAAAGGATGCGGTAAAACAGAATGTGCTGAAGATTTTAAATGAGAAGTATGGTATTGAGGAAGAGGACTTTCTTTCAGCAGAGCTGGAGATCGTTCCGGCAGGAAAGGCAAGAGACTGTGGACTTGACCGCAGCATGATCGCAGCATATGGACAGGATGACCGTGTATGCGCTTACACATCCCTTGCGGCAATGCTGGAGATGGAGGAGACACCGAAGCGTACCGGCTGCTGTCTCCTTGTAGATAAGGAAGAGATCGGAAGCGTTGGTGCCACAGGCATGCAGTCCAGATTTTTTGAGAACAGCGTGGCAGAGCTTCTGGACGGAATGGGCTGCTATTCCGAGCTTGCATTAAGAAGAGCTCTCCGTAATTCCAGCATGCTTTCTTCCGATGTAAGTGCCGGCTATGATCCGGCCTATGGTGAGGCTTTTGAGAAAAAGAATGCAGCATATCTTGGACGCGGTATCGTTCTTAACAAGTTCACCGGAGCAAGAGGAAAATCCGGTTCCAACGATGCCAATGCAGAGTACGTTGCAAGAGTTCGCAGGATTTTTGATGATCACAATGTTGCTTTCCAGACAGCAGAGCTTGGAAAGGTTGATTTTGGCGGAGGCGGAACTATCGCTTATATTGCGGCACTTTACGGAATGGAGGTTATCGACAGTGGCGTGGCAGTGCTGAGTATGCATGCTCCGTGGGAGGTTACCAGCAAGGCGGATGTATATGAGGCATACAAGGCATATAAGGCATTTTTACTTGATGCATAAACAGATGTATAAATGTGCGTCAGTTTTGAAGACATTCAGGTAATCTTTTCGTTACAGATCAATGAGCGGGGTTTTCCCGGAAATGACAGAGCAGTCTGCCTGCTGCTGTTTTGGCTTGGAGCGTTCCGACGAGAAACAGCAGTATCCCCTGCAGACTTCGCTCTGTATTTTTAACCTGATCAGGGAAGCTCTCTGTTTCAATGGCGAAAAGCAATAAGCAGAGGAGGGGCTTGCCTGGGACTGATTTACTTTACAAGGAGTAATTTTATTATGGAAGATGCATTGGTACGGGTAGTAGATCTGTGCAAGGTTTACAATCCCGGAGAAAATGAGGTGCGGGCGCTGGATCATGTGAATCTGGAGATCCATAAGGGTGAATTTGTGGCTATTATCGGACAGTCCGGTTCCGGAAAATCCACCTTTATGAACATGCTGGGCTGTCTGGATGTCCCCACCTCCGGGAAATATTATCTGAATGGAACAGATGTATCCACAATGAAGGATAATGATCTCTCGGTGGTACGAAATAAGGAGATTGGTTTTATCTTTCAGGGCTTTAATCTGATCGCAAATCTTACGGCGCTGGAAAACGTGGAGCTTCCTCTGATCTATCGTGGGATCGACCGGAAAACAAGAAGAAAGCTTGCTGTGGAATCTCTTAAAAAAGTTGGACTTGAGAAACGTATGGACCATAAGCCAAACGAAATGTCAGGGGGACAGCAGCAGCGTGTGGCTATTGCCAGAGCTATCGCAGCCAGGCCGCCGGTGATCCTGGCAGATGAACCAACGGGAAATCTGGACTCTGCATCCAGCAGGGAAATTATGGAAATCCTGAAGGGAATGCACAGATCAGGAGAAACCTTGATCCTGATCACTCATGATAATGGGATCGCGGCTCAGGCCAGACGTGTGGTCCGGATCATGGATGGAAAAATTGAATCAGATACGATCAATGAGGAATTTGTCGAGGAGGCTTAAGAATGAAAAAAGGGAAAAAGATTGTGATCGGTGTGGCAGCAGTAGCTGTTGTGGCAGGCGGTATTTATGCGGCATCAGGTGCAGGCCGCGGGGGATCACAGATTCCGCAGGTTGCTGTTACCAAAGCGGAGACAGGAGATGTGGAGGAGATCGTAGATGCAACCGGAACCGTTGTCAGTGATGAGCAGAAGACCTTTTATTCTCCTGTGAACGCACAGATCAAAAGCGTATCCTTCGCAGAAGGCGATACGGTTTCAAAGGGAACGAAGCTGATAGAGTTTGAAGTGAAGGATCTGGAGAGGGATAATCAGAAAGCAGAGCTGAATGTACAGTCCGGACAGTATGATTACAAAAATTCCATCAATAAATCCAATGAGGCCCAGCAGAAGCAGGACAGCGCAAAAGCAAAGGTTTCCAGTCTGGAACAGCAGGTAAGGGAGCAGCAGAATTATCTGGCTTCCCTGAGATCACAGCTGGCGTCTGTACAGGCTCAGGCTGCGGCAGATGCGCAGGCACAGGCCCAGGCGGAGACCCAGGCAAAGGCAGAGGCCCAGGCTGCCAGGGATGCAGAGACTCAGAGAGCGTATTCAGAAGCGCTGACTACATATCAGAATGAGACACTTCCGCAGTACCAGCAGGAGCTGGGACAGCTGAATTCCGATTATGTAACGGCACAGAATGCTTATAATCAGGCAGATACCAGTTATCAGATGGCTTTTGCACAGTGGCAGGCAGAGCAGAGCGATGAGAATGCCCAGGCGCTGGATGAAGCGGAAGCAGCAAGAAGTCAGGCAGAAATCACCTGCCAGGAAGCAAAGGAAGCTTATGAGGATAAGAAGGCCAGCCAGCCCAAAATGCCGGAGTATTCTGATTACAGCAGTAGTGCGGCCGGTGATTTTGTTACCGATGGAGCTTCAGAGGAAACACCGGGGCTGACAGATCAGGCATCTGCGGATGCTTCTTCTGCAGGAAGTACAGTGGATACTTCTGCCATTGAGAATGCGATCGAACAGGCAACCTCTGATCTGGCGGATCTGCAGTCGGACCTTGCTTCCCAGAAATCCATTGCAGAGGCGGATTCTGCCAGCCTTACAGAAGAAGAGAAAGAAAAAATGCGTGTCAGCAACAATCTTACTGAGCTGGATGCAAAATCTGCGAAAGAGCTGGTAGAAGAAGGAAAGAAAGGCATTTTGGCGGATTTTAACGGCGTCATTTCCAAATCAGCAGTCCAGCAGGGCGCAGCGGCAACACAGGGAATGGAGCTTTTTACCCTGCAGAATACAGATAAGGTCAGCGTTGATATCAATGTGTCCAAGTATGACTACGATAAGGTAAAGGAAGGCCAGAATGCGGACATTACCATCGGCGACAGGAAATATACCGGCAAGGTGACTAAGATCAGTCACATTGCGACAACCAACGAAAAGGGCTCCACACTGATCTCTGCCACAGTGAGCATCGACAAGCCGGACAAGGATATTTTTCTGGGAGTAGATGCGAAGGTAAAGATCTATGCAGAAAAGGCAGAGGATGTGGTAACGCTTCCGGCAGGCGTGGTAAATATCGGCAAGGATGGTTCCTTCTGTTATGTGCTGAAGGATAGTGTGATCACGAAGCAGGATATCACAACAGGAATCAGTTCCGAGGATTCTGTTGAGATCACAGATGGCATTAAAGCCGGAGATGAGGTCATCGAGGATCTGGGCTCCTTGGAAGAGGGAATGAAGGCAGAGGCAGCAGCGGCAGACAGTGACAGTGCAGCAGAGACAGGGGAGACTGCCGATGAGTAATATTTATGAATATATCAAAATGGCGATCCATAATATCATGGCTAATAAGGGAAGATCCTTTCTCACCATGTTAGGGATCATTATCGGTATTGCATCAGTGATCGCCATTGTGTCCATCGGTGAGGGTACGAAGAATCAGATGAACAGTGAGATCAATGATATCGGCGGCGGCCAGATCGCTGTTTACTGCAGTGATGATGCCATAGCAGACCAGGTCTGGATTGAGTCGGAGGATATTGATGCAGTCCGGGAGCTGGATGGCGTGGAAGGTGTTAATGTTTCGGAGTCCTATACAGGCGAGACCGTAACCGGAAAGGGTGATTTTAATCTTACAGTGACCGGGGAGGCCCAGGATGCCAAGCTGGTGGATAATGCTTCTGTGAAGTACGGAAGCTATTTCGGACAGAAGGAGGTCGAAGAGGGAAAAAACGTCTGCGTGATCTCCGATGCCGATGCAAAAAGGCTTTTCGGAACAGATGATGTAGTGGGAATGACACTAGACATCACCTGCTATGATCTGACCAAGACATTCCGTATCTGCGGAGTCACCACACAGAAGGAAAACGGAACCTTTGTCAGCTATACCTACGATGGAATGCCGGTGACCATAAATGTGCCTTATACGGCCATGGATGACTTTACCGGAAGCAGCGGAGAATTTTATCAGATCATAGTTCAGGCAGATAAGAGTCTGAATTCCCAGGCGGTCGCAGACAAGATCATAAATCTTCTTGAGAGACGTCACCAGTGTGCCGGAGATGAATATTTCCAGGTACAGAGTTTCCAGGATGTCGTGAAATCCATGAACCAGATGCTTGGCATGGTGACTGCGTTTATCTCTTTTGTTGCGGGCATTTCCCTTCTGGTAGGTGGTATCGGTGTTATGAACATCATGCTGGTGTCCGTCACAGAGCGTACCAGGGAGATCGGTATCCGGAAATCCCTTGGAGCAAAAACCTCGTCCATTATGTTACAGTTCCTTGCGGAGGCGGCGATCCTGACGATCATAGGCGGGCTGATCGGTATTGTGCTGGGGATTGCAGGCGGCTATGTGATCTGTGCGGTGATCAGCAGCAGTATGGGAATGACCATCACACCTGGGATCAGTGTGGGAACCATCCTGGCGGCTACGCTGTTCTCCTGTGCAGTAGGTGTGTTCTTCGGAATCTATCCGGCGAAAAAGGCAGCGAAACTGAGCCCGATCGAGGCACTTAGACGGAATTAAAAAACTGTTGCTTTTGCATCAAAAATAGCAATAAAAAATATTTTTAAAAAAAATCAAAAAAAGTTTCAAAAAACCCTTGACATTTTATAGGTCTTAGAGTATCATACATATTGTTGCAGCGGTGATATGAAATATCACAAAGGAAAAGCAACAAAGATGTGCGTTTAGCTCAGCTGGATAGAGCGTTTGGCTACGGACCAAAAGGTCGGGGGTTCGAATCCTCTAACGCACGTATGAAGCCTCTGGAATTGTTCCGGAGGCTTTTATTTTGTGTTTCGGAAACAGGCGAAAAATTGTATTGACACTGGTAGTGGGCCAGAGTAGAATAAAAAAACAGAAAAGAAAAATTTTTGTAAAGCTGTTTGTTTGATACAAGCAGCTTTTTTCACAGGAAAAAGTAAACAACAATGAAAGTACAAAACACCTGAAATAGAGGTGAACCTATCAGGAGGAAAAAACAATGCCAGGATATCTGATCAAAGATACAACAAAAGAGGAACGTAAACAGATCGTGGAGGAATCTCTTGGAAATATTTCTGCGAACTGTGATGGCTGTATGGCGAGACTTGCGGATATGTATCAGGATTATATTGACGGAAAGAAAGAGATCCGTGAGATCAATATGGAGTTCAATGCCAGGTATGTCCATGGAGATATGGATAAAGAGGAAAAACGAAGCTGCCCGATGTAGCGAACGGAGATTAACAGAAGCATGGATCAAAATGAAGTAAAATATGATAAGCTGCTGAAGATCAAAACCACCGGTCGTGACGATTCCAGATCGGATCAGTACTGTTATCCATACGAGCCAACGCCGTACGGGGTGCTGGAACGGCTGGCTTATTGTGGATATCTGGGGAAAAAGAATCATCTGATCGACTACGGATGTGGAAAAGGCAGAGTGGATTTTTTTCTGGCGTGGCAGGTCAGATGCCGGACTACAGGCGTGGAGTACGATGAACGTATGACAAAAGCCGCAGAAGAAAACAGGCAGCGGGCTGTTTCCGGGGTAAAAACCTCTTTTATACTGGAAAATGCAGCTCTTTTTCAGGTGCCGGAATCCGCAGACAGATTTTATTTTTTTAATCCGTTTTCTGTGGAAATACTGAGAAGCGTCATCGGCCGCATCCGGGAATCCTGGTATGAAAAAACAAGAGAAATGCTACTGTTTTTCTATTATCCATCTGACGAATATATTTCATATCTGATGACCGTAGAGGAACTGGAATTCCTGGACGAGATCGACTGTCAGGATCTTTTCGACGGAAAAAATCCCAGGGAGAGGATATTGGTATTTCAGATGGGAGAGGAGTAAAAACAACATGATAAAACTGATCGCAACAGACGTAGACGGAACTCTTGTAAAAGACGGGACCATGACTATCAATCCGGAATATATGACAGTGATCCGGAAGCTGACTGAGCTGGGAATCACCTTTGTGGTGTGTTCCGGGCGGCAGTATGACAGTGAGAGGAAGCTGTTTGAGCCGGTGAAGGATCTGGTGTATTTTGTGTCAGATGGCGGTACGGTGATCCGGAAGAATGATAAGATCCTGAAGGTACATACACTTCCGGATGAGGTTTGGAAACGCATGCATCATATGGTGAAAGAAAAAATGTCGGAATGTGACTGCTTTATTGCCACACCGGAGTGCTGCTATGCGGAGAATGAGAATGGAAGGATGTTCCGGTGGCTACGGGATTCCTATGGTTATGATATGAGAAAAGTGGATGATCTTTCTTCTCTTCAGGGAAAACAGGTGCTGAAATTCTCTGTCTATCACCCGGAACGGTGCGAGGAGCTTTGTGCACCGTATTTTACACCGGCATGGAGGGATAAGGTAACGTTGGCGGCTGCCGGAAAAGAATGGATGGACAGTACACCGCCGGAGGGCGAAAAAAGTACAGCTGTCGAATTTATCCAGAAACAGTTAGGAATTTCTCCGGAGGAAACCTGTACATTTGGAGATAACCTCAACGATATCGCCATGCTTCAGAAAGCGGGAAGGAGCTATGCGGTAGCCAATGCCAGAGCGGAAGTGCAGGCAGCAGCCAGGGAAGTATGTCCGTCATACAGTGAAGATGGAGTCTTACAGATCCTGAAAGGGATTGTTTCTGAAAGCGGAAAATAATAAAGATACATAAAATATGTGCTTTCGGTAAAGAAAAGTCACCGTCCAGGGGTTGACTTTTAAAAACAATTCTGTTAAATTGAAAAAAATTGAAAATTTTAATTCCATGAGGGAGTAGTTCGCACGTAAGTGTGATTTGTCAACAGACCCGGTTTTTTCTGAAAAACCTGGCAAATCTTAAAGAATGAGACTCATGTATGCTTTGTTATATTTTATTGCAGCAGGGCATACATGGGTCTTTTTTATGTAACAAAAGAATGTCGGAAAGAATTTTTTCAGCAGGGCGGGTGACAATGAATCTCCGGGTTATGGGAAATAAAAAAAGAAAGTGAGAAGAAAAATGGAAAATCTGGTAAACAGTTCACCGCTGATCCTTGTGTTAGTTTTTCTTGTGATCGGCTTTGTGTTCCTGATGAAGGGTGCGGATTTCTTTGTAGAAGGAAGCTCCAGTATCGCAAAAAGGCTGAAGGTGCCGCCGATCATCATCGGCCTTACTATTGTGGCAATGGGAACATCATTGCCTGAAACTGCAGTCAGCGTTACAGCGTCACTGGTCAATAACAATGAGCTTGCGGTCAGCAATGTGGTAGGTTCCAATATTTTTAATCTGATGGTAGTTGTTGGAGTCTGTTCCATCCTGACGCCGATCCTGGTACAGAAGGAAACCATCCGGAGGGATATTCCGTTTTCCATGATCTGTGCGCTCCTTCTTCTGGGGCTTGGGATCCTGGCAGCAGGAGATACGATCGGAATGAGACTTGGTCATCTGGATGGAATGATCCTGCTGGGATTTTTTGCAGGCTATATTGTGGTAATGATCCAAAGTGCCATGAAGGCCAGGGCAGCAGGAAAAAATGTGGACATGGAAGGAATGGAAGAGCTGGAAGAAGAAATCGGCATCCTTTCCTGGCCGAAGAGCATCCTCTTTATTGTGGGAGGCGCACTTGCCATTGCCTTTGGCGGAGATCTTACGGTGGATGCTGCCAGCCGCATTGCCATTGATCTTGGAATGAGCCAGACACTGGTGGGACTGACCATTGTTTCCATCGGAACTTCCCTTCCGGAGCTGGTGACTTCCGTGGTTGCAGCCAGAAAGAACGAAGTGGATATGGCTGTGGGAAATGCGGTAGGCTCCAATATTTTTAATATCCTGATGGTTCTCGGAGTTGCATCTGCCATCAATCCGGTGGCACTGATCCGGGAAAATATTATTGATATTGTCATACTTATCGTGTTCTCGCTGATCGTGTGGATCTATGCGGCGACAAAGCAGAGGATCAGCCGGAAAGAGGGAATTTCCATGGTGTGTATGTACCTGATCTATGCAGGGTATATTATCTGGAGATAGCTGCTGTGGGCATGCAGTTGGTCCGATGTGGACAATAGTATCGTATAGAGTTTATACCAATGCAAAATTTATAAGAAAAGCTCCAACTGTATCAATATCGGGATACAGTTGGAGCTTTTCTGTAATTATGCTCATTTACACTCAGAAGAGAAAGCTTTTTTTGAAGATTCTTCTGAAGCGTTCTTCTGATGTGGGGTCATATCATCACTGTCCGTCATCAGATATTTCCGGACGGCAAAAAGAATGGCGATACCGATGATCCCGATCAGTGTCTGTACAGGATCGAGATGTTCCACGACCATCTGCCTTGCTGTTGCAAAAAGCAGGACTTCGACAACAGTCTGAGCGGAATGGCGGCAGAGCATTTTTACAAACTCCACACCGACTACAAGGGACAGTGCCTGCGACAGGAAACTGGTAAAAAAGCTGGTGTCCATATCCATGACGGAGGTACCGGCAGTTGTAAGGATCAGTCGGAGTCCGGACAGTGCGATCACGATAATGATCACGATGGATAACACGATCTCTGTGTAACGGGCTGTGTTGTATATCAGTTCATTAAAATGCTTGCGGATATTGTGGTTAACTGCGGTTCTGTCTTTCATGGGAAGTTATCCTTTCTTTTTCGCAGAAGCGGGATGATCGATAAAACGGGTTGCAAAATAGCCGAATACGCAGGTGATGACAACCATACATGGCAAAAACAGCCAGAAGCGCTGCTGGCTCATGGTGTTGAACCATGGAGCATTGGCCTGCAGGATCATAATGATGGGCATATGCCACAGATAGATCCCGTACTGGTTTCGTGCCACGAAATACAGTGGACGCAGAAATCTGAAATCCATTTCCGGCAGGAGGGAGAATCCCACAAGTAGTATACTGAGCAGGACCGCCAGGATGGAATGGGCCGGATAACCGGAGGGAGCAGTGCCATAAAGCCCGTGACTGTGATAATAAAAGATCCATACCAGGATCAGTGCGGCGCTTGCAATAGAAACCGGAAGTCCAAGCTTCAGCCGGTAATCCTGCATACGATCTCCGGTCTGCTTCCAGAAAGCGGCCGCAGCCATTCCCAGCACGAAATTATCCAGCGCAGAGAATACCTGACGCTCGTATACAAAATATACAGAGGTATCTGAAACACCGGAAGCGTGGAGATAACGGACGACTGCGAACCGGCAGATAACAGTGAAAACAATGGACACAATGGAAGCTGCGAGCCAGTTTTTCCGGACAGCCTTATAAAGGAACGGGGCGATCAGATAAAACTGAAAGATCACGCCCATCGTCCACAGCGCACCATTGATGGAACCATGTGTCACCGGGGAAAAGTTTTCCGTAAAAGTATAATACGCCAGGATATGCCGAAGTCCCTCATTGCTGAACATCTGCGTGGACATAAAGATCAGAAGGACCGTGATACATACATAATACTGGGGCATAATGCGGATGCAGCGCTTTTTCATAAAAGCCCGCCAGCCGGGGAGACAGCCTCGCGACTCCGAAGAAGAAAGGGAAAGATAAATCCCATATCCGCTTAACAGGAAAAACAGTGTAACTCCTACTTCACCTCCAAGAGTCAGAAGTGTGTGGATGGCTGTATGCGACTGCCATGGCTGCCCGGACAGAACGTAGCAGTGATACAGCATAATGTAGAGAATCGCCCCCGCACGGAGCAGATCGATATTTTTGATACGCTTCATAAATAAATCCTTTCCTGAAAAAAATAAGTCTGCCCCATGACTGAAACGGGCAGACAGAGATAATTTCAGTATAGCATGAACGTGGGAGATTGGAAAGCTGTCGGAAGGAAAATTTACTATTGCAAAAGCAAACATAAGTTTGTATAATGGAAAATATAAGAAACGAACATATATTCGTAAAAAAGAGGAGCGTGAGAAGTGGTGGACATCGAAGAAAGAACACCCGACAGAAAAGCAATACGAGTACATTGCCCGAGTTGCTCCAACAGCAGATTGTTCGATCTGACAGGTGACTGTTCCGGAATCCTCCGGATCAAATGTCCCAGATGCAGAAAAGAGGTGGAGATACAGCTGGCACATTGCAATGAACAGCAATACAGAAGGCAGATCTTTTATTACAGAACACATAAGAGATAAGAAAACCACATAAAAACTGAGTGAGAAGCCGGCCGGCAACTGTAGATTGCGTAAGAGCCAGACTCAAAGCCAGGAAATACTTCCCTGATTTTAATATCAGGGGTGTTTTCCTGGCTTTTTTCTTGTTAGGGCAAGGCCCTGCTTTGCATTGTGGAGTTTTTCGTTGATCCGAAAAACGGAACTTTGGAAAACATGGCTGATTTATGCTTCTAAAAACTCAAGAATCTCTTGTTTTGTCCAATGATTAAATCCCATCTTCGCCAGGGTCCTTCCAGTTTTCATATAATTTTCATCATTATAATAAGATGCTATTGTTACAAGTGCCTTTGCAATCGGAACATCTACACCGCACAAATCTGCAAGCTCACAAAACGGAACAAACAAATATGGAACATCTTCCGTAATATAACGAGCTTTTGATGTGTTAGGTGCATTTTTTATTTTAGAATGAACACTCGACTCACGATTAAAGTCATAAATACATTTTGCATGCGATGCGTAAAGAACATTATTTGCTTCCAGCTCTGTTCTCAAATGCATATGTAAACTATCTCCAACTGCAAGACGTTCTAAATCCAATGCATCCTCAACTTTTGCGACCGCTGTAGAGCAACAATCCGCATAAAAATTGAACTGACCATCAAAGTTCTCGCACAGACCCATGTTCAAAATTGACAATACCGGATGTGCACCAAAATTGATATTTTCAAAAGCAGCCACAATAGGATTTGATAAAAATTCCGGTCGAATCGGGAATACCTCATTAACCAAATTCATCAATTCTGGAGTTTTCTTACTATTCGGGAATATGCTCATTGGCATAAATTCCTTTACACCCATAATAGCTACAGCACCAGCATGAGCTAAACGCGTTGCCCAAGGCAAGCTAATGGTATCTAAAAATGTGATGTCCATACCCGCTTTCTCTGATTTCTGAAGGCATTTGTTCAAGATTAATCCACCATAATTTCCAGGAACAATAAAGATTTTCATGCCATCTCTTAAATATGGAATCATACTATTGAACATAATTTCCTGCGCAAAGGAAGGACAAACCATCATAAAGATATCTGAAAATTCCATAGCAGCCTTAATATCTGTAGTTGCCAACGCAATTTTTGAGAATCCTGCATTTAACATAGGACATTCATGTAGTTCAGCAACGGCCTCAATTCCCCCTGTTTCATTAACTGCATTAATCTGAGCCGGAAAATTAGGGGAATCATAAATACAGACATCATGCCCCATCTGGCCCAAACTATATGCCATTGCCATTCCGCCATTTCCTGCACCAATCACTGTGATTTTTTTCGTTGTTTTCATAATGCAATAATCTCCTTTTCCTTTTTAATATATTAATATAATTTTATAAAAGCACTGCAATGGTTACGATAGTACTAACAATTGCAATCACAATAAAGAAGAACGGAAGAACTGCCTTTACCCAACGTGGAAAAGGAACTCCTGCAATTGCTAATGCCCCCATGAGAACCGCCTGCGTAGGTGAAATAAGATTCATAGTTTCAGAACCAGCTGCACAAACCATGACTGCAAATTCTTTACCAACACCAAGAAATTCACCTAATGAACCAATAATGGGAATGGTTGCCGTTGCTAATCCTGATGATGATGGAATAAAAAAAGACAAAAATATGTATACAATATATGCAAGAGCTGGGAATACAACTCTGCTAACACCACTCATTAAGATTTCTCCAAAATGAAGAATTGTATCCATAATCAAGCCATCTGTCATAATGACAGATAGACCTTTCGCGCAGCCTAGAGTAATGGCAACTCCCAGAATATTTTGACAGCCTCCAACAAACAGGGAAATCATTTCCTTTTCTTTCATATGAGACATTTTGCCAATAATAACAGCTGCAAGCAGAAAGATTACAGTGAGTTCTTTCATTCCCCAGCCTCCCAAGGGCTGCATGTTTCCAATGAGACGTCCCACTAATGGAATTTGACAAAGATTTTCGTGAATATTATCAAATACGTAAATATTGAATTTACTGCTCCATGGAATGATTGCTAAAATCATTACGATAAAGGAAGAAGCAAACACTGTTAAAATAGCTTTTCTTTGTCTGGTAAATTCAGGAATATCATCGGTACCTAATTTATGAATATGTGATTCTATTTCATCGCGTATATCATAAACAACCGATTTGGTCGGATCTTTACGAACCTTCTCTGCATAATGCATAGTAAAAAGAATAGAAGCGATTACTGTGGCTATATAAATAACAACTCGAATCAGCATACCATCCGCAAGAGAAATTCCGGCAATATCAGAACCTATTCCTACCGAGAAAGGATTGATCAACGCACCAACAATTCCCGCTCCAGATCCAAGGAATAAAACCATACAAGCAGTCACTGCATCATAGCCCATTGCAATAAACATCGGAATAAGAATCGGATAAAATGGAATAGTTTCTTCCGAAAATCCAAACGTTGTTCCACCAATGGATGCGATAAACATTACTATAGGAATCATTAGTTTTTCTCGACCATTTAAACGATTGATCACATACATAAGACCTGCATCAAGTGATCTACTCTTTCCTATAATTCCCAAACATCCACTTAACACGAAGACAAATAAGATAATGTCAATTGCACCACGGAATCCTTGCATTGGTGCAGCCAAAATATCCCAAATTCCCTGTGGATTCGATTCTACCTGCATATAAGTTCCCGCTACCGGAACATTATCCACACGAGTATATTCGCCCGCAGGAATAAGATGTGTTAAAATTGCCAACACGATCGTCAGTATTATCAAAATACAAATTGATGATGGCATTTCAAATTTTTTCTTTCTTACTTTTTGCTCTGAATCTTTCATAGTTCCCTCCCCCAATCTTTTTTGATATTTATGCAGTTTTGCTTGCTGTACTCATAGTATACGATTTGATTTTGTGTCAAATATGATACTATTTCGTTTTTTTTTATTTATATTTTGTTTATTTTTAATAAATTGTGTTAAATTGTGTTTTTTTATGTTTATAAAATAAAAATATGATAAAATATCTACACAAATTAGGAGGGATGAATATGGCAAATATATGTCTAATTGATGATGAAAAAGCATTAAATCAAGTATTAAAAACCTATTTGGAACGCGATGGTCACTCAGTTGCTCCCTATTACTGCATACAAGATATCTATAGGCAAGCAAACTGGTACTCATTGTATGATCTTTATATTATTGACATCATGCTTCCAGATGGTAGTGGCACCGAATTGATGAGAAAGATTAAAGATAAAAATAGGAATATCCCCGTTATCTTGATTTCTGCCCGTGGGGAATGCATTGATCGTGTATTAGGATTTGAAATGGGGTGTGATGATTATTTAGCAAAACCTTTTTTACCAGCAGAACTTTGTTATCGTGTTTCTAATTTGTTAAAAAACAATAATATATCTCTCAAAAAACTTATCAACTTTAATGGGTATAGCCTTGATGAGGCCAAACGAACGATCTGCACTGAGCAACAGCTTCAAATACCTGTTACCAGTAAGGAGTTTGATATTATCCTTTATTTTGTAATGCATCCTTCAGTTGCCATTTCGCGAGATCAGCTTCTTACAGATATTTGGGGTGAAAGTTACTATGGCTATTACCGTGTAGTAGATAATCATATAAAAAATATCCGTAGAAAACTTCCAAAATTTCACTTAGAAACAATCTACGGTTTCGGATACAGGTGCACATTATGATAAGAAAAGAAGCAATCAATCAACGATTTTACAAAAATTTTTTTATTATTTCTGTTATTCTTGCTTTTGCAATTGCTGCTGCCTCTCTCTGCATCATCTACTATTGGTCATTTTACCATTATAATCATATTTTTGAAGATCGCATAATTGATGAAGAAAATCTCAAATATGCCGCAGAAATGGGCATCAAAAACGAATGGCTCTTGGGCGTAAGTACAGATTCTATTGATGTTTTGGAAGCTACATACAACGAAGAGACCAGAGATCATATTTACCAGCAAGCTTTGAACCAACAGGAAATCGAAAAATTTTATCGTGAAAAAATTGATAATAAAGAATTAATTTATTGTATTTCTTTAACGCCAAAAAATGGGGAATTTTTTTATAAATACTCTGTTATCAGAGATCTCTATCATGAAGTATTCCCATATATTGTGGGATCTTTAGCTGCATTTGTTATTTTACTTGTATTTATTTTATATTTTTATTTTCGATTTATTGAAAGACAATTTTCTTCTGAATTGGCAAAACTTCAAGCATATGCACACAAACTGGAAAATCTGGCTTTAAACACTGAACCAGTTAAGCCATGCAATAATAATAATCTTATAGATGCACTTGAAAATAGTTTTTATGAAATGCATATTAAACTTTTAAAAAAAGAACAGTTGCAAAAAAGTTCTCTTCAATATATTTCTCACGAAATGAAATCTCCTATCATGATTATAGAAAGCTATGCCGTTTCAGCTAAAGAAAAAATTTATCCGATAGGAACTTTAGATGATTCTTTAAATATTATACTAGAGCAAACAACCAGAATGAAAGAAAAGGTTTCGTCACTATTACAGTATGTAACGCTTAGTACGAAAGAAATTCAAAAAGAAATTTTTAGTTTGTCTGATATGTTTGATACGATTTTTGCCGATTATCATACACAAATCCACATGGTAAAGTATGTACATTTTCACATCCATCCATATTTAAATATTTTTGCTGACAGGCATAAAATACGGGTAGTTCTGGAAAACATTTTGGAAAATCAGCTTAAATACAAAGATTCTCAAATAGCGATCAGGGCTTACCAAAATCAGAAAGATCAAATTATCATATTATTTTATAACGACGGAGCATCTATCGGCCCCGAGTTAAAAAACCAAATCTTTACGCCATTTGCAAAAGGCTACAATGGCTCCAATGGTCTTGGGCTTTCTATCACTAAAACGATTCTTCTCCAACACCAGGGAGATATAGAACTCTTATCAACACGAAAGGGAACGCTTTTTCGCATAACCATTCCTATGTCAATATCAAGTTGTTGCTCCATTGATTCTGGCAAATCTTAACATTGTTCAAAACACCTGTATCTTTTAAAAGACGTGAATCACATTTCTATGGTTCACGTCTTTTTATCAATTATTTGATCTTAATGCTTGGTTGTCCACTTCGTATCCGTTTTAATATCTTGTACTGCCGTTCTAATTCTGCTTATTCATCCATCTGCAATCTCTTTTGATTGGTATAACCCGAATCCGGACGCTTTTTGATACGTGCATGAAGGCGCACTTTCTTAGATACTGTTAAGGGATCTTTACCGGTAATTCTTCCAATTTCTGAGAAGCTTTTGTTCTCGGTAAGACCTTTCTCGATATTAACACGCTGTTCAAATGTTAAATACTGCATGGCAGGAGATCTTCTGGTAACAGAAAAAGGTGAGGGACGCCGAATCTGGTATTACTATGATTCTGCAGCAAATCCCGTTTCAATGCGAGTGTCAGGAAAAGACTATTTTTACGTAAGAAATCTCCAGAATGATGTCATTGCACTGATTGACGACACCGGAGAGACTGTAGTAGAATACAAGTATAACAGCTGGGGAAAAATCCTGAGCATCACCGGCAGCAAAGCCGGCACCATCGGAAAAACAAACCCGTTCCGCTACAGAGGCTACTACTACGATGAAGAAACCGGAATGTACTATCTGAAGAACCGGTATTATGATCCGGAGATACGGAGATTTATCAGTGCGGATTCGTATATTTCCGGATTTAACAGCACAATGTGCAATGTATTCAGCTATTGTGGAAATAATCCGGTATCTAATAGAGATCCAGAGGGAACTTTCTTTAAAAAGATAGTGCATTTTTTAAAATCTACATGGAAAAAAACGAAGAAAGCGGTTGCTAAGGTATATAATTTTGTAAGGGAAAATGTTGCAACATTTGTTGGAACAGAAAGTTATCAGACCAGTAAAGTAGATGAAGTTTTAGTAGATGGAGTGGTTAAAGTTACTCAGACCATATCGACGCGTAATACTTCTCACAACTCAGAAATGGTAACGGTATATGCAAATCATGTTAATGGTAAGAGTTTTGAATGGGGTTATTCTATGGATGTAGGTGTTGTACACTCAGGCACTTCTATTAGTCAGGGGACATTAACCCAAAGTTTAAGTATAGGAAAAAAGAAAACTATAGGAGGTAGTGTGGGTCTTAACAATAAAGGGTCTCTTATAGTGGCAACAGATTATACAGTTACATCCGATAAAAGTGAAACAACAACTGAAATATCAGTAGAAATTTCATGGATGGTTCTGGCAGCGGCATTAGGGTGCTTACTTATACCTGAATTAATGGTGGCAATGCCTGCCTTTGTAAAATTTATGGCTTAATAATTAGCAAAAAGGCTACTATTCAATTGGATTATAGTAGCCTTTTGAGAAAGGAATCATATGGCGAATCTGATATTGAGCATTTTCGAAAGAGTTATAACAATATTAATGTTTATTGCATTGGCAGTTGCTCTCGTATGCAAGAAAAAAGCTAAAAAGGTACCGCTTTTTATCATCAGACCAATTTTTCTGGTTGGTTTGTTATTTATCATGTTTCAGGCAGTATTTGTGCAGCGAAATTTTACCTCGCTGGATAAAGCGATTCGGGCATATGATGTTAAGGCGAAGCCAATAGCAACCTTGCAGGATGAGAAATCTACATATGTTATCATGGATGAAGATGGATCTATTGAAGGAAGAATTTTTCCAAAAAATGGAAAGAAATGGAAATTGCCGGATTCAGCATTTTTCAGAAAAAGTATGAGCTATCCTTCAGAAGATGCCAATATTGATATGAGATCAATAGAAATACATGGAGCATGGTATATTGTAATACTCCCACATTATCTTATGGGGGAGAATTCTATAGATGAGGTTCACGATTCGGCTGGAACAGAATTTTTAAAAACGGAATATGAGAATATAACGGTATATTATGGATATCTGAAAACGAAACCAGATGATTACTGGATTTCTGTAGATGGAGATAAAGTAGCGATCAATCTGTGAAGCGTCAAGATTGTAGGAAAAGGAGAACATAAAAATGAATATTTCACTGTCTAACTGGTGGTCGTGGGGAATCTTATTGCTGTTGCTCATGATAGTGGCAGTTGTGGATTCCAGGAAAAGAATCCCACGAAAAATATCCATATTTATACTGGTTCCGGTTTTGTCTGTGGTCATCATATTTATGATGTCCGAAAATAACAAAGAGGCTGAACAAAGTTTCCATACACTTGAGGAAGCAGTAACAGCCTATGATGATCGGTCAGATGTCGTGGCGACATTGCGAGGAAAAACTTCAGCATTGGTTATTATGGATGATGGAGATGTGATGGACTCACAGATTTTTGAAAAAACAGAAAGCGGCTGGAAACTTCCGGAAGATTCAGAGTTTCAGGACACAAAGCGTTTTACAGGAGACAGGATTATAGTCGACGTATCTACCGTAGCAGTTGATGGGGAATGGTATGTTGTGGTGTCACCATATCCGGGAATAAAATCTCCCATAACGAATGTATACGATTCGGAAGGAACAGAATTTTCCGAAGCAAAAGGAAGCGAAAACGTTTACTATGGATATCTGAAAAAATACCCAGAGGACTACTGGGTTTCTGCAAATGGACAGAAGATGGTTCCAATCGGGTTTTTGAAGGATTGGGTCAGAACTGGATGGAAAATAATAAGTAGTCATTAAAATAATAGATATCATAAAACAAAAGATTATTGGATTTCTATAAATGGGGAGAAGATATCGCTTGAGTGAAAAAACAAAACGTTTTTTTCTAATAACATTACTTCTGACACCAGCTTGCTACCAGATCATGCCGGAGATCAGAATGGCATTAGTATTGGCGGCAATGGGAGAAGCTGTATTATCGGCAGATAGAATTTGGGCAAGAAATGAAAGGTTTCCTTTTGCAAATTTATATGATGACAGGAATCCTCTGTATGTACGAAAAATGATGAAGAAGAGGAAATGGCTTTCTGGGATAAATGGATATTTTGTAGTACAGATTTTGCTTTTGAGTTATGTTCTTCTGATGACAGCAGGGTTCATTTCTGATCATATAATACATAGAAGATATCAGGAAATCAGACTGGAATTTTTCTGGATTTACTGGGGAATAATAATGAGTCTTGGTGTAGTGGAGGCATATTATATCCATATTTATAAGAAAAGTTTCTGCTATCCGAGAAATAAAAAAGGTATCTGGATGCCATTCAGCTTTATCGGATATGAAATGCAGGGACTGGCAGGAAGGATACTGCCTGATCCAACAGAAGAAACGGAGAAAAATTAGCCTCTGGTGTTTGAAGAATGTCTTTTTAAAAGTGGATATGCTAAAAAAGCAAATTATATATTAAAAGAGAATGACCAAATCTGTTTTTATCAGAAAAGAAAAAATCAACAGGTAAACTTATGGGCGATCATTGATATAGCAGATATGGAGAAAATGCATATCCAGCTTCTGAATGATGCATTTGAGATTTTCTGGTGTAATGAGCTGACCAGAGAAGAAAAAAAGAAAGATGTACGTTTTACCTTTGTGATCCAGACTGAGAGAATCAATGATGCTATAAGCAGGATTTTTTATGATGGATCAGGAACACGAATGTATAAACATCGAAGTCGTATGGCTGTTTTGTATGAGAAAAAACATGACATCATAAAAATAAAATGTACGGACCGTAAGTCCAGATATAAAAATATTTACAGAGAAATGAGAGAAGAACTGAAGCGGGTGATCGGAAGACGTGATATAGATCTGTAGACTGTATGCAAAGGTGATGTGAAAAAGGTATGTTGATCAAAGTGATAGAACCAATTGTATATCTGGTAATTATTATTAATCTGGTGATCGCTATTTCTTATAAAAGAAAATCAAAAAAGACACCAGTTAAGGTTGTCGCACCAATTGTTATATTAGGAATCGGACTCTTTGTTTGCGATACAGTGTATACTCACCGAAGTTTCAGTTCTGTGGAGAAAGCCGTGGAAGCATATGGTGATAATGCTGAGATCATCCGTATTCTGCAGGGAGAAAATTCTACATATGTTATCATGGATAACGAAGGAACAGTAGAGGGGAAGATTTTTCCGGAAAGTTCTGGGAAATGGAAATTGCCGGATTCTATATTTTATGGTACAGGCAGAGAGTATCAAGATGTAAAGATAAATATCGATATGTCAACGATAGAAATTAATGGGGAATGGTATGTACTGGTAGTACCGAATGATGATAATTATGTAATAGCCGATGTGAAGGATTCTGTGGGAACAAAATTTCTGGAAGCAGAAAATAACAAAAATGAAAAGATATGTTATGGATACATGGAACACAAACCGAAAGATTACTGGATTTCTGTAAATGGAGAGAAGATATCACTTGATTAAAAGAATATGTATTAGAAAAGAAAGAGGCAATTATACAGAGAAATGATCGACATGTTGAGCAAATCAATTTATTTATGCGTATATGCCCTGGTATTTGGAGGATTACTGAAATCTTTTTATTTCTATTTGGCGCCGGTCGGTGTAATGGAAATTTTGGCGGTTCTGGTAAGCCTGATGATCTCAAATATTCTATTTATTCCTACGGTTATTATACCGTCAAGATGGAAAACCCCTTATAATGTGCCGGATAGTTATAACTGTCAGAATCCATTTTATGTACACGGTATGTTAAATGACAAAAAGGAATCGAAATATGCTCTTCCTATCAGGAAAAACGGAAAGTTAAAAAGTTTTTTGTTTTTGCGAAAAATAATGATTCTGTGGCTGGGAGTGTATTTTACATATCTGGGGATGCAGTATGTAAATCCAGGTATAAATAGTACAGTGATAGAAATCCTTCTGAATATCTCGCTGGCTTTTATGATCATGGCAAGATCATGCATGTGGATATTTTATGTGAAATTTTATAAAAAGAATTATAAATACCCAACAGATAAAGAAGGAAATTGGGCGCCATTCAGTTTTCTGTGCCAGAATATCAATATGTATTATGAAAATCCGGTGTGTTACAGGGATTTACAGATACATTCTGATGTAATGGAAAAAGATTTTGGAATTTATCAATATATAAATACGTATAAAGCTCCTCGAAATGGAAAAACTTTTTTCTACAGATATGACAAAACAGATGAGATACATATTTTGGCATATGTAAAAACAGATTTGTTTCAGGAAGCGGATATCGGAAAATTAAATAAAGCTTTTGTAGAATTTTGGAAACAGTATATTACAACGAAAGAGGAAAAAAAGGAAATATATTTTTCCTTTGTGCTGGAAGTAGAAGATGATAATCGTGTTCTGAAGAGCATTGTACGGAATAATTCAGGGATAATGATGTATAAAAGACGATACCGTCTTGGAGCGGTATATAACCGTTATTATAATCGCTTGGAAATCCTTCCGTTATATAGATATTCGAGATGTAAAAAACAATATGAGAAAATGAAAAAAGATCTGTTGGATTGTCTGGGAATATCGGATGTTGTACAGGCCTGATGACTAGGGGGGATCATAATAAACCGAAAAAGAAAAAATAATATACTTGGAAAAATTTTGTTATTTTGTATTTTATTTTTGTCATATCGTTGGATTTTTGAAGATGATAGATTCACATTTGGAGTAGCCTTTTGGGGATATTTGGCATTGACTGGATGGGTATTCAGATGTGGCGAAACACCGGATCAGGATATTTCTTCGGAAAGTGTAGATGAAAATCCTCTATATGTTTATGGGATGATGAGAAAAAATCGAAAATGGCTTTCCGGAATCAGAGGGTGTTTTCTGTTTCAAATGTTGCTTTTGACAGATGTTTTTTTTGCAGCAGTATATTCCTGTTGGAAATGTTGGACGAATAGCAGTGGGAATGATGCGATTGAAAAAGCGTTATTACCACTGTATATTTTAATGACAGCGGGGTATGTTCAATTTTGAAGCATAGTGCTAGGATTCATGCAAGAAGCTACAGGTATATAGAGAATAAAAAAGAAATCTGGATGCCATTCAGTTTTATTTGTTACAAATATGAGAAGTTAATAGATATCAAAATAACTTTTCCAGAAGAGGTCGAAGAACGAAACGTTGTATTTGAAAAAGGGCTTTTACATAACCAGTACCAAAAAAAGTCAGAATATGAACTGGACGAAAAAGGAAAAGTAAGTTTTTTCAAGAAAAATAGAAATAATCAGGTGAATATCTGGGCGCTTATAGATATTACAGATATGGATAGAAATGATGTTTTGTTGTTAAATGATAAATTTGCAGAGTTCTGGATCAATGAGATGAGCAGAGAAGAAAAAAAGAAGGATATTCGTTTTACATTTGTAATCCAGGTAGATGAAATGAATGATTATCTGCAGGAAATTTTTTATGAAAGCCAGGGAATCTTTATGGATAAGCACAGAAGCCGGCTGCCTGTATTATATATACGCAAACACGATATCCTGAAAGTAAAATGGGCTGATAATGATTCAAAATATATAAGTATCAATAAGGAAATGAGAAAAGAGTTAAAGAAAATATATGATGATTCGGAGATAGAATCCATTAATAGCTGAAGAAAGGAATCATATGGCGAATCTGATATCCTTAGGTGCTGGGTAGTTCACTCGGCCACAACCGAGTCAGTCATGACCGAATAAAAAATATGTACATATCTACTCCTCAAACCTGCAAAGCGCCTTCTGCTGTGCTCCATAAATGGAGTGATTTCCGTTGATCAGATAAGCGAGGATGCATACCAGGATGAGGGGAAGGGTATTTCGGTTGCCGAAGACTTCCAGGCCGATAAGGATCGGGGCGATGAGGGTATTGGTGGCGCTGCCGAATACTGCGGCGTAGCCAAGTGCCCCGCAGATAATGGGAGGGATCCCGAGGATGGAACCTAGGACGACTCCAAGGGAAGCGCCGATGGAGAACAGTGGTGTCACTTCGCCGCCTTGAAAACCGATGGCAAGTGTAAATACAGTAAACAGAAGCTTCAGAATCCAGTCATATCCGTAGATCGTTTCTCCGGCAAAGGAAGCGGAGATGAGATTGGTTCCAAGACCTGTGTAGCGTCCGCCATAGCTCACAAACAGCAGAGCTGCCAGTGGAATGGCCATGACACCGATGCGGATCAGCGGATTTGAAATTTTTTCCCCGAATAATTTCTTTGCTTCCTGAAGAAGTACGGAAAAGCATCGTCCGGCAAGACCAAAGGCAAGTCCGAGAGCAATGAGAGAGATCATGCTTCGGAGATTGGTCACAGTCCAGGTGTCCTGGATATCCACAGCAAATTTTTCCAGTCCCAGGAAATGAGAGGTGAAGGAGGCTGTATATGCGGCAATAAGTGCCGGCAGCAGCGCATCGTACTCAAGATATCCGGCAACGATCACCTCCATGGCAAAAAATACAGCGGCCAGTGGCGTCTGGAACAGACCGCCAAAACCGGCAGCCATACCGGTGATCAGCATGACAGGCTTATTTTCCCGGATATGCAGCCTGCGTCCGGCCTCGTGGGAGAGTGTAGCACCGATCTGCACGGCAACACCTTCACGGCCGGCACTTCCTCCGAAGAGATGAGTGATCCAGGTGCCGAGCATTACCAGAGGGACAAGGGCCAGAGGAATCTGGTCTCTTTTTTTCTGCCCGGTTTCGAAGATCAGGGACATGCCCTTTAAGCTTAAGGTGCTGAAATGATGATACATCCATACAATAAGAAGTCCGGCCAGAGGCAGGAAGGGCAGCAGGCAGCGCCAGTGTGCAGTGCGAAAAGCAGAGATCGCCAGCAGGCCCCGGCCGAAGATAGTATCTACGATCCCGACGCAGATTCCCACGACCACTGCAAGGACAGCATATTTCAGCTGCAGGATCTGATGTTCTTTTTGGATAGTTTCTTTTGTCATAGTAACTCCTTTCAATCTCCCGGATCTTAAAAATCCATCAAAAAAAGCTGGTAACCCCGTGCATTGCACAGAAGTCATCAGCTCATTGGCGGTTTCGATAAAAATCGGGGGAGAACTTCATTCCCTTTCTGCCTGAGAGTATAGCATCCGAGGCTGATATCGTCAATAGTCAGACGGAAATCCGGAGTATCTTATTTGTTACAGGTGTGCTATGATTAAACAAATCGGCAGGTTACGGTTGAAGCAGTAAAGCGTAATATGCTGCGACTAAGACCTGCACATATGAGAATGTAAAAATAACGGAGGAGACATCATGGAAGAACCAAGAATTGACAAAACAGTCTATACAGGAAGACCGGAGAACACCGAGGGCCGTCTGGAGAAGGAAATCGCAGTGTACGATTTTCTGGATAGTTTTGGGATTGAATATAAAAGAGCAGATCATGAAGCACTGATGACCATGGAGGCCTGCGAGGCAGTGGATCAGCTTCTGGGGGCGCAGATATGCAAAAATCTTTTTCTCTGCAACCGACAGAAAACGGATTTCTATCTGCTGCTGATGCCGGGAGAGAAGCCGTTTAAAACAAAATTTCTGTCCAAACAGATCGGAACAGCCAGACTTTCCTTTGCAGACGGAGAGCAGATGGAGGAATATCTGAACATTACCCCGGGGTCCTTAAGTCTGATGGGACTGATCTTTGATAAAGAAAAGAAGGTACACCTGGTGATCGATAAAGAAGTCCTGGATGAAGAATATTTCGGATGCCATCCGTGTATCAATACTTCCACTCTGTTGATGAAGACCAGTGATGTAAAAGAAAAAATCCTGCCGGCGCTGGGCCACGAATATCAGGTGGTCGAGCTGCCGACAGAATAGAAAATCAACGTATGGGTGTAAAGTCCTTTTTGTTGGACTCTGCTATGATGTAATGGGGGCGCTGCTTGACCTCCATATAGGTTTTGGCTATGTATTGTCCCATGATACCCAGGCAGAAAAGCTGCAGGCCGCCGATGAAGATGATGACACAGATGGTGGAAGCCCAGCCTGGGACCGGATCATCGAAGATCAGCTTTCGGACGATGATGGCTACCAGGACCAGAAAGGAAAAACCGGTCATGGTCGTTCCGAACCAGGAGGCGATGGTCAGCGGTACCTGAGAAAAATTGATGATGCCGCTGACGGCGTATTTAAACAGCTTCCAGAAGTTCCATTTGGTCTCACCGGCTACGCGTTCGATATTTTTGTAGGGGAGCCAGCAGGTGCGGAAACCGATCCAGCCGAAGATTCCCTTGGAGAAGCGGTTGTACTCACTCATGGAGACGATGGCATCCACCATACTGCGCTTCATCAGACGGAAGTCTCTGGCGCCGTCCACAATATCTGCATCCGAGATCTTATTGATCAGCTGATAAAATTTCCGGGCAAAAAAGCTCCGGATAGGTGGCTCTCCGTCACGGCTGACACGTCTGGTGGCAACGCTGTCATATTCTCCGGATTCCAGCTTCTCCAGCATTTCCGGGAGAAGGGACGGCGGATCCTGAAGATCAGCGTCCATTACTGCTACATAATCGCCGCCGGCATTGCAGAAGCCTGCATACATGGCAGCTTCCTTTCCGAAGTTTCTGGAAAAAGAAAGATAGATCACATGAGGATCCTTTTCGGAAAGCTCTTTTAAAATCTCAAGGGTTCTGTCTCTGGAACCGTCATTCACAAAGATCAGTTCATAATCACAGTTCATTTGCCTGAGGACAGAAGTGGCTTCCGGGTAAAAAAGCGGAAGGGATTCTTCCTCATTGAAGCATGGTATAATTAAAGAAATCATTTTTGGCCTCGTTTTCCAGATCATAAAAAATGATCATTTTGGCGGATATCTGTAGTCCGCCCTGGTTTCAGGTTGCTTTTGGATGGGTACTATCATATCATATTTGTCCGGAATCGGCTATAAAACAGGGGATTTTTTTCTTGCACCGCTGTTTTTTTGTGATAAACTGTAAAAAAGACAGAAAAAAAGATAAACAAGAGGTGTGATATGCTGGAAAAATTTAACAGCTTTATGGAGAAATGGATGGCTTTTGTGACGCCGGCCTGTCTGCTTACGGGGGTACTGTTTCCGGATATTGCAAAGCATGGCGTGCCCTATGTGACGTATGCTTTTGCATTTATGACCTTTATCGGTGCGCTGAAATCCAGGTTCCGTGATGTAGCAGATGTGTTTAAGCGGCCGCTTCCGCTGATCCTGATGCTGCTGATCCTTCATGTGCTGGGACCGGTGGCCGCCTGCGGTCTGGGACATCTTCTGTTCCCGGGCAATATGAATTATATCACAGGAATGGTGCTGGAATTTTCCGTACCTGCAGCGGTGATCAGTCTGATGTGGGTATCCATTTATAATGGAAACAGTCCACTGTCACTTTCGCTGGTTGTGATCGATACGATCCTGGCTCCCTTTCTGATCCCGGCAGTATTGAAGCTCCTGGTGGGCTCCAGCGTAAAAATGGATACTGTGGGAATGATGAAGGAGCTGGTTTTCATGATCGCTCTGCCGGCAGTCCTTGCCATGTGCCTTAATGAAGTCAGCCATGGAAAGGTTATGGAGACCTGGCCGAAAAAGCTGGCGCCTTTTTCAAAAATGTGCCTGATCTTTGTGGTAACCTCTAACTCCTCCAAGGTTTCTCCTTATATGAAGCATCTTAATGGAGAACGGCTGGAGGTAGCAGCAGCGATCCTGGTCCTGGCAGCAGGGGGATATGCCATTGGCTGGATCATTGCCATTCTTACAAGGCAGAATAAAGCGGCAACGGTTTCCATGATCTATGGTTCCGGAATGCGGAACATCAGCGCCGGTGCGGTGATCGCGGGAGCGTATTTTCCGGCGGAAACATTATTTCCGGTTATGATCGGAACGTTATTTCAGCAGATCCTGGCGGCTTTTTACGGAAGTATGATGCGCCGGATCCAGACCGGACAGCAGGAAAGGGAGAAGGAGCATGGAGTTTCAGCATGAATTGATCATTCCCAATGAAGGATTTCCTTTTAAGCTTTTTCTTTTTGAAGGAAGAAACGGAAATTATGTAAGGGAAAAACACTGGCATACTTCGATCGAGATCTTTGCGGTGATGGAGGGGAGCCTTTATTTCTATATCGATGAGAAAGAGTATCCTCTGAAGGCAGGGGAGTTTCTGATCATTAATTCCAATGAAGTACATTCTATTCAGGCGCCAGTACGTAATGAGACCATCGTACTGCAGATCCCGCTGAAGCAGTTTTCGGATTATTTTACCGCTCAGAGATTTATCCGTTTTCGGAGCAGAAACGAAGAGTCTGAGGAAACAGACAGGCGGATGGTTTCTCTGATCCGGGAGATGTATCGGGTGTACGTATCCGGGGAAACGGGGTACGAATTCCGTATCAGGGCAGTGTTCTATGAAGTCCTTTATCTTATGGTTTCTGCATACAGGGAAACAGAGGTGGAGGAGAATGCGCTGAAGATCAGCCGCAGATTGGATGCTTTGTCAAAAATAACCACTTATATGCGGGAGCATTACAAGGAGGATCTCAGGCTTTCCGGACTTGCAGCCATGTTCGGATATTCCGATGCATATCTGTCAAGAATGTTCCGGAAATATGCGAAGGTCAATTTTAAGACATATTTACAGGATATCCGCATGGCATACGCCTATAAGGAGCTTTTGCATACAGATCATACCATCAGCTCTATCGCACTTGACAACGGGTTTGCAAGCAGCAGGGCTTTTTCCAGGGAATTTGTAAAGCGTTACGGGATCCTGCCGGGAAGAGTGGAGCGTCAGAATCATAAAAATGTCAAAAAAGTGCTATGAATGAGTCAAGAAAAGCGGCGAAAAGCATACCATGATGTGGTATGCTTTTTTCAGTTCAAAACGAAGATACAGAGAAGCTGTGAAACAGTAATTTTGTAAGGAGGGTTAAATCGTGAAAATTCAGAAAGTAACAGATCCGGCTTTCCGCAGATACGGAAAGGTTCTGGAGGGATACAATTTCGGTCCGCTTCTGAAGGAGATGAAGCATACACCGGTTCCGGAGGATGTGGTATATGTTCCGTCAGCAGAGGAGCTGGAAGCTCTCGATGTGGAAAAAGAGCTGAAAAACAGAGCGTTTGGTGGATTACCTGTCCAGATCGGATATTGCAATGGTCACAATAAAAAGCTGAATGCCCTGGAATATCATCGGAATTCCGAGATCAATGTAGCAGTGACAGATCTTGTACTGCTTATCGGACATCAGCAGGATATAGAAGAGGATCTTACATACGATACCTCAAAGGTGGAGGCATTTCTGGTACCGGCAGGAACCGGGATCGAGGTTTATGCCACAACGCTCCACTATGCACCGTGTCATGTGAATGAGAGTGGATTTCAGTGTGTAGTTGTTCTTCCAAGAGGAACCAACACAGAGATTGATTTTCCGATGTCAGAGGACGGAGAGGACGGTCTGATGACAGCCAGAAATAAATGGCTTATCGCTCATGAGGATGCGAAGATCGAAGGCGCATTCAATGGATTGAAGGGTGAAAATATCACACTTGACTGATTTTGGGTGAAGTGAATAGTTACAAACGAACAATAATATCACCGGTGGAAAATCTGCCGGATATAAAAAGGAGAATGAAGATTATGAACAACATGCCAGAAGTTAAGATCGGAATCGTTGCAGTCAGCAGAGATTGTTTTCCGGAAAGCCTTTCCGTAAACAGGAGAAAAGCTCTTGTAGAAGCTTACACAAAGAAATACGATGCAAAGGATATCTACGAATGTCCGGTCTGTATCGTAGAGAGTGAGATCCATATGGTCCAGGCTCTGGAGGATATCAAAAAAGCAGGCTGTAACGCACTCTGTGTATATCTTGGAAACTTCGGACCGGAGATTTCTGAGACCCTTCTTGCAAAGCATTTCGAGGGACCGAAGATGTTTATCGCAGCAGCTGAGGAAACACAGGATAATCTCTGCCAGGGACGTGGAGATGCTTACTGCGGTATGCTGAATGCAAGCTACAACCTGCAGCTTCGTAATGTAAAAGCCTATATTCCGGAGTATCCGGTAGGTGATGCAGAGGACTGCGCGGATATGATCCATGAATTCCTTCCTATCGCAAGAGCGATCGAGGGATTGAGCAACCTGAAGATCATCAGCTTCGGACCGCGTCCTACAAACTTCCTTGCCTGCAATGCACCGATCAAACAGCTTTACAACCTTGGCGTTGAGATCGAGGAGAACTCAGAGCTGGATCTTTTCGAGGCATTCAACAAGCATGAAGGTGATGAAAGGATCCCGGCGATCGTAAAAGAGATGGAAGAAGAGCTTGGTGCGGGAAACAAGAAACCTGAGATCCTTCCGAAGCTTGCACAGTACGAGCTGACTCTGAAGGATTGGGTAAGAGATCACAAAGGATATCGTAAATATGTAACACTGACAGGAAAATGCTGGCCTGCATTCCAGACACAGTTTGGATTTGTTCCATGTTATGTAAACAGTCGTCTGACAGCACAGGGCATTCCGGTATCCTGTGAGGTTGATATCTATGGTACATTAAGTGAGTTTATCGGACAGGTAGTAAGTGATGATATCGTTACACTTCTTGATATCAATAACTCCGTTCCGAAGGATATGTACAAAGAATCTATCGAAGGAAAATTCAACTATACACTTCAGGATACCTTTATGGGATTCCATTGTGGAAACACAGCATCCAGCAAGCTGTCCTTCTGTGAGATGAAATATCAGATGATCATGGCAAGATCCCTTCCAATCGAGGTTACAAACGGAACTCTTGAGGGAGATATCAAGCCTGGAGATATCACCTTCTATCGTCTGCAGAGTACAGCGGACAACAAGCTTCGTGCATATATCGCACACGGCGAGGTTCTTCCGGTTGCAACACGTTCCTTCGGTGCTATCGGTGTATTTGCAATTCCGGAGATGGGACGTTTCTACCGTCACGTGCTGATCGAGGGAGGATTCCCGCATCACGGTGCTGTAGCATTCGGACATCACGGAAAAGCTCTCTTCGAGGTGTTCAAATACATTGGTGTACCGGTTGAAGAGATCGGTTACAATCAGCCGGCAGGCGTGAGATATCCGACAGAGAATCCTTGGAGATAATTAAAACAGGCAGGTAAGATCATCCGTACGTGCTGCCTGATACAAGCAAGTCTCCACTCGCTGCTTATTGCTTTTCGTAACCCCGCAGGGGACTTTCTTGATTTGGTTAAATACGATTCAGAAACCGCGGGCTCTCAGGCGTGCAGGCGCTGCGAACTGAGAGCTGCGGTTTCTGTATTTACAGGAGGAAAAATTACTATGTATTATATTGGCGTTGATCTTGGAACTTCCGCTGTAAAGCTTCTTCTTATGGAAGGATCCGGAAAGATCTGCAACATCGTATCAAAAGAATATCCGCTGTTCTTCCCCCATCCGGGCTGGTCTGAGCAGAATCCGGAGGACTGGTTCGCCCAGAGCATGGAAGGGATCAAAGAGCTCACAGAAGGGATTGACCGCAAAGAAGTAGCAGGAATCGGTTTTGGCGGTCAGATGCACGGTCTTGTAACTCTGGATAAAGATGACAATGTGATCCGTCCGGCGATTCTCTGGAATGACGGCCGTACCGGTGAGGAGACGGAATATCTTAATACGGTTATCGGAAAGGAAAAACTTTCTCAGTATACCGCAAACATTGCATTTGCAGGCTTCACTGCACCAAAGATACTCTGGATGCAGAAGCATGAGCCTGAGAATTTTAAAAAAGTGGTAAAGATCATGCTTCCGAAGGATTATCTTGCCTATCGCTTAAGCGGATCCTTCTGCACAGATGTATCCGATGCTTCCGGTATGCTTCTTCTGGATGTGAAGAACCGCTGTTGGTCAAAGGAAATGCTTGAGATCTGCCATATCACAGAGGAACAGCTTCCGAAGCTGTACGAGAGCTGGCAGGTAGTCGGAAACCTGAAAGCGGAAGTTGCAAAAGAGCTTGGCTTCTCAGAAGATGTGAAGGTTGTAGCAGGTGCAGGCGACAATGCTGCGGCAGCTGTCGGAACAGGAACGGTTGGCGATGGCCAGTGCAACATTTCCCTTGGAACATCCGGTACGATCTTTATTTCCAGCAAAGATTTCGGAGTGGATGAAAACAATGCACTGCATTCCTTTGACCATGCAGATGGAAGCTATCATCTGATGGGATGCATGTTAAGCGCTGCTTCCTGCAACAAATGGTGGTCAGAGGAGATCCTTAAGACAAAGGATTTTGTGGCAGAGCAGGCACCGATCCAAAAGCTTGGCGAGAATCAGGTATTCTTCCTTCCATATCTGATGGGAGAGAGATCTCCGCATAACAACCCGGATGCAAGAGGCGTATTTTTCGGAATGTCCATGGATACCACGAGAGCAGATATGACACAGGCTGTTCTGGAGGGAGTTGCTTTCGGACTTCGAGATTCCCTTGAGGTTGCAAGAAGCCTCGGGATCCATATTGAGCGCACCAAGATCTGCGGCGGCGGAGCTAAGAGCCCTCTCTGGAAAAAGATCATTGCAAATGTGATGAACCTGAAGGTGGATGTGCCGGAGAATGAGGAAGGCCCGTCCATGGGCGGTGCAATGCTGGCAGCAGTAGGCTGCGGCGAATACCCGGATGTAGAAACGATCTGTAATAAGCTGGTCAGGGTAGTAGATACGGTAGAACCGGAACCGGAGCTGGTTGCAAAATATGAAGAAAAATACCGGAAATTCCGCAAACTGTATCCGGCAATGAAAGAGTTGTTCAGATAACAGCCATTTTCACGGATAAATATTGTTCTGCTTCATAGGTATGGAGCACTGAACGGTTAAAGATCAGGAGCATGTCACAGCTCCTGATTTTTTCTGTACTGTCTTGGTGTACAGCCCTTGATTTTCGTAAAGACCTTTGTGTAATAATTAGAGTCCGAAAAACCGGACAGCAGTCCTGATTCTGTGATAGAACAGGAAGGATTTTCCAGATATTCCAGGCTGCGTTCAATGCGGTATTCCTGGATGTATCCGAAGAGTGTGATATTCATGCATTTTTTGAAAAGCCGGCTGCATTCGCTGGGACTTAAGTGGATCAGGTCTGCAACATCATTCAGGAGAATCTTTTCAGAGTAGTGTTCTGCGATATAGGACATGATCTGACGGATGCGGCGGTAGTTTTCTTCATCCTGACCGGATGGAAGAGTTGTCCGGGAGATCGTATTTTCATACAAGATCTTCCAGAAGTGCTGCAGTCTGGCGATGATCTCAAATTCATACATGGGTTCCCGGATACTGTCCAGGTCGATGATGTCACGGATATCTTTTATGGCCTCGGAATGCCATTTACAGGATAGATCAAGCGGTACAGCGGACAGGGAAAAGCTTCGGAGGATCGGTTCTGTATATTTCTGAAAAAGAAGGCTTCCCGAAAATCCGTAGATCAGTTTGGGGTCAAAGGTTATGGGGATATACTGACAGTCCTGATCCTGATACATATATCCGGCATGAAGGGCATTGGCATTGCCAAAGATTGCCTGTCCCTCTTTCAGGTGAAAGGTATTCTGATTGATCTTGTAGAGCATTTCGCCCTTTTCGATATAGGTAAGCTCGATCTCCGGATGCCAGTGCCACAGAAAGGAACCGGTCTCATAGCCGGAAAGCCGCTCGTAGCTTACCAGGAATGGGAAGGAGCTGTCTCCGTGTTTTTTCAGTTCTTTTCCGGCGGGATCTGTGATGATCTGCAAGGTGTTACCTCCTTCCTTCTGTGCGCGGATCCTGAAGTGTATATCTGCTTTTCATAGTGGAATTTATTTTATCAGAAAAGGCAGAAAATGCAAAGGGATATTCCGGGATCACCACAAAATAATACGGTTTTTACACAAAATTGTTATGGACAGAAAAGACGGGACTGTTATAATAAAAGTACATGAAGCGTTACTATTCACTGGTGATATTCTGCGCATTGCGAAGTGTGTTGCTGAGAACGGAGTGAACAGTAACCATGAAGCGTGACAGAGCGGAAGATTTTTTCAGGTTCTTCCGGATCTGGGGTGTAAACTATATAACAGGAGGAAGAAAAAATGGGAACAATTAAAATTCCGGCAGCAGAAGTGCTGAAAAAAATCTATGGAGAGACAGAGGAGAGTAGCGCCCGTTATACCAATCTTGCTGTGAATTTCGAGAAGAAATATCATCATGACAAGGCAGAGTTTTTTACTGCTCCGGGCCGTACGGAGATCATTGGCAACCATGTTGATCATAACGGCGGTCAGATCATTGCGGCAAGTATCGATCTGGATACCATCGGTGCTGCTTATCCAAACGGAACCAATGTGATCCATATGATCAGTGAGGGTTACAAACAGGAAGTAGTTGTTGATCTTGACAAGCTCAGCACAGAAACCTATACAAAAGGTACAGATGCTCTTGTTGCAGGTATTATGGAGTATATGCAGAAAAAAGGCTATGCTACCGGTGGATTTGACGCTTATGTTTCCACCAAGGTTATTGCCGCTGCAGGTGTAAGCTCTTCTGCTTCCTTTGAGATGCTTGTATGTGCGATCACCAATTATTTCTTTAATGAAGGTAAGCTGGAGTATGGCGAGTATGCGAGAGCAGGTCAGTATGCTGAGAATGTTTACTGGAAAAAGGCTTCCGGTCTGATGGACCAGATGGCTTGTGCTGCCGGCGGCCCGATCCTTCTGGATTTCTCTGATAAAGAGAATATCAGCTGTGAGAAGATCGCATTTTCCTTTGAGGATATGGGCTGCAGACTTGTGATCGTAAATACCGGTAAGGGCCATGCAGATCTCAGTGAGGAATATTCCTCTATTCCTATGGAGATGCGTGAGGCTGCGAAGGCTATGGGCGTAGAGCTTCTCTGTGAGTCCAATATGGAGAATCTTCTGGCACATGTGAAGGATATTCCGAATGACCGTGCTGTTCTTCGTGCGATGCATTTTTATGAAGAGAACAGACGTGTTGCAGATGCTGTGAAGGCTGTTGAGAATAAAGACGGTGAGGGATTCCTGCGTCTTCTTGAGGAGTCCGGTAATTCTTCCTGGGAGTGGCTGCAGAACTGTTATTCTCTGCAGAATTGCAAGGAGCAGAAGATCACGTTGAGTCTGGCGCTTACCAAGCTGTTTCTGAATAAGATCGGTGCTGGTATCTGCAGAGTTCATGGTGGTGGTTTTGCAGGAGTTATCATGTGCGTGCTTCCGATCGAGAACGCAGATGCGTATGTGGACTATATGGCTCAGTATGTTGGAAGGGAAAATGTCTATCCGATGAATATCAGGAGTACAGGGGCTGTTCATGTTGAGTGATTTTTGATGGCATAACGAACGTCATGGAGGGCGATTCGTTTCCGAATGCGGCTTTGGCGGCATCCGGAAATGAACCGCCCTTTGCGCTGTACTATGATTTTTTATTTTTTAATCAAAATTTTATGATTTGTTTCTGATTTAAATTTATGGGTTATGGTATAATGAGAAAAATTTTAAGAGAGTAATAAAAAAGAATTTGCAGAAGTTTTCAAGGTGAGGTTTCTGGAGTTGTTTTGAGTTTTGTTTTTTCATTATATTTCATAAGAAAGGTTTGACATATTTATGAGCAGAAGAGAGTTTCTTGAGGTTTTACGGGGGCAGCTGTCCGGACAGATGACCCAGGGGAGAGCTGCGGCTCATGTGCGGTATTATGAGGATTACATTCAGTCTCAGGTCCGGAACGGTCGAAGTGAATCAGATGTTCTGGCAGAACTGGGGGATCCCAGGCTGATCGCCAAGACTTTGATCGATACAGATGACAGTGCAGCTGTTTATGATGAGTCTGGTTATTCTGAAGAGAGCTATGGTGCAGATGATTATGCGGATAATGGGACGGAGAGCAGTGCCGGAAAGGCAAGAAGCTTTAAACTGGATCTGAGCACATGGTATGGAAAGGCAATCGTGATCGCTATTGCAGCGTTAATTGTGATACTTTTAACAACTGTTTTGGTGGCAGTTGCTCCATTTTTGATAATTTTTGGTATAGTTTTGTATTTAATATCCTGGTACAGGAAGAAAAAAGTATAAGTGTTCCACAATAGCTGTGAATTAAAGACAATTTCCGCGTAATGAAATGGATTGCTTGTGAAAAAAGTATTTATAAGATTTGCATAAAAAATATGTGTTTGGTCTTGATTTATAGTGGATTTTACTGTATAATCTGGGTTAACAAGTTGAGATTGTGTCTGTTTTGTATAAAAACAGATGATGCCATTGAGAAGAGAGAACGGCAGAAGATATACATCGAAGGATGTGTTATTTTCTGCCGATTTTTTTATCTGTTTTTTATGGAAGGTGATCAGAATGGATTGCCTTATTGGGGTACGATAAATTGTATAAAATAGATAAAAAAATAATTATTATCAAATAATAATTGTCTAAAACAAATAAAGAAATATTGAAAAATAGGGAAATAACTGTTGATTATATGCAAGGAATATGTTATCATTTGGTAAAAAGTTGGTAAAGATAACAAATGCGCAAATACAAAGGAGGGTAGTGAGAGGGCATTTTTGACAGCAGAACGTAAATGAGAGTTTTGCTTAATGTATTGGGGTAATTGCTGGAAGATATAACGGAAATGTTTTTCAGCAGAATGTGTAATGAGCAACATGATCAGCACTGTCAGGAGGACAGAGATATCGTGATGATGCAGCTGATCGGTAGTACGTAAATTTATGAAAAGCAGGTGATATACAATGAAAAGTAAAAAATCTTTTTTCAGGACAGTGGAGCCTTATCTCTATCTGGTTCCTGTAATGATCCTTTTTATACTGTTTGTATTCTGGCCGTTCGTTAAGACGATCCAGCTGAGCTTTGCCAGAACCACACCTCTTGGTCAGGTGGCACAGTATGTAGGACTTGACAACTATACGAATATTTTTACAGATGGAACGTTCCTTAACAGTTTGGTGACAACACTGAAATTTTCTGTTATGCGAGTTATCCTTTCTATTGTGCTCGGTTTTATACTGGCGATCATCAGTACAGAGAAGATCAGGGCAAAGGGATTTTTCCGTACTGTATATGCACTTCCGATGGCTATTTCCGCAGCAGCGGCATCTGTAGTGTTCATGTTTATTTTCCACAGCTCTCTGGGTATCCTGAACAGGGCTCTCGGAACTCATATCGGATGGCTGACAGATAAGAAATATGCACTGATCGCAGTTACGATCGTTAGTGTATGGATGGCGATCGGTATGAATTTCATTTACCTTACTGCAGCGATCCAGAGTGTACCGGCTGAGCTTTATGAGAGCGTTGCCCTGGATGGAGCGAATTTCTTCCAGAAGCACCGTCATGTAACGATTCCGTCAATCTCTCCGACACTGTTCTTCCTTCTCATCATCAATGTCATCAACTCCGTACAGGCATACGCAGAGTTCAAGATGATGACCCAGGGCGGACCGGCAGAGAGTACCAACGTTATCGTGTATGAGATTTACCAGGAGGCATTTATCAACAGCCGTTTCGGTGTGGCCTGTTCAGAATCCGTAATTCTGTTTGTTATTTTGATCATCCTGACTGCACTGCAGTTTAGACTGGAAAAGAAGGTGACCTACTGATGAAAGAAAAACCATATGTAAAAGTGGCGATGTATGCGCTGAATATTATTTTTGCAATTATTATTATTGTTCCTGTTATCTACTGTTTCAATGTTAGTATGATGGATCTGAAGGAGATCTACGGCGGAAAGTTCTGGCCGTCCCATCTGACTATCGAGAACTACACAAGAGCATTTCAGCTTGCACCGTTCTTTACCTTCATTAAGAACTCACTGATCGTATCCGGTGTTATCACATTTGCTCAGGTCGTTACAGGTGCTCTTGCAGCATATGCTTTTGCAATGATGGAGTTCAAAGGCAAAAAGGTCCTGTTCTATATTATGCTGGCAACCATGATGATCCCGAGCCAGGCGATCATCATCGCAAACTACCTGACTATTGCTGACTGGGGTATCCGTAATACATACGCAGCGCTGATCCTTCCTAATGCAGCAGCAGCTTTTGCGGTATTCAACATGCGTCAGGCATTCCTGACACTGCCGAAGGAGATCCATGAGGCGGCAGAGATTGACGGATGTACAAATTTCAAGTTCTTATATACCATCGGTGTTCCGCTTATCAAACCATCACTGGGTGCTCTGATCATCTATGTATTCCTTCAGAGCTGGAACTACTATCTGTGGCCACTGCTTGTAACAGACAGTGTAAATATGAGAACGGTTCAGATCGGTCTTGGTATGCTTCAGGGGGCTGAGGCAACAGACTTCCGACCGGTTATGGCTGGTGCTATGGTTATCCTGATTCCGTCGATCCTTGTATTTATCATTGGTCAGAAGCAGATGATCAGTGGTCTGACAGCAGGTGCTGTTAAGGGTTGATCCAATCACATAAGAGCAAGTAGCAAAAATGTTAATTTGTCCGACCTGTATTGGGGCGGGTCGGACCATTATAAAAGGAGGGTTTCTATATGAACAACAAAAAATGGATGGCGATTCTTTTAGGAGGAATCATGGCTGCATCTCTGGCAGCTCCGTGCTCAGTAAGTGCAGCTGAGAAAACAACACTTACATTCTGGCATGCAATGGGCGGCACAAACGGTGAGGTGCTTCAGCAGATCGTGGATGATTTCAACGCATCCCAGGATGAGATCGAGGTTAAAGCTGAGTATCAGGGAACCTATGATGATACCATCACAAAACTGAAAGCTGCTATGCAGAGTGACTCCGGTCTTCCGGATGTTTGCCAGATGTATGACGTAGGAACAAAGTTCATGTATGACAGTGGTGCTGTCATTCCTGTAGAAGACAAATTTGAAAGCACAGGCTATGATAAGAGCTCTGTTATGGGGGTTATCAGCAGTTACTATACCGTAGACGGCAAGCAGTATTCAATGCCATTTAACGTATCCACACCTATGCTGTATTACAACAAAGACGTATTTGAGGCAGCAGGACTTGATCCTGAAACTCCGCCGACAACTTATGATGAGGTTCTTGAGGATGCCAAGAAGATCGTAGAGAGCGGAGCAGCTCCGGTTGGTTATTCACAGGCTATTTACGGATGGTTCTTTGAGCAGCAGCTTGCAGGACTTGGCGTAACATACGGAAACAATGACAATGGACGTACAGAGGCAGTTACAGCTGTTGATTTTGATTCCAACGGCGGTGGCCTAAAAGTATTTGATATGTGGAAAAAGCTGTATGATTCCGGATGCTTCGAAGATTACGGAACAACAACAGCAGATACTCAGACAGCATTCTTCTCCGGACAGGTTGGTATGATCATCGAGTCTACTGCTATCCTGAAAAATGCAGTTGATTCTTCTCCGTTCGAAGTTGGTACAGGATATCTTCCGAGAATCGAGCAGAATGATGAAGGCGGTGTTATCATCGGTGGTGGATCCCTGTGGCTTACAGATACAGGCAACGAAGCTAACGAAGATGCAGCATGGAAATTCATCGAGTACATCACAACTCCTGATGTACAGGCTAAATGGTCCATGGGTACAGGATACTTTGCGATCAACGAGAAAGCTTATGAGACAGAGGATATGAAGGCTTACCTCAAAGAAAACCCGAACTTCGAGACAGCTATCAACCAGCTGAAGGATTCTCCTGTAAACTGCAATACAGCAGGTGTTCTCTCAGGTGTACAGACAGAAGCCCGTCTTACATTCAACGAGATCATGCCGCAGGTATATGATGGCAAGCTTACAACTCAGGACGCTGTTGATCAGCTTGCAGCTTCTGTAAACAAAGCGATCGAGAACTATAACGAGTCTATTAAATAATCAGAATGCCCTCTGATCAGTAGATAGAGCAACAGATAGGGATACCGCCGCCGGGCGCCGGTATCCCTGCTGTTTTACATGCTGTGAGACTACAGATCATGTATATCCGGGGTATAGGATCATATGAAAAACTGCGTAGTGAGACGGACGGAGTGAGTCCGGCTGACTAGACAGCTTTCGAATGGAGTGAGTGTGGCCTGCGGCGTTCGTGCAAGGCAAAATGAAGTGATGCGCGATTGGCGTTATCACCGGCAGAAAATAATGTTACAACAGGAAAGGAGCAAATTTATGGGCGGAATTCTCGGAGCATGTAATGCAATATCGGATTATTTGCACACTTTAAATATGGGATCGACGCTGTTTCGGCTGATTCTTGCGATGTTTCTTGGATGTCTGATCGGTATTGATCGTGGAATGAAGAAGCGTGTGGCAGGTGTAAAAACACATATGATCGTCTGTATGGGGGCAACTCTGGTTATGATGACGGGCGATTTTATCCATGTATATTCTAATGGGGCAGGAATCGGAGATACTGCACGACTTGGCGCACAGGTTGTCAGCGGGATTGGTTTTCTTGGAGTGGGAACTATCATTGTGACCGGACAGAGACATGTATCCGGTCTTACGACAGCAGCCAGTCTTTGGACTTCTGCGTGTATCGGACTTGCTGTGGGAATCGGCTTTTACAGCGGTGCGATCTTTACCACGCTGGGGCTTATTCTGGTGTTCAAATATGCGAAATATATAGAGGTTTATGTGGAAGAGCATTCCAATACCTATGACGTATATATGGAGTTTGAAAATGAAGACAAGATGAGTATGGTCATAAAGAAGCTCCGGGAAGAGGACATCATGATCTCCAACGTAGTTATCATCAAAAAGAGATCCAAAACACAGAGTGTGGTGATCCAGGCAACAATGGAGGCTGCCAAATGGAAAGCACGCCATACTGTATTTCGTGAGGTAAGACAGCAGGAAGGAGTTATTTCTGTGGAGGAAATATGATCGGGAATCGGGAATACAATGAAACTTATCATGTTTTTGAGAAAGTTAAGAGCATGTTAAAGAAAAAACGATGTATTTTACGAAAAATGCACTTGAAATATGAAGAATAGTCTGATACAATGAATACAAAGTGAAGAAGGAATCTGATTCAGCTTGCTGAATACAGAGAATGCCATTGAGAACAGAGACCGGCATGAAGACACATGGATAAGTGTGTTTTTATGCCGGCTATTTTTATGCGCAAATGTTAATGTTTCAAAAGGATTACAAGGGTTACAAAGGGTTACGGCATAAAAATAATGGCATATTCACTTGAAAGATTGCTGTTCGTAAGCAGTACTCCTCGCAGAATATATACCTGCGGACGGCAATGCTTGTGTTGCAACGGATATTCTGCTGTTTCCGGCGCAGAGAAAGCCGGGGACAGTTCAGAAGATCCGCAAACAGGAAAGGAGAAACAGATCTATGTATGATGTGATCATTATCGGAGCAGGAGTTTCCGGAGCGGCAGCGGCGAGAGAGCTTTCAAGATATCGGCTGAAAATCTGCGTTCTGGAGCGAGAAGAGGATGTATGCTGTGGAACTTCCAAGGCAAACAGCGGAATCGCTCATTCCGGTTATGATGCAGAACCGGGAAGCCTTATGGCGGAACTGAATGTGAAGGGCAGCAATATGATGGGACAGCTTTCGAAGGAACTGGATTTTCCTTTTAAACAGACTGGTTCACTGACTGTCTGTACAACTGAGAATGGAATCGCCATGCTGCATAAGCTGCGTGAAAGAGGACTGAAAAACGGAGTAGAGGGACTGAGGATCCTTGACAGAGAAGAGGCACTTGCCATGGAGCCGAATCTGTCTGATCAGGTGCTGGCAGCGCTGTATGCACCGACAGCCGGAATTGTCTGTCCCTTTGAGCTGAACATTGCAATGGCAGAGAATGCATATAACAATGGTGTGGAATTTAAATTTGACACAGAAGTAAAGAACATCCGGAAACAGGAAAAAGGTTTTGTTGTGGAAACCTCAAAGGGTGATCTTGAGACAGGCTGTATCGTCAATGCTGCCGGGATCTATGCGGATGTTTTTCATAATATGGTAAGTGAGAAAAAACTGCATATCACTCCTCGTAAGGGTGAGTATATGCTTCTTGATAAAAGTGCAGGAATACATGTGAATCATACGATCTTTGCACTTCCAAATAAGAACGGAAAAGGAGTTCTGGTAACACAGACTGTTCACGGTAATCTTCTGATCGGGCCTACAGCTACGGATTTGGAGGATCGGGAGGAAACAGCGACTACATCAGAGGGGATGGAGGAAGTAAGTGCCAAATCCCGGAAAACAGTAAAGGATATTCCGATGCGAAAGGTGATCACAAGCTTTGCAGGGCTTCGAGCTATCGAGGACGGTATGGATTTTGTGATCGAAGAGGTGGAGGATGCTCCTGGATTTATCGATTGTGCAGGAATCGCATCCCCGGGACTTACCAGCTCACCGGCCATTGGCTGTATGGTTGCTGACATCGTAAAAGAAAAATTACATCCGGAAGTAAATCCGGATTTTGATCCGGTGAGAAAAGGGATCCTGGATCCGTCAGAGCTTTCTCTGGAAGAAAGAAATGAGCTGATCAAAAGATCACCGGAATATGGAAATATCATCTGCAGATGTGAGATGATCTCTGAGGGAGAGATCCTGGATGCGATCCGAAGACCGCTTGGAGCGAAATCCCTGGACGGAGTAAAACGTCGTACAAGAGCAGGAATGGGAAGATGTCAGTCAGGCTTCTGCTCTCCCAGAACAATGGAAATCCTCAGCCGAGAGCTTGGCATTTCCATGGAGGAGATCACAAAAACAGGCGGAGCTTCCAGACTGATCGAAGGAATCAACAAGAAAATTGCAGAGGAGGGCGAGAACCATGAATGATAAGATTATGGTGAAGAGAGATATCGTGATCATAGGCGGAGGCCCTGCAGGACTGGCAGCAGCCCTGGCTGCAAAGAAAGAGGGAGCAGAGAGTATCCTGATCCTGGAACGTGATAAGGAACTGGGCGGGATCCTGAATCAGTGTATCCATAATGGATTTGGCCTTCATACATTTCAGGAGGAGCTGACAGGACCGGAATATGCGGCACGTTTTATCCGGATGGTAAAAGAGCAGCAGATCGAGTACCGGCTGAACACCATGGTCATGGATATCAGCCAGGATAAGGTGATCACTGCCATGAGCCGCCAGGAGGGAATGTATCAGATCCGGGCAAAAGCTGTGATCCTTGCCATGGGCTGCAGAGAGAGACCGCGAGGTGCACTGAACATTCCGGGATATCGACCGGCAGGCATTTATTCAGCAGGAACAGCACAGCGCCTTGTAAACATGGAAGGATTTATGCCGGGAAAAAAAGTAGTGATCCTGGGATCCGGTGATATCGGACTGATCATGGCTAGACGTATGACGCTGGAAGGTGCAGAGGTTAAGGCAGTGGCAGAATTGATGCCATATTCCGGAGGCCTGAAGCGAAATATCGTGCAGTGCCTGGATGACTTTGGAATCCCGTTGAAGCTTAGCCATACAGTGGTTGACATAAAAGGAAAAGAACGTGTGGAAGGAATCACTCTTGCAGAGGTAGACGAAAACAGACGCCCGATTCCCGGTACAGAGGAATTTTTTGAATGCGATACGCTTCTTCTTTCTGTTGGTCTGATCCCAGAGAATGAGCTTTCCGGACAGGCAGGTGTGAAGCTGAGCAATGTGACTTCCGGACCGGTGGTAAACGAAAGTCTGGAGACAAATGTAGAAGGTATTTTTGCCTGCGGAAATGTTCTTCATGTTCACGATCTGGTGGATTTTGTTTCGGAGGAAGCCGGCAATGCAGGAAGAAATGCGGCTCTTTATATAAACAACAATGGAGAGGATAAAATACCGGAAGAGATGAAGATCACACTTTCGCCCCAAAACGGAGTCCGCTATACAGTGCCGTCTGAGATCCGTACCGGTCATATGGCGGAGGAGCAGCTGGTCCGCTTCCGTGTGGGAAATGTATATAAAAATTGTTACATCCGTGCATATCTGGATGGAGAACGGATCTTTTCCAGAAAAAAACAGGTGGCAGCACCCGGAGAGATGGAACAGATCAAATTGAAAAAAGAGCAGCTTCTTTCCATTCTGGAAGGAAAACAGAAACAGGATAAACATGAACTTGTGATCCAGGTGGAGGAGTGATGAAAATGGAAAAAAGGAATCTTACTTGTATCGGATGTCCTATGGGATGCGCCCTTCTGGTGGAAATGAATGGAAAAGAAATCATTTCCGTCACAGGAAATACCTGTAAAAAAGGTGCGGAATATGCAGTGAAGGAAGTGACAGATCCGACCAGGATCGTGACAACGACCGTGCGTGTGAAGAATGGAAGCATGCCGGTGGTGTCAGTAAAGACAGCACAGGATATTCCGAAAGGAAAGATTTTTGACTGTGTGGATGCGCTGCGGGATGTATGTGTGGAAGCGCCGGTTCAGATTGGGGACGTGATCCTGGAGAATGCAGCAGGTACAGGTGTGGATATCGTGGCTACAGGAAATGTGAAGCAGATCATACAGTGATCTGCAAAGGATATATATGGCGATCTGTATGCTTATAATATGTCAGCCCTCTGGCAGACAAAGCGAATAAAATAAACCTGAAAAGGCTTTTTTATCGCTTTGTTTGCCATGAAATAAAATGTACAAAATGCACAAAAGATATTAGCACTTAAAAGAATAATTAATTAAAAAATAACAAAAAAATGCACAAAAGTCGATAAAAAATGTTGAAAATAAATAAAAGCTATGATATAATCAGAAATATGAATTGGCAAAAATGCTCACAACGATGTAATGCATTGAATGGAGGATGATTAGAATGAAAGTATTTGGACATCGTGGTTTCAGCGGAGAATATCCGGAGAATACAATGCTGGCGTTTCAGAAGGCAGTGGAGGCTGGTTGCGAGGGGATCGAGCTTGATGTGCAGCTGACCAAGGATCTGGTTCCGGTGATCATGCACGATGAGAAGGTTGATCGTACCACAGATGGAAACGGGTATATCTATGATCTTACATATGCTGAGCTGTGTAAACTGGATTGCAGTTATCCGGATAAGTTTGCCGGAAAATTCGGCAGGCTTCAGATTCCGACTCTGAGAGAGTATTTGGAGTGGATGGCAGAGGAGGAAGATCTGATTACAAACATCGAGCTGAAGAACAGTGTTTATTATTATGGTGGTATGGAAGAGAAGGTCATTGATATGATCTGCGAATATGGTCTGGAGGATCGGATCATCCTTTCCTCTTTCAATAACGCATCCATTGTATTGTGCAGACAGAGTGATGAGACTATTGCAGGAGGCTTTCTGGTAGAGAAATATGTGGATAATGCAGGGGTTTATGCAAGAACCTGTGATGTGCAGTATTATCATCCGAATCTGGAATACCTGAAGGAAGAACATGTACGCAGCTGTTCCCAGAATGGGATCGGGGTGAATGTCTGGACTGTAAACGAGGAAGAGGATATGAGAAGGATGAAGAAATGGGGAGTAAACTCCATCATTACCAATTATCCGGACAGAGGAAGAGCAGTGGCAGACGAGGATTGAAACTGCGATGTAAAGGCGCTTTCTGTGAGGCACATACAGGAGGCAGGCTAAATTTGAAATCTCCGGCAGGAGGGGGTCCTGCTGCAGATCTATATAAGCAAAATAAAAAAACTATAATAATGTATATGGAGGAGTTTTACAATGGAGAAAGAAACAAGACCTTTTATTTCCTGGCAGCTTGCAGACGATTTTATGACTGCAGTATTTGAGAAAATGGGAGTTCCGACGGAGGATGCAAGACTTTGCGCTGATGTACTTCTGGAAAGTGACAGACGTGGAATCGAGAGCCATGGCTGCAACCGCTTTAAACCGATCTATATCGACCGTATCAAATCCGGAATCTTAAATCCTGTAACAAAGATCGATATTCTTAAAGAGACACCGACAACTGCAGTTCTTGATGCTAACGATGGTATGGGAATGGTAGCCAGCAAGAAGGCTATGGACATGTGTATCGAAAAAGCACATAAATACGGCATGGGTATGGTTGCAGTCCGTAACTCTTCCCATTATGGAATCGCAGGCTACTGGACAGGTCTCGCAGCAAAGGAGAATATGATCGGTATCAGCGGTACTAACGCAAGACCATCTGTTGCACCGACATTTGGTGTTGAGAATATGCTTGGAACCAACCCATTAACATTTAGTATGCCTACAGATGAGCCGTTCCCGTTTACACTGGACTGTGCAACATCTGTTATCCAGAATGGCAAGATCGAATACTACGCACGTATCAACCATGATACTCCTAAGGGTCTTGTTATTTCCAGAGAAGGAGAGGAGCTTACAGATAGTGCAGAGATCCTTAAGAAGATCAGAAGCCAGCAGGCAGCACTTGCTCCTCTCGGTGGATTTGGTGAGACAACCGGAGGATATAAGGGATACGGATACTCTACGGTTGTTGAGATCCTTTCCGCTGCTCTTCAGTCCGGTCTCTTCCTGAAAGCTCTGGATGGTAAGGATGAGGAAGGAAAGATCCGTCCATATCATCTTGGACATTTCTTTATTGCTATCGACACAGAGGCATTTATGGGTGCAGAGGCATTCAAGAAAACATGCGGTGATATCCTGAGAGACCTGAGAGGCTCCGAGAAGGCTCCTGGACAGGAACGTATCTACACAGCAGGCGAGAAGGAATATGATGTATGGATGTATCGTAAGGATAAGGGAGTTCCGGTGACAGAGGCAGTTCAGAAAGAGTTTATCGGACTTCGCGATGAATTCGGACTTACACAGTTCAAATTCCCGTTTGAGAAATAATGTATCTGCAGAAGGGAAGTCCATAGGGGCTTCCCTTCTTTTACCAGAGAAGAAGATTGTCTGAGAATTGTAATACAGCCGGAAATAAAACAGATATATTTGGCAAATGCGTCTGGTCTTTGAAGCAATAAACTGATACAATAAGAATAATATCTTCAAATAATGCGCGGAGATAAAATGATATTGTGTGAACATTGCGGAGGAAGAGAGAAGATGAACAAAGAATTTCTGGACGCGATCGAGGCGAACCCGATCATAGCGGCTGTAAAGGATGAGCAGGGGCTTCAGAACTGTTTGGGCAGGGAGGAGCTTACCGTGATCTTTATCCTGTATGGAGATATCCGTTCTATTGGGGGAATTGTGGAGCGGATCCACCAGGCGGGGAAGATCGCGATGGCACATATAGACCTGATCACAGGTTTAAGCTCAAAAGAGGTTTCTGTGGATTATATTTGTAAAAATATCCATGCAGATGGGATCATTTCAACAAAAGCATCCATGATCAACAGGGCGAAGAAGCTTGGAATGTATACAGTTCTGCGTTTTTTCCTTATTGATTCCATGGCGATCAAGAACATTGAGAATCTGGGAAATCAGCATGAGCAGCTGCCGGATGTGGTAGAGGTTCTGCCGGGGCTGATGCCGAAGATTCTTAAACAGATATGTAAAACAAGCAAGGTGCCTGTGATCGCAGGCGGTTTGATCTCCGATAAGGAGGACGTGATGGGAGCCCTGGGTGCGGGGGCAGCAGCGGTTTCCACTACAAATCAGAAGGTATGGGAATTATGAGGCTGCAGAGGCATTGAGCCGCAGCCAAGAAATGTATTGGAGGATTTTTATATGGCAAAATATGTTATGGCGCTGGATTCCGGAACGACCAGTAACCGCTGTATTCTTTTTGATGAAAGCGGAAGGATCCGCAGTGTGGCACAGAAGGAGTTTATCCAGCATTTTCCAAAACCGGGATGGGTAGAGCATGATGCAGGTGAGATCTGGTCCACACAGCTTTCTGTTGCCAGAGAGGCTATGAACCAGATTGAGGCAACGGCAGAGGATATTGCAGCGATCGGTATCACCAATCAGAGAGAGACCACCATTGTCTGGGATAAGAATACGGGACAGCCGGTTTATCATGCCATCGTATGGCAGTGCAGGAGAACCTCAGAATACTGCGACAGCCTGAAAGCAAAGGGACTGGAAGAAAAATTCCGTCAGAAAACAGGACTTGTTATTGATGCGTATTTTTCTGCCACCAAGGTAAAATGGATCCTGGATAATGTGGAGGGTGCCCGCGAAAGAGCAGAGAAGGGTGAGCTTCTGTTTGGTACCGTGGAGACCTGGCTGATCTGGAAGCTGACCAAGGGAGCTGTTCATGTAACAGATTATTCCAATGCGTCCAGAACCATGATGTTCAACATCAATACACTGGAGTGGGATGATGAGATCCTGGAGGAGCTTGATATTCCGAAATGCATGCTCCCGCAGGTAAAAGAGTCCAGTGAGATTTATGGTGAGACAGATCCGTCCTTTTTCGGTGGAAGGATCCCGGTAGCCGGTGCTGCCGGGGACCAGCAGGCGGCGCTGTTCGGACAGGCCTGCTTTGAGAAAGGTGAAACCAAGAATACATATGGAACCGGTGGCTTTCTTCTGATGAATGCAGGAGATAAACCGGTATTTTCCAATAACGGGCTGGTTACAACCATCGGATGGGGACTTAACGGAGAGATCACTTATGTTCTGGAGGGATCCGTATTTGTGGCTGGTGCTGCGATCCAGTGGCTTCGTGATGAGCTTCATCTGGTGGATTCCGCATCGGATACCGAGTATTTTGCGGGAAAGGTACCGGATGCAAACGGCTGCTACGTCGTGCCTGCATTTACAGGACTTGGAGCTCCTTACTGGGATCAGTATGCCCGTGGCACGATCGTGGGATTGACCCGTGGTGTAAATAAGTATCATATTGTGCGTGCGACTTTGGAATCACTTGCATATCAGGTCAATGATGTGCTGGAGGTTATGAAGGAAGATGCAGGAAGTGACCTTGCAGTTCTTCGTGTAGACGGCGGAGCAAGTGCAAACAATCTTCTCCTGCAGATCCAGGCCAATATCAGTAATGTGGCTGTAGAACGTCCGGAATGTATTGAGACAACTGCTCTTGGTGCCGCATATCTTGCAGGTCTTGCTGTGGGATTCTGGGAAAGCAAGGAGGCAGTACTGGAAAGCCGTGATGTGGAACGTATTTTCCGCACGGAGATCGATGATGAGAAGCGAAATGCCATGGTAAAAGGCTGGAGAGCTGCAGTAGGCTGCTCCAGAGACTGGATCAAAAAGATCCAGTAAAAGATAAAAAAGAAAAGTCATGCAGCGGGACCGGATGAAAATGTCCTGTGCATGGCTTTTTTGCGTTTCCGGAATGTCACAGACAGACCGGCATATAAGCGATCGCGGAACAGATCCGCCGGAGCTTACAGAGTGGTCAGATCGATCCTGTAATCGTCGGAACCCGTTCCGTCAGCAGTGTAGTAAGCTGCTCTTTCTTCTGCATTTACATAGATGTGGAGCTCTTTGCCTTTCAGGCCCTTTGCTTCTGCATCTTTCTTAACAGCTGCCTCAAGGTCGGCAACTGTGATGGATGTCTCAAAAATTTCAAGTGTGATGCCGCTGATCTTATGATTTTTTACAGTGTTCTTAACTTCTTCTACTACTTCTGGTGCCTTGGCTGCTACAGTCTCTGTTGCCTTTTTGACTGCTTTAACGGTTTTTTCAGCTGCAGGTGTTTTTTCAATCTTTTCTACAGTTGATTTCACGGTAGCTTTGGCCTTGGTGGTTGCGCTCTTCAGGTTGCTTGTTCTGCTGTTTCTTCTTTTTTCCATAATGGAACACTCCCTTCCACATATTTCGCTGACAGAACGGATCTGCCGGAATATGTACCTGTTTACAGTAGCATGAATCCGGTGGAAAGTCAAATTTTTGCTTGGGTGTTGCATTTCCGGCAGTTGTCGTATAAACTGGATTACAGAGAAAATCAGACAGGGGTACAGAGATTGAAGAATATTCAGGAAGATATTAAAACAGGAAAATTTAAGCAGGCATATCTCCTTTACGGTGAGGAAGCCTATCTGAAACAACAATATAAAAGAAATCTGGTGAAGGCTCTGAACCCGGACGATGATACCATGAATTTTACCAGATATGAGGGGAAGGGGATCGATGTCCGGGAGCTTTTGAGTCTTTGTGATACCATGCCCTTTTTTGCAGAGCGAAGAGTAGTCCTTCTTGAGGATACGGGATTCTTTAAGAACAAATGCGAGGAACTGGCAGATTATATGAAAGCTCTGCCTGATTATCTGTATCTAGTGTTCTGCGAGTCTGAAGTAGATAAAAGAAGCCGTATGTACAAGGCGGTAAAAGCCTGCGGCAGCATCGGGGAATTTAAACAGCAGGATGAAAAGACTCTTATGCGGTGGGCAGCAGGGATCCTTGGAAAAAATGGCCGCAGGATCACCCAGAGAGATGTGGAGCTTCTGCTGACCATGACGGGAACAGATATGGGAAATATAAGGATGGAGCTGGAAAAGCTGATCTCCTATACGGTCGGAAGAGATGTTGTGACGGCTGCAGATATCCAGGCTGTCTGTACCACGCAGACAACCAATAAGATCTTTGATATGGTGCGTGCGGTGACGGAGAAGAACCAGAAGCGGGCCCTGGATCTGTACTATGACCTTCTGACCCTTCGGGAACCGCCGATGCGGATATTGTTTCTTTTGGCGAAACAGTTTCGTCAGATCTGCCTGACCAAGAAAATGTCACAGGAGGGTCTTTCTCAGACCGAGATCGCTTCCAAACTGGGAGTACCCTCTTTTGTTGTGCGGAATCTGGCATCCTGTGCCAGATCCTACACTGTGGAAGAGCTGGAGAATGCTGTGCGGGATTTTGTGGATGCGGAAGAGGCGGTAAAGACAGGTACACTTGGAGATGTGCTCAGCGTGGAGCTTCTGATCGTGAAGTATAGCTCGGCGAGAGCAGTGAGAGCCTGAGTTTTACGGAGACGGGTTCTGCCACAGGGTCGCTCCGTTGTCCCTGAGCCATTTTTCGCAGGCTTTATACTCTGGCATCACAGATGCCACCACTGCATAAAAGGCAGGGGAATGATTCATTTCTTTTCTGTGGGAAAGTTCGTGTACTACAACATAATCCAGGACTTTTTCCGGGGCGAAGATCAGCCGCCAGTTGAAATTCAGGTTTCCTTCGCTGGTGCAGCTTCCCCAGCGGGTTTTTTGTTCCCGGATCGTGATACGGCCGTAGGTTACGCCCATTTTTCTGGCGTAGGCTGCGGTTTTTCTTTTGAATATTTTTCTGGCGGATTCCATATAATAACTGCGGCGGAATTCCGAAAGAGGCGGGTTTTCAGCCTGGGGCTGTGCCGGCCTGGAGGCAGAGTGGGAGAGGTGCTTCAGGATCCAGCTTTCTTTCTGGGAGAGAAAACGCTGGATGGTGGAATCTGGCATTGTGTGCGGAGCACGGACAGTCACCTGACCGGAAACGCTGACCTGGATCGCCAGGGTTTTCCGGCTACTGCGGATAATGCGGTAGGGAAAGGGATGAGATATCATAAAAAAACTCCTTTTGGTCAATACAGAAAGCTATATACAAAACAGAAATCTATATACAAAAAAGACAGTCGCTGACGGTTCGACTGTCTTTCCTTTTACTTATAAGCTTATAACTAAAATATTCCGTGGTCTATTACGCAATGCTGTTGACAGCTTTGGAAAGACGGGAAATTTTTCTGGCGCAGTTATTTTTGTGATAAACGCCCTTGGATGTAGCTTTGCTGATTGTGGAGATTGCGTCCTTAAGAGCAACCTCTGCAGCTGCCTTATCCTTATTCTCAACTGCTGTCTCAACTTTCTTGATGGAAGTCTTAACTGCAGAACGGATTGCTTTGTTTCTTGCAGCCTTAGTGCTGTTAACTAAGATTCTCTTCTTTGCGGATTTAATGTTAGCCAATTCGTACACCTCCGATTCCTTAAAAATATAATATTAAATTACATTCACAGGAACAGACACGGGCGCTCCTATGAAACATGCTTATATATATTATTATACGTGCACAGGAATGTCAAGATGTTTTTCGCAAAAATTCCAAAAAAATATGCAAAAAATACCAGATGCTGTGTGGAAAAGGGGAAATGATACATATTTATGGGAAAAAGGGGAAATAATAAAAGGGAAAACACCGGAAAAGCTGCAGGCAGCAGCGAAAAAGTCTTTGCAATCTTACAGAAAAAGAGGATGAGAGTATGGCTGGAAGGAGCAGAATCAGAACAGACCTGGCGCTGGAAGCAACGGAACGCTTTCAGGCGGAAAACGTAGAAGTACGTGGAGTAGAGATCAGGGAAAGATACGATGAGGAAAAGGATGTTCGGACTACCGTAGTGCGGATCACAACGGAAAATGGAGCCAGGACCATGGGAAAACCACAGGGGACCTATATTACCATTGAGGCACCGGATCTTTCCGTTCCGGATGAGGATTATCACAGGGAGATCTCGGAAGAGGTGGCACATCATTTGAGGGAGCTGATCGATCTCGGACGGCAGCAGTCGATCCTGGTGGTAGGCCTTGGAAATCAGGAGATTACTGCGGATTCCCTTGGCCCTCGTGCAGTTTCCAATCTTCATATGACAAGGCATGTGATCCGGGAATATGGGCTGAAGAGCAATGAACATATGAAAATGCATCAGATCAGCGGGATCGTTCCGGGTGTGATGGCACAGACCGGAATGGAAACTCTGGAAATTGTTCGGGGTGTTGTTTCTGAGACAAAGCCGGATTTGGTGATCGCCGTAGATGCGCTGGCGGCCAGAAGTACGACAAGACTTAACCGGACGATCCAGATCACGGATACCGGGATTAGTCCGGGCTCCGGCGTGGGGAATCACAGGGAAGGCCTGAATGAAGAAAATCTTTCGGTCCGTGTGATCGGGATCGGTGTTCCGACTGTGGTGGATGCGGCTACTATTGTCCATGATTCCATGGCAGAGCTTCTGGAGGCACTGGAGGAGGATGAGCAGAAGGAGTTTCTGGAAGAAATGATCTCACCGAAGCTTTACACCATGTTTGTAACACCAAAGGATGTGGATGAAACGGTACGATATTTAAGCTTTACCATTTCCGAGGGACTGAATCTGGCTTTTTCCGATAGTCTAATCGAAGAGGACAGGTCATAAAATACCATAAGAGGTGATCGTGGGTGACGAATATCCAGAGGGCTTTCTGCGTGGTTTTGAGCCTGATCTTCCTGGGGGTGGTGGCTGTCCTTCCGGGAGATTTTTTCAGGCATGGTGAGATCTACAGACAGCTGCCGCTGTATTGCTTTCTGGAAAAGAAAGCTCTGCAGAAGGAAAATGGCAGAGACCGGGAAACAGAGATGCTTTTGCAGGAAAAAAACGCAGAGCATCTGGGTGAAGAAGTGGAAGCAGAGAACCGAAAAGAGCAGGAGACGCTGCTGATGGCCGAGGCGGAAGAAGTGGAAAAGAAAGAAGCCCTTCAGAAGAAAGAAGAGCTTCAAAAGAAAAAAGAAATTCAAAAGAAAGAAGCGGAAGAGGCAGAAATGGCAGGGAAAAAATCCTCTGCCGGCAAAAAAAATGAAAAGGAGACTGTTAAGGGAAATACAGAACAGGAAGTTGCTGAGCCAGAAATTACAGAGCCAGGAGGTTCAGAACAGGAAGCTACGGAGCCGGGGGACACAGAACCGGAGACTCCTCCGTCAGAGGAGAACCAATCCGGTGAAAATACTGCGAAGGAACAGGAGACTGTGGCACTGCCACATCCGCAGATTGACTTGTCTCAGGCGAAACTGGCAGATTTTGACTATGTGATGAATCAGTTTTTTATATTGGATTCCAATACGGAAACGAATGCGCAGCAGATCAGTGCGCCCCGTTTTCTGAAGGAGGATCTGTCCGTTAAAAAGGATTCATCGGTACCCCAGATCCTGATCTATCATACCCATTCCCAGGAGGCTTTTGCAGATTCAAGAGAAGGACAGACTGAGGACACCATCGTAGGAGTGGGAGATCATCTTACTGAACTTCTGGAAAAAACATATGGATACCAGGTCATTCATATAACAGATGCCTTTGATATGATGGGAGGAACACTGGACAGGAGCAAGGCTTATGATTATGCTAGGGCATCCATAGAAAAAGTGTTGGAAGAAAATCCCACCATTGAAGTTGTGATCGACCTTCACAGAGATGGTGTGCCGGATGAGCGTCATCTGGTAACGCAGGTGAATGGAAAACCTACTGCTCAGCTGCTTTTTTATAATGGATTAAGCTATACAGTCAGTCAGGGGGCAGTGAGTTATCTGCCCAATCCTTACATAGAAGAGAATCTGGCATTTTCCTTTCAGCTAGAATATCAGGCGGCACAGTATTACCCCGATCTTTACCGGGGGATCTATCTGGCAGGTCTTCGCTATAATCTGCATCTTAAGCCACGGGCCCTGCTTCTGGAGGCCGGAGCACAGACAAATACCGTGGAGGAAGTCCGAAATGCCATGGAACCATTTGCAGATATCTTAAACAGAGTTCTGAAAGGCAGTGACAAAGAAGGCTGAAATATGATATGATAAAGAGCAGTATGGAAAAATATGCGTTCTGAACGCTTTATACGAGAGAAATTTAAGGAGGACTTCCTGAATGATAGACCAGAGTAAAATTCGGAATTTTTGTATCATTGCACATATCGACCATGGCAAGTCAACACTTGCGGACCGTATCATCGAGATGACGGGACTTCTTACCGAGAGGGAAATGCAGGCCCAGGTTCTGGATAACATGGACCTTGAGAGAGAACGAGGAATCACCATCAAATCCCAGGCGGTTCGTATTGTATACAAAGCCAAGGACGGAAATGAGTATATTTTTAACCTGATCGATACCCCGGGACATGTGGACTTTAACTATGAAGTTTCCCGAAGCCTTGCTGCCTGTGACGGAGCGATCCTTGTTGTGGATGCAGCACAGGGAATCGAAGCTCAGACACTTGCCAATGTATATATGGCACTGGACCATGATCTGGATGTGGTTCCGGTGATCAACAAGATCGACCTTCCAAGTGCGGATCCGGAGCGTGTTATCAATGAGATCGAGGATGTGATCGGAATCGAAGCGCAGGATGCACCGCAGATCTCCGCAAAAACAGGACTGAATGTAGACCAGGTCCTGGAGCAGATCGTCAATAAGGTCCCGGCGCCGGCGGGGGATGTGGATGCACCTCTGAAGGCTCTGATCTTCGACTCTGTTTATGACCCTTATAAGGGTGTTATCGTATTTTGCAGAGTGAAGGACGGACGTGTGAAAAAGGGCACGAGGATCCATATGATGGCGACCGGATTCACCACGGAGGTTGTGGAGGTTGGATATTTTGGAGCGGGTCAGTTTATCCCGTGTGACGAGCTGACAGCAGGTATGGTCGGATATATCACAGCCAGCATCAAGAATGTCCGTGATACCCGCGTGGGTGATACGGTAACGGATGCGGACAACCCCTGTGCAGAGGCACTTCCGGGATATAAGAAGGTAAACCCTATGGTTTATTGTGGCCTTTATCCGGCAGATGGTGCCAAGTACGGCGATCTCCGTGACGCGCTGGAGAAGCTTCAGCTCAACGATGCTTCCCTTTATTATGAACCGGAGACATCGGTCGCCCTTGGATTTGGTTTCCGCTGCGGCTTCCTGGGACTTCTTCATCTGGAGATCATCCAGGAGCGTCTGGAGAGAGAGTATAACCTGGATCTTGTAACTACAGCACCGAGTGTTATCTATAAGGTCTATAAAACCAATGGTGAGATCATCGAGCTGACCAATCCCACCAACCTTCCGGATCCTTCAGAGATCGAATACATGGAAGAGCCTATGGTGAAGGCGGAGATCATGGTAACCACAGAGTTCATTGGTGCGATCATGGATCTCTGCCAGGAGAGACGTGGTCAGTATGAAGGCATGGAATATATGGAAGAAACCCGTGCACTCCTGAAATACAGACTGCCGCTGAACGAGATCATTTATGATTTCTTTGATGCACTGAAATCACGTTCCAGAGGTTATGCATCCCTGGATTACGAACTGGACGGATATGAGAGAAGTGAGCTTGTGAAGCTGGATATCCTTGTGAATAAAGAAGAAGTGGATGCTCTTTCCTTTATCGTGCATGCAGATACTGCTTACGAGCGTGGAAGAAAGATGTGTGAGAAGCTGAAAGACGAGATCCCGAGACAGCTCTTTGAGATCCCGATCCAGGCAGCTATCGGAAGCAAGGTCATTGCCAGAGAGACGGTAAGAGCCATGCGTAAAGACGTACTTGCCAAGTGTTACGGTGGAGATATCTCCCGTAAGAAGAAGCTTCTGGAAAAACAGAAGGAAGGTAAGAAACGTATGCGTCAGGTAGGTAACGTGGAGATCCCGCAGAAGGCATTTATGAGTGTCCTGAAGCTGGATGATAAATAGGAGATGACTTTTTGAAAAAAAATATAAAAAAACTGTTTCTGGCAGCAGGACTTCTGGCTATAACAGGAGCTCTGCTTACCGGATGTGGTTCAAAGAAGAAAAATGCAGAAGAGGAAAGTGTGATCAAAATCAGTACAGCGCCGGAACCGACTGCCACTCCTGATCCGAAAACCGTAGATCCGGATGCAGTGACGAGCAATGGAAATCTGACAATGGTCAATGAGTACCTGGCAGAAAACGGCAGTGAGGCATTGGGGATCGATGGCGTGACACCGACACCGGCTGCTTCGGATGGAAGCACGGATAATGCGGATAGTGCCGGTGAAGATACAAGCTCCGATGAGGATAATGATACATCAGGTAGTGGTGGAGAGGAAGGAGCCATGGATGGAGAATGAGGCGAAAAAACCGCTGGAGCTCTATATCCATATTCCGTTTTGTGTAAAAAAATGCGATTACTGTGATTTCCTTTCCGGACCTGCCGGAAAAGAGAGGCAGCGTGAATATTTCCAGGCTCTGGAAAGGGAGATTGCCGCTGTTCCGGATTTTTCGGACAGGGAGATCACCACAGTTTTTATCGGCGGAGGAACACCTTCCGTGCCGGATCCGTCTCTTGTTGGAGAGATGCTGGATCAGATCAGAAATAAGTTTTTTGTGGCCCCGGATGCTGAGATCACCATCGAAGCAAATCCGGGGACTTTATATAAAGAAAAACTTCAGATATATCTGGAACACGGGATCAACCGGCTGAGTCTGGGGCTTCAGTCCCCGCAGAATCGGGAATTAAAGATCCTTGGAAGGATCCATACGTGGGAAGAGTTTCAGGAGAGCTTTTTTATGGCAAGGGATGCAGGCTTTTCCAACATCAATATCGATCTGATGAGTGCCATTCCGGAACAGACCTATGCAGACTGGGAAAAAAATCTCCGCACGGTGGCAGGGCTTTCGCCAGAACATATTTCCGCCTATAGTCTGATCATTGAGGAAGGCACTCCTTTCGGGGAGAGAAAGCTGAAATTGCCGGATGAGGATACGGAGTACCGTATGTATGAGAATACGGCAGGGATCCTGGAGGAATATGGGTTTCATCAGTACGAGATCTCCAATTATGCGAAAGGCGGACGGGAATGCCGTCATAATAAGGGATACTGGCAGAGGATCGATTATCTGGGACTGGGACTTGGGGCGTCTTCACTTCTGGAGCATATGCGTTTTTCCAATACTGCGGATATGAAGGAATATATTGGAAACAGTGCGTTTCCGGATAAGATCCGCCAGAATATGGAAAGCCTTACAGAGGCAGATGAGATGGCTGAGTTTATGTTTCTGGGGCTTCGGATGACAGAGGGCGTTTCAATGGAAGCGTTTGCGAAATATTTCGGAAAAAATATGGAAAACGTTTACGGAGAGGTCCTGAAAAAACATCTGGAGATCGGAATGCTGGAACAAAAAGGAGACAGGATATATCTTTCGAGAAAGGGAATCCATGTGAGCAATGGAGTGATGGCGGATTTTCTGCTGTAGAAAAATTTGTCGATTTTTTCACCTTGACGAACGGATGTTCTGGCAGTATACTGATAAAAAATCAGAAGTTTTACAGCGGAATAAGAGAGGTAGATTCTGCTGTTGAGAAGAATACCGGAGTATTTTTTATGACCGGACAGAGTAGGAGGCTTTCATGTCAGCAGAAGCAAACGATAAGAAGCGTTTTATCAGGATACGCGGAGCCAATGAGAATAATCTTAAGAATCTTAGCGTCGATATTCCCAGAGACCAGTTTGTGGTACTTACCGGACTCAGCGGCTCCGGTAAGTCATCTCTTGCATTTGATACCATTTATGCAGAGGGACAGAGACGTTATATGGAGTCACTTTCTTCCTATGCGAGGCAGTTCCTGGGACAGATGGAGAAACCGGATGTGGAGAGTATCGAGGGCCTTCCGCCGGCAATCTCCATTGATCAGAAGTCAACGAACCGGAATCCCCGTTCTACAGTGGGTACGGTAACGGAGATCTACGATTATTTCCGACTTCTGTATGCCCGTGTGGGAATCCCGCACTGTCCCAAATGTGGAAGGGAAATCCGCAAACAGACGGTAGATCAGATGGTGGATCAGATCATGACGCTTCCGGAACGCCAGAAGATCCAGCTTCTTGCACCGGTAGTGCGGGGCCGCAAGGGAACCCATGTTAAACTTCTGGATCAGGCCAGAAGAAGCGGATATGTGAGAGTGCAGATTGACGGAAATCTCTATGAGCTTTCTGAGGAGATCAAGCTGGATAAGAATATCAAACATAACATTGAGATCGTTGTGGATCGACTTATTGTGAAACCGGGAATAGAGAAGCGTCTTTCCGATTCTATTGAAACCGTGCTGGATCTGGCGGATGGTCTGCTGGTAGTAGACACTATGGACGGGAAGCTTCTGAATTTCAGTCAGAGTTTTTCCTGTCCGGATTGCGGCATCAGCATTGATGAGATCGAACCCAGGAGCTTTTCCTTTAATAATCCATTTGGTGCCTGCCCGCAGTGTCTGGGTCTTGGATATAAGATGGAATTTGATATCGATCTGATGATTCCGGATAAGAAACGGAGTATCAATGAAGGGGCTATCGCTGTTCTCGGATGGCAGTCCTGTACTACGCAGGGAAGTTTTTCCAGAGCAATCCTGGATGCCCTGGCAAGGGAATATGAATTTTCTCTGGATACACCTTTCTGCGAGTATCCGAAGAAGGTACAGGATATCCTCATCCATGGTACCGGCGGTCATTCTGTGAAGGTTTATTATAAAGGACAGCGGGGAGAGGGCGTTTACGATGTGGCGTTCCCGGGACTGATTCGCAATGTGGAGCAGAGATACCGTGAAACCGGTTCCGAGGCCATGAAGCAGGAATACGAGAGCTTTATGCGGATTACTCCGTGCACCACATGTAAGGGACAGAGGCTGAAGAAGGAGTCACTGGCAGTGACCGTGGCGGATAAGAATATTTATGAAGTGACCAATATGCCGGTACAGAAGCTGCAGGGCTTTTTCCGCGATCTGAAGCTTTCAAAGCAGCAGGAGCTTATTGGAAGACAGATCCTGAAGGAAATCCGCGCCAGGGTTGGATTTCTGGCAGAGGTTGGCCTGGAGTATCTTTCACTTGGAAGAGCTACCGGAACCCTTTCCGGCGGAGAAGCTCAGAGGATCCGTCTTGCCACACAGATCGGATCCGGGCTTGTGGGGGTTGCATATATCCTGGATGAGCCGAGTATCGGGCTTCACCAGAGAGATAATGACAAGCTTCTGGGGGCACTGATGCGTCTCCGTGATCTTGGCAACAGTCTGATCGTGGTGGAGCATGATGAAGATACCATGCGTGCTGCAGACTGTGTCATCGATATCGGCCCCGGAGCCGGAGAACATGGCGGACAACTGGTCGCAATGGGGACAGCTGAGGATCTGATGAAAAATGAGCAGTCTGTGACAGGAGCTTATTTAAGCGGAAGGCTGAAGATCCCGGTACCGGAAGTGAGGAAGGAACCAACCGGATTTCTTCATATAAAGGGTGCGGCAGAGAACAACCTGAAGCATATCGACGTAGATATTCCTCTGGGAGTGATGACCTGTATCACAGGTGTTTCCGGCTCCGGTAAGAGCTCTCTGATCAATGAAATCCTGTACAAGAGACTTGCCAGAGACTTGAACCGTGCCAGAGTGATCCCCGGGAAACATGATGACATCCTGGGTATCGATCAGCTGGATAAGGTGATCAATATCGACCAGTCCCCGATCGGAAGAACTCCCCGTTCCAATCCTGCCACATATACCGGAGTTTTTGACCAGATCCGTGATCTTTTTGCAGCCACCGCAGATGCCAAGGCAAAGGGCTACAAGAAAGGCCGTTTCAGTTTTAATGTCAAGGGCGGACGGTGCGAGGCCTGCAGCGGTGACGGAATCATCAAGATCGAGATGCATTTTCTTCCGGATGTATATGTGCCTTGCGAAGTCTGCAAGGGCAAACGCTACAATCGTGAGACTCTGGAAGTGAAGTATAAGGGCAAGAGCATTTATGATGTATTGAATATGACTGTGGAAGAAGCACTGACATTTTTTGAGAATGTACCGTCGATCCGGAGAAAGATCGAGACCTTGTATGATGTAGGGCTTTCCTATATCCGTCTGGGTCAGCCCTCCACCACTCTTTCCGGAGGAGAAGCACAGCGTATCAAGCTTGCCACAGAACTCAGCAAGCGCAGTACCGGAAAGACGATCTATATCCTGGATGAGCCTACCACAGGACTGCACTTTGCGGATGTCCACAAGCTGATCGAGATCCTGCGCCGTCTGTCTGAAGGAGGAAACACCGTTGTGGTCATTGAGCACAATCTGGATGTGATCAAGACGGCAGATCATATTATTGATATCGGACCGGAAGGCGGTGACAGAGGCGGAACGGTAATTGCCAGAGGAACTCCGGAGGAAGTAGCAGAGAATCCGGTTTCCTACACCGGTAAATATGTGAAAAAATATCTGGAACAGAAATAACCGGTAAAAGTTCTTTTCAATTTCTGTGGTTTTGTATATAATGAAGTGCGGGAACGTTCCGGCACAGACCGGAACAGAATAAGTCATAAATGCGTCAGCATACAGAATGCGTATGACGCAGGCGGGAGGATTTATGCCGGCAAAGGATATTGGAATCGATCTGGGAACCAGAAACAGTCTGGTGTTTTCCACAGGCAAGGGAATCGTTTTAAGAGAGCCCTCTGTGGTTGTTTATGATAAAGATACAGAGAAGATCAGAGCAATCGGTGAGGAAGCCAGACAGATGGCAAGCCATCTGACTTCCAATATGGAAGTGATCTGGCCAATCCGAAGAGGTGTGATCGTAGATTATAATGTAATGGAAAAGATGCTGAAATATTTTATTTCACAGGCTATGGGACGGAGAGCGTTCCGGAAGCCGAGAGTCAGCATCAGTGTTCCGAGCGGGATCACAGAGATTGAGCGTAAAGCAATTGAGGAAGCTGCCTATCAGTCAGGAGCCAGGGAAGTTTTTCTTGTGGATGAGCCCATTGCTGCTGCTATCGGGGCAGGTGTAGACATTACCAAGCCATTTGGCAATCTGATCGTGGACATCGGTGCAGGGACCACGGATGTTGCGGTCGTATCCGTAGGAGGTGTGGTTGTTTCCGCATCTGTGAAGGTTGCAGGAGATAATTTTGATCATGCGATCATGAATTATGTACGTGAGAAGCACAGCCTCTTTATCGGGGAGGATGCAGCGGAGAATATCAAGATCAAGATCGGAACAGCCAGTGAAGAAGCGGATCTTCGCACGATGGAGGTCAAGGGCAGAAATATCATCACAGGACTTCCGAAGGTGGCAACACTGACTTCTGAGGAGATCCGGACCGCTTTGCGGGAAACGACCGGACAGATCGTAGAGACAGTCCATGGCGTTCTTGAGAAAACACCGCCGGAGCTGGCGGCAGATATCATGGACCGAGGAATCGTTCTTACAGGCGGAGGTGCCATGCTGCATGGAATGGATGCATTGATCGAGCAGAAAACAGGAGTCAGCACATTGACTGTGCAGGATGCAATGCTTGTAGTGGCTGCCGGAACAGGAAAATATGCGGAAATCATGTCAAGGATGTAAACCGTTATGAGTCGTCTGGACGGCACAGGGTCAGAGAAGAGACTGCCGCAGGAAACTCATACAGATAAGGCGCTGCAGCTGCAGTGCCTTTTGCTGTTATCAGAGGTTTACAGATGGAGAAAAAAATGAGTGAGACAGTTACAGGATATATAGATCATGTGATCTTCCGAAATGAAGATAATGGATATACGGTCATGGTACTGAAAGGGATGGAAGAGGAACGGGAACTGACCTGTGTGGGGACATTTCCTGCGATCACCCAGGGGGCTGCCATTGAAGCTTCCGGAAATTATACAACACATCCGGTGTATGGCAAGCAGTTTCAGATAGCCTCCTACGTAGAAAAAATGCCGGAGGATGCACTGGCCATGGAGCGTTATCTGGGTTCCGGTGCGATCAAGGGGATCGGAGCGGCACTGGCAGCCAGGATCGTACGTCGTTTCGGTGATGATACTATGCGTATTGTAGAGGAAGAGCCGGAGCGGCTGGCTGAGATCAAGGGAATCAGCGAAAAAAAGGCCATGGAGATCGCAGAACAGATGACGGAGAAAGCAGATATGCGCCGCGCTATGATCTTTCTCCAGAAATACGGGATATCACTGAATCTCGGCGCAAAGATCTATCAGAAATATGGGCAGACTGTATATGGAGTCCTGCAGGAGAATCCGTATCGCCTTGCAGAGGATATCAGTGGTGTGGGATTCCGTATCGCAGATGAGATCGCTTCCCGGATCGGGATCCATACAGATTCAGATTACAGGATAAGAAGCGGAATGTTGTATACTCTCCTACAGGCTTCAGGAGAAGGCCATATCTATCTCCCGAAGGAGGAACTTTTTTCCAGGGCATCCGGACTTTTGGGAGTAGATTCCTCCTACATGGAAAAACATCTCATGGATATGGTAGTAGACCGGAAACTGATCCTGAAAGAAACAGAAGACGGTGCAGTTGTCTATCCCACACGATATTATTATCTTGAGCTGAATTCAGCCAGAATGCTCTGTGAGCTGAACATCCTCTGCCCGGAAGATGAGGAGATGATGGAGAAACGGATCAACAGGATCGAAAAGGAGACAGGAACCCGGTTAGATGAAATGCAGAAACAGGCAGTGGCGGCAGCTGCCAGTCATGGTCTGTTCATTCTGACCGGCGGGCCGGGAACCGGAAAGACTACAACGATCAATGCGATTATCCGTTATTTTGAAGAGGAAGGCGCTGAGCTGCGGCTTGCAGCTCCCACCGGCCGTGCAGCCAAGCGAATGACAGAGGCTACCGGATACGAGGCTCAGACGATCCACAGACTTCTGGAGCTGAATGGAATGCCGGAGGAAGAGCAGGAAGGCCGTGCAGTTCATTTTGACAGGAATTCGGAGAATCCGCTGGAAGCGGATGTGATCATCATTGATGAGATGTCCATGGTAGATATCGCACTGATGCATTCATTGCTTCTTGCAGTGACAGCAGGGACCAGACTGATCCTGGTAGGTGATGAAAATCAGCTTCCCAGTGTAGGCCCGGGAAATGTTCTGAGGGATATTATCCGCAGCGGCTGTTTTCCGGTAGTAGAGTTGAAAAAGATTTTCCGCCAGGCATCTGAAAGTGATATTGTGGTGAATGCACATAAGATCAACCGGGGCGAGCAGGTGACCATCAATAACAAGAGCCGGGATTTCTTTTTTCTGAAAAGATATGACGCGGACATCATTATCCGTGTGGTGATCGCACTGATCCAGGAGAAGCTTCCGCGTTATGTAGATGCAAAGCCCTATGAGATCCAGGTGCTCACGCCTATGCGTAAGGGACTTTTAGGTGTGGAGCGGCTGAACCAGATACTTCAGAGATATCTGAACCCGCCGGATGAAAAGAAAAAGGAGAAAGAGATCGGACAGCGCCTTTTCCGTGAAGGGGATAAGGTGATGCAGGTGAAGAACAATTACCAGCTGGAGTGGGAAATCCTTGGACGATACAAGATTCCTGTGGATAAAGGTGTGGGCGTGTTTAATGGAGATACCGGTATTATGACGGAGATCAATGAATTTGCGGAAACGGCCACCGTGGAATTTGAGGATGGCAGACAGGCAGAATATTCCTTCAAACAGCTTGAGGAACTGGAACTTGCCTATGCAGTGACCATACATAAGTCCCAGGGCTCAGAATATCCGGCAGTGATCCTTCCGATCCTTTCCGGACCAAGGATGCTGATGAATCGGAATCTTCTGTATACAGCAGTGACCAGAGCCAGAAAATGTGTTACCGTAGTAGGCAGCGAGACCACTTTTGCGGAGATGATCCGTAATGAAAAACAGCAGCAGAGATACAGCTCTCTGGACAGACGGATCCGGGAGCTGGATGAATCTGAACAGAAGGAGAGCGCCATCGGGGAGAAAGGACTTTCTTGAAAAAAACAGCAGATTTTTTACTGGACATGCTTTACCCGAAAAAATGCCCGCTGTGTCATCAGATACTGAAAGAAAAAGACCGGCTGATCTGTCCGGAGTGTTCCGGAAAGGTCAGGCCTATATCCGGTCCCAGGTGTATGAAATGCGGAAGACCGGTAAAAATGGAAGAGGAATACTGTGAAGATTGCCGCAAGGGTGCCCATCATTTTACGGAGGGCAGAAGTATTTTCTGGTACGGAGAGGTCTGGAGACAGTCTCTGGTACGATTTAAGTATTACGGATGTCGGGAATATGGGGATTTTTATGCAAAGGCAATGAGCGTCTTCGGAAAAAAATATCTGGAACGGTGGAAGCCTGATCTGATCGTTCCCGTTCCTCTGCATCCCAGAAAAAAAAGGATGAGAGGTTTTAACCAGGCAGCATATCTGGCAGAAAGGCTCAGTGTTCTTACGGGGATCCCATGGAATGAGCATCTGGTAAAGAAGATACGAAGCACAAGATCTCAGAAAAAACTTAATGCCATACAGAGGCGTCAGAACCTGAAAAATGCATATCAGGTAACCGAAAAGATCCCGGGTTTTTCTGTACTTGTGGTGGATGATGTATACACAACAGGAAGTACGGCAGATGCCATGGCAATGTGTCTTCTTGAGGCCGGTGCAGAGAAAGTTTATTTTCTGACAATATGCGCAGGAAGGGCATGAAACAGCCGAAAAAACACTTTTCATAGGTATGGAACTATGCTACAATAAATTTGATTGCAGTTAAACAGTATAACTGTATGGAAAGCGTAATGCAGATCATATATCGGGGATTTTCCTGATAAAGAAAGCTTATGAGGAGTTATTTTTATGGTAAATGAAGAAAAAGTGAAGATCATGAACCGTCTGGCCATGTATGAGCATGGAGAAGGCAGGAAGTATCTTCCGGTGAGCAGATATTATCGAAGTGATTATATTGGACTTGCACTGATCAGAAACTTTTTTCTGGTAACGATCGGATATATATTGGGACTTGCAGGCGTTGCCGCATATTTCAGCGAATATCTTATGGATAATGTGAATAAGATTAATCTGGTCGAGGTTGGGATCTATATCATCGTCGGTTATCTGATCGTGCTTGTTGTATATTCGATACTGACCTACATCCAGTATTCTGTGAAATATTTCCGGGCAAAAAAAAGTGTCAGGGAATATTATCAGGATCTTACAAGACTGGAAAAAATCTACGGGCGGGAGGAAAAAAGAAATCCGGTCCGGAGAAATGCAGGAGGACATAGAAAATGACAGCTTTACTTGAGATCAAACAGAATATCAAAAGATTTTACGGACAATATGAAGTATATATACTGCCGGTCCTGAAGTTTGTTCTGGCATTTGCCTATTTTCTCTGGATCAACAGCAATATGGGCTACATGAAACAGCTGGATAATATTTTTGTTGTCCTGATCCTGGCGCTTGTATGTTCGATCCTTCCGGTTTCCGTGATGATGTTTCTGGGATTTGCGTTGATGATCGGGCACTGTTATGCAGTCGGGATCGAAACGGCAGGATTTATGCTGCTTCTTATTCTGTTTATGCTGATCCTGTTCCTAAGATTCAGCAGGTCACAGAATCTTGCAATGATCCTTACACCACTTTCCTTCGGATTTGGTGTTCCTGCACTTATGCCGATCGGAGCAGGCCTGCTGGGTAGTGCATTGTCAGCGCTTCCGGCCGGATGCGGTGTTGTGATCTATTATTTTATACGGTTTGTACATGCACAGTCGGCGGCACTCAGTGATCCTGCCGCAGAGATCACAGAAAAACTGAAGCTGATCTCTGACGGACTTGTCCACAACTGGGCAATGTGGATCACGGTGATCGCGTTTGTGGTAGTGATCCTGTTTGTGAACCTTCTGAGAACACGGGCGTTTGATTATGCATGGAGGATCGCTGTCATTGCCGGCGGCGTGATCTATATCCTGGTTATCCTTGCCGGAGATTTCTGCATTAGTATTACGGTAGCCATGGTGCCGATGATCCTGTCCACAGTGATCTCCGTACTGGCAGGATTTGTTCTGGAGTTCTTTGTTTTTGGCGGAGATTACAGCAGAACAGAACGTCTGGAATATGAGGATGATGAGTACTATTACTACGTAAAAGCCGTTCCGAAGGCAACGGTCGCCACTTCTGAGAGAAGCATCAAAAAGATCAATGCGGAGCCGGTAAAAGAAGAAAAAAAAGAAGACAATGTTGTGTCTTTCAGTGATGATGTATTTCCTGAGAAGAACGAAATGCATACAGTAAAGATGCCGGATATGGTTTCCGAAAATACAGTAAGTGAGAAACCGCAGGGATTGGACAAGATCGATTTCGAAAAACAGCTGGAGGAATCGCTGAAGGATCTTTAAACAGGAACGATTGGAATAGCTCAGGAAGAAAGGAGGAGACTTATGCAGAATGTGCTGACAGTTGTGGCCGGATATCTGGGGAAGATTTCCCTTCCGGGATTTGGCGTGATAGATATCATTGAGATCGGACTGATTTCCTTTTTTGTATATCAGTTTATGGCATGGATTAAATTTACACGTGCATATACCCTTCTGAAGGGCATTTTGATCGTCCTTGGATTTATCCTGGTCGCATATATCTTCAAAATGAATACGATCCTCTGGATCTTCCGGAACCTGGCTAATGTGCTGGTGATCGGTGTGATCGTAATCTTTCAGCCGGAGCTGAGGAAGGCGCTGGAGCAGCTGGGACAGAAGAAGTTTGTTTCCAACATTATTCCCTTTGATTCCGGCAGGGAAGTGCAGGAGCGTTTCAATGACAAGACTATCAACGAACTGGTAAAGGCCTGTTTTGATATGGGTGAAGTTAAGACCGGAGCACTGATCGTGATCGAGGAAGAGATCCGGCTTGACGAATATGTGAGAACCGGTATCAATATTGACGGTATCCTTACCAGTCAGCTGCTGATCAATATTTTTGAGCATAATACACCTCTTCATGACGGAGCGGTGATCGTGCGTGGGAACCGTGTAGTAGCAGCAACCTGCTATCTGCCTCTTTCAGATAATATGGAACTGAGCAAACAGCTGGGAACAAGACACAGAGCAGGTGTGGGTATCAGCGAAGCTACGGATTCTCTTACGATCATTGTTTCGGAAGAGACAGGACAGGTTTCAGTGGCCAGAGGCGGAGAACTGTCCAGAGGGCTTAACAGCAAGCAGCTTCGTGAAGTACTTGTTTCTGCTCAGAATAAAAAGGTTGTTGACAACGGTAAGCTGAGAAATCTGCTGAAAGGGAGAGTGAAACATGAAGAAAAATCTGACTAAGAACATCCCTTTGAAGATCATGTCGATTATTGTGGGAATCCTGGTGTGGCTGATCGTAGTAAATGTTGATGACCCTATCATTACGAAAGGCTTTGTGATCTCAGATGTGCAGATCATTAACGAAGCTTATGTGGATCAGCTGGGTGAGATGGTCATGCAGGATGACCGTGAAAATTCCGTACGTGTTTATATTACAGGTGATCGGAAGACAGTCAACCGTCTCACCTCAAGTGATATTAAGGCAGTTGCGGATCTGCAGCAGGCCCAGTCTACCGATACAGATCCTGTAATGATTCCCATTACAGCGACCTGCTCCGGGATACTGCCGGAAAACATTAGTGTATCACCGCAGAATCTGAGTGTCCATCTGGAAAAAAAGGTGACCAAAGAATTTGCGATCAATGTTACCAGTGATGACAGCAAGCCGGCACAGGGGCTGGAGATTGCTTCGCTCACCGCAAATCCGGAAAAAGTCCGTATTACAGGACCGGAATCTCTGGTTGGTAAAATAGATAGTGTGAGTGTGGATGTAAGTTCAAAACTTGACGGGATCGATCAGGATACGATGATCACGGACGCAGAACTGACTATCACAGATAAGAATCAGGACACTCTTTCATCAAATTCCATGAGCTATCTGAAATTTGACAACAACGGAAAGGTTAATGTCACGGCAAAGCTCTGGAAGGTGCGTTCTGATATACGGATCAGTGCGGGATATACAGGGGAACCAGCAGAAGGCTATGTTGTGGATAGTGTCACAACAGTACCGGAGACTTTCAGCGTAGCCGGAAGTGAGGAAGCACTGAACAATCTGAAACTTCAGGGAAATACCATTTATCTAGACAATGAGAATGTGGATATTTCAGGAAAGAGCAATGACGTGGAAAAGAAAGTAAACCTGTCAGAGCTTCTTCCGGATGGCCTCAAGCTGACATCAGGATCCAGTACGGACCTCTGGATCACAGTCAATATCCTGCCGGAGGGCAGTAAGATATACAGCTTCCCGACAGAGGATATCAAAGTAAAGGGTCTGCCTGATGATCTGCAGCTGGCATTTGAAGTTGCGGATATTGAACTGAAGGTGCAGGCGGAAGAAGGAGATCTTTCCCAATTTGATCTGAAGTCGGTGGGAGCAGTACTTTCCATGGATGACTGGGAGGAGGGAAGCTACGAAGTACCGATCAAAATCAGTCTTCCGGAAGGCTACAAGCTGCTGGAGGATGTAACCGCCGAGATCAAAATCTCCAAGGTTTCCAATGTAGACAGCAGCAGTCAGTAAGTAATCACAGCTTTGGACAAGGCTTGAAGGATAAGTAATATAAAGGGAGACAGCAGCAATGTTAAGTTATAAGGTAACGGTCAGGAACCCGTCAGGGCTTCATCTTCGTCCCGCAGGGCTTTTGTGCGGCGAGGCAATAAAATACAAATCGTCCATAACATTTCAGTATGCCGGAGGTACAGCGAATGCCAAAAGTGTTCTGAGTGTTCTGGGTGCCTGTGTTAAAAGCGGGGATGAGATCACACTGGTCTGCGAGGGTGAGGATGAACAGGCTGCGATAGATGCGCTTGTGGCTCTTATCGAAGGCGGACTGGGCGAATGATACGTAACAGATACAATAATTATTTACAGCAGCATGATCAGGAGGGATTATTGTGAAGAGAAGAGTTGTGGCAATTTTTCTCAGTCTGACATTATGCATGGGCGGAACTTTGGAAGCCGGCGCTGCGGCTTTGGAAAGTACAGACGTGCAGATGGCAGCAGAGACAGCCGGCGATCCGGCTGAGGATGTATTCAGTGATGAAGCGGAAACGACTGTACAGCAGCCGGAGACAGAAGCGGATCAAACAGGTAGTACTGACAGTACAGACAGTTCAGAAGAAACACCTGTTACACCGGAGAACCCCGCAGAGACACCGGATGTTATAGAAACACCGGAGATTACAGAGACACCGGAAACTACAGAAGCACCGGATGCGACAACAGAAGACAGTACAGATCCGGGCGATGATTTCAGTGCAGGTGATGCACAGGAACTGGATGCACCGTCAGCAGATACCGCAGTACAGAACAAAGTAGAGAACAACAAGGCAGAGGAAACTTCTGCTACCGGAGCATCACTGGTAAACGGTGTAGTCGTTGCCAAGACAAGTGACTGGGTTTCTGCAAACGGTTTTTACAGACTCCGCAAAAAGAAGGTTGCTGCATCTGCAGCCCCGGAGGGAAAAGCTTCTGAGGATCCTGCAGAAAGTAGCGAAGAAGAGCAGAAAACAACAGTTGATGAAACAGCTGCAGCAGCACAGGAGGTACAGCAGACTGAAGAGCTTCCGGATGGTGCAGCAGAGAGTGAGCAGGCTCAGGTACTCCAGAATGAGTCAGCAGAAGGAGAGCAGGAGACTGCAGCAGAAGAAGTTTCTACAGAGGAAGTATCCGCAGCAGAAGCTTCTGCAGAGACAGCATCCGCAGATGTAGTGTCTGCAGAGGAGACATCCGCAGAGACAGCACCCGTAGAAACAGAGACGGCAGTCGAAACATCAGAGAGCGTAGATAACGCAGAGACTCTTGCCCAGGATGAAGGGAACGCTTCTCAGGTATCAGAGACAGGTTCCATCGAAGATAATTATTTTACTGCGCAGGATGGTCTTCTTAAGATCAATACCAACGGACATGTGGGATATTATCTTTTTAATGAAGACGGATATCTGGTAACCGGCCGTATGACCCGTGAGCCAGGTGCAGCAGGTTATACCGGAACACAGAAGACAGAATGGTATTTCCTCGAAAACTCCAAAGCTTCCCTGTATTCGGATTCCACCGGAAAAGCAATCACACCGTGGACATCCAATCTTGGCCAGCAGAAGAGAAATTACTGGTTATGGACAGGAACTGTTTTCCGCTATTATAATTCCCAGGGTGATTACAAATCCATAGAGGCTCAGAACCTTGTAGGCAAGATCAAGAAGATCGGAAATGCTTATTATACACTGATGCGTAACGGAAAACCGCGAACAGGAATCCTGAAGCTGACAACCGGTTCCACAACATATCAGTATTACTTCCAGCCGGCATCAAAGGCAGGAGAGATTCCAGGAAAGCTTTTTTATGGCGGATGGACATATGTTTTAAACAGCAAAAATCAGAAACGTTTTATCTATTGTAGTCCGAAGGCTGCCACACGTGGACAGATCATGAAACATGGAGTTTATGTATCACCTGTAATGTCCAAGAAATATCGATATATGCTGAATGCCAGCGGCTATGTTATGACGAATACAATGGCGAAGGCGCAGAATAACGCATATTATGTTTCAGACAGCAAGGGCCGCATCATTACAAAAAAACTTGTGAAGTATAAAGGCAGCAGATATTATTTCGGAGGCAATGGCCAGAGAGTTTCCTGGAAGAACTGCTGGCATGGCTGCCCGGGTGCATCCAACAAGATTTATTATTTCGGAAGCACAGCAGGAAAAGTTGTTGAAAAATATGGCTGGCAGAAGGTGACCGACGCAAAAGGCCAGTTCTTCGGATGGTTTTACTTTGACAAAAACGGAAACCACTATAAGAGCCAGATGATAACAAACAAGTCCTCCAAAAAGAGCTATTACTTTAATAGCACAGGACAGCTTGCAACAGGAAAAACAAAGATCGGCAAAAAATACTATTTCTTTGCAACATCAGATGCCAATGCGCACAGAGGCTGGATGTACAAGAGTACATTGATCCGTTACCAGAATAAGTGGTATTATGCAGGCGGCAACGGTGTTCTGAAAAAGTCAGGCTGGCAGAAGGTAGGTAAATACTGGTACTATCTGCAGAACTATACCGTTGTGACAAATAAATCCATGAAGCGTGGTTCCGTAAATGGTTATCTGGACAGCCAGGGACGTTTTTCCACCGGCTGGGTGATCGTCAGCGATTACTATGATCAGGTCAAATATATCGATCCGGACAGCGGTTCCAAGTATCTGACCAATACAAGCAGATGGATCGATGGAAAACTGTATTACTTTGATAAGGATGGTTACCGCCGTAATGATGTTTCCAGTATTTACGGAGGACCATATTACCTGGAGGTTGATAAGACCAACGGTGTTATGACTGTATACACAAATAGCAGCAAGACCATTCCGGTTAAGACAATCCGTGTTTCTGTAGGTCTCTCCGGAACACCTACATGGGATGGTACATACAGACTGACCCGCAGTCTGAGATGGCAGCCACTGATGGGACCGTCCTGGGGACAGTATGGAACACATGTTGACGGATGCGGACAGGGAGGAATCTTTATCCATTCCGTAGCCGGATCGACCAGGAGTGTTTATAATCTTCCGGCAGGCGAGTACCTGAAGCTTGGTCAGCCTGCATCTCACGGATGTATCCGTACCTGTGTGGCTGATGCGAAGTGGGTATTTGAGAACTGTAACGGTTCTACGATCCACATTTACAGCAGCGGAAATTACGTTAACAATGAATCCTTCAAGGGACCGTTAGGCCGCAGACCGCTGGCAACCTTCCGTGGAGCCGGAAACTTTGATCCTACAGACCCGGAAGTTCCGTGATCTTTACCGAACAGTACCAGAAAGAAATATATAGAATAACTGAAGACCGATGTTCAGCTGTATGAAGCTGACATCGGTCTTTTTCCATATATGGCTTTACTTTCCATTTTTTCATATGTATAATAAGAGTTATGCACAAATAAACAACATAATTTATGGAAGGAAACTAAAATGAAAAACTGGAAGAAATGGCTGGTGGCAGGCTGTATGGCAGCACTGCTGGGAATAGGAACAATGGGAACTACAGCGATGGCCATGGGCGGCGGAGGCGTAGACCGAAGCGAGGCAGTTGCTGAGGAAGAAAAGGTCCCCAGCGGGAAGGCAACACAGAATTCCAGGGTAAGTTCAAAGGCCTGGAAGAAGATCAACGGTGTCTGCTATAACGGAAGCGGCCAGAAGCTGGAAGGTGCTGTCACACGTGGAATCGATGTTTCTGAGTGGCAGGATACCATCAACTGGAGCCAGGTCAAAAAATCTAATGTAGATTTTGCCTTTGTCAGGATCTCCTATGGTCTGAATCATCTGGATAAGACATATGATTACAACATGAAACAGGCAGAGAAGGCAGGAGTTCCGACAGGAACCTATGTGTACAGCCTTGCGCTGAACACACAGCAGGCACTGAAGGAAGCGCAGCTTGCCATCCGTAAAATGGATGGATATAAAGTATCCTATCCGGTGGTTTATGACATTGAATATGATCAGATGCGCAATCTTTCCGCATCACAGATCGCGGATCTGGCAAAGACCTTCTGCAATGAGGTAAAAAAAGCCGGATATCATCCAATGATCTACTGCAATACAGACTGGTATGACAACAAGCTTGACTGGAGCAAGATGACAGGTTATGATGTATGGCTTGCGCGGTATGGTGATACGATTCCGGCTCCTGACAAGAAAAAGTACAAATATACCATCTGGCAGTCCACCGATGGTGACGGTGGCGGATATCTGAATACCACCAAGGGTCTGGTTGCGGGAATTCCGTCTTATTCTACTGTAGATATTGACTTCGGTTATGTTGATTATACCAAGATCATCACACCCAGATGGCATGTACAGACCGGATACAAAGCATCCACCAGACCGGATACCAGCAACTATAAAGGAAAAACCGGCTGGGCAACAGAGAACGGAAAGAAATTTTATTATGTCAATGGTGTCAAAAAATACGGCTGGGTTCAGGTGAAAAATAAGAAATATTATATCCATAAGACCGCAGGAATGTGCCGTTCAAAGCTGATCAGAGATTCCAAGAATATTTCCAGGTATGTAGATAAAAATGGAGTCCTTGTGAAAAATACTTGGATCACCTATAAGGAGAAAAAATATTATTTTGACAAAAACGGACATGCATTAAAAGGCATGAAAAAGGTTGGAAAGAACTATTATTATTTTCAGGCCAAATACGGATACATGATGAGACATGTGCGGTACATGAACAGCAGGAATGATGTATATTATTTTGGCGGTGACGGCGTTATGGTCAAAAAGGTATTCTATACATGGAGCGGAAACAATGAAAGCCATACCTATTATTTTGGCTCCAATGGAAAGATGCAGAGAGGCTGGCTCAAATTGGACGGAAAGAGATATTATTTTGATCCGGAAACAGGAATCATGTACAAAAACTGTACTATTGAGAAAAACGGAAAGAGCTATACATTCGATGAAGATGGTGTATACACAACTATATCCGCAGCAAATAAGAAAAAATAAAAAAATGCCGGCAGCGAACATAAAGCTGCCGGCATTTTTATGATCATAAGGTATAAACAAGGATTCCCAGGATGATGATCAGATTTCCGATGATCTTTCCGCGGGAAATCTTTTCTTTCAGGATCCGCCAGGAAAACAGCAGGACAAAAACATAGGCGGCAGTATCAATCACCGGTCCGAATTTCATATCCACTTTGGTGTAGCACCAGGTATTCAGGAGCAACACTCCAAAAAAGATACCATAGGCCAGGATCACCCGCCAGTTCAGATATTCCCGGAGGGGATTTTTGTATTCCATATTGGCACTCTGCTTCAGAAGTACCTGGGAAATTGCCGAAAAAAAGGTTCCGGCCAGCATGATCAGCATAAATGTTCTATTCATATCTCTGCACCATCCAGACTCCGATCAGAACGATCAGGATGCCGATGATGTTCTGAAGCGAAAGATTTTCGTGAAAAATGATCACAGCCCATACCTGGGACCACAGAAGATAGACGCTTTTGTTGGCGTAGGCCGTGGAAAGGGAAAATTTTTTGATCACCTGCTGCCATGCAATGGCGTAGATTCCACAGTTTGCGATCATAAGAAAAAGAAATACATAGAGAAGAGGACTATGAAGCCCTACTTTATTGTAATAAACCGATGCAAGCTTGGAAAAAACGCTGGTAAGAGAAAACAGCAGGATATTCAGATGAAGCTGAATATAATCTTTGATTTTTGTCATGTTTCCTCCATATCATAAATGCGATTATCATAGACTGATAATCAATATATATCATCCGGCAGGTTTATGCAAGAAAATGTTTGAACAATGTAACGGTTTACAACAGGAAATGAAAATGATAAGATTAAACGATAAGTGTCAATTGATACAAAAGAGAGGAAAAACGATATGTGTTTATATTCAGTGGTTGTTCCTGTATACAATTCAGAACATACGCTGCAGGAACTGTACACCCGTCTGGAAAAAGTATTCCGTGAAACGATAAAAGAAGAATTTGAACTGATCCTTGTAGATGACGGGTCCAGGGACCGGTCTTTTGCGGTTATGCAAGAACTCCGGGAAAAAGATCCCCGTGTCAAGATCATCCAGATGGCAAGGAATTTCGGACAGCATCCTGCGCTTCTGTGCGGATTTGCCCACGCAAAGGGAGAGTTCATCGTAACTATGGATGATGACCTTCAGCATCAGCCTGAGGAGCTCCCAAAAATGATCAATGTAATGAAGGAACGTGACGATGTGGATGTGATCATTGCAAGCTATGAAGGACGTAAGCATAATCTGATTCGGAAGCTGGGCACAAAGCTGTCTGTATGGGCAACTTCCAAAATGCTCGGCAAGGATCCGAACCTTCAGATCACCAGTTATCGACTGATCCGCCGGTTTCTGGTGGAAGCCATGCTGAAGACCAATACATATCTTCCGCAGATCGGAAATCTTCTGGTTTTAAGCTCCAACCGTATCATCAATGTTCCGGTGCAGCATGCAGCACGTGCATATGGAAAGAGCGGATATTCTTTTCGCCGCCTTGTGAAGGATCTCATCTATGATATTACTGCCCATACGGCATTTCCGTTGCTTATGGTGCGAAACATCGGCATTGCCAGTTTTCTGGTAAGCTTTTTACTGGGGATCTATTATCTGGTGAGATATTTTCTGTGCGGGATCTCAGTGGAAGGCTGGACATCTCTGATGCTCGTGATGCTGGCATTTTTCGGACTGACATTGCTTTCGATCGGGATCATCGGTATTTATCTCATGAATATTCTCAATGAGGCCAAAAAGATGCCGCACTATGTGATCCGTCAGGAGGAGACAGACTGATGAAAAAAGAGATCGGCGGCTATCTGGAACTGGAAGAACCGGCGGGACAGGAATACTATCCGGATCTCTGCGGCGTGAATCTCGGAAGAACAGCGCTTTTGTGGCTGATGGAAGCACGCAGGTGCAAAAAGATCTACCTGCCATTTTTTCTCTGCGATTCCGTAACCGGTGCCTGTGAGAGATTCGGGGCAGATATAGAATTTTATCATATGGATGAAAGTCTGCATCCGGTCCTTGAGGAGAGAACGCTTCCGGAAGGAGAATATCTATATCTGGTAAATTATTATGGCCAGCTTACCGATGATAAGATCCGGAAATATAAAAAAATCTATGGGAATATCATTGTGGATCATACGCATGCGTTTTTTCAGAAACCGCTGCCGGGTGTGGACACTCTGTACTCCTGTAGAAAATTTCTCGGAGTCAGTGACGGAGCATATCTGTCCACCGATGCGGAACTGGAACCGGAAAAGAAGCCTCTGGACCATTCCATGGGAAGAATGGAGCATATTCTGGGACGTTATGAATATGATGCCGGAACCTTCTATCAGAAAATGCTGGATAATGCAGCAAATTATCATGAGATGGAGATCCGCCGAATGTCCCGTCTGACCGGAAACCTCCTCAGGACTATGGATTATTCCGGTATCAAAACAAGAAGAGAACAGAACTACCGTCTGCTGTCGCAGCTTCTTCCTTCAAGGAATGCTTTTACAGGGGAGGTGCCGGAGGGACCGTTTGCCTATCCGTATTATCATAAGAACGGATTAGAGCTTCGACGCTGGCTGGCAGGCCGGAAGATTTTTGTGCCGACAAACTGGCGTAATATCCTGGAAGAATTTGACAGGGATACCATGGAATATGACTGGGCTGCCAATGTGCTGCCGCTTCCCTGTGACCAGAGATACGGGGCAGAAGAAATGCAGTATATCGCGGATTCCATAAGAGAATGGGAGGAAACGGAATCATGAAACACAGATTGCTGATACTGGGAACGTTGGGAGAATTTGAGCAGCTGGTGCAGAAGGCCCGCGAAAAAGGATACTACACCATTGTCTGCGACGGATATCCGGATGGTCCGGCAAGAAAATTTGCAGATGAGGCATTTCAGATCCCGGTAACAGATACGGAACGGATCGCCTGTCTCTGCCGAGAAAAAGAGATCGATGGGATCATCACATCCTTTTCCGACCTTCTTCTGGAATGTATGGTAAAGATCGCGGACCGGGCAGGAATCCCCTGTTATCTGAAACCGGAGCAGCTTCCCTGGTATCGTGATAAATCAGCGACCAGAGCACTGCTTACTGAACTGGGACTTCCCACTCCGGGCTTTCGAAAAATCCCGATCGCATATTTTAAAGACAGGTCCAAAAGAACTCAGCTGAAAGAGCTGCTTGAGGGACTTCGTTATCCGGTGGTCAGCAAGCCACTGGATAAATACGGCTCCCGCGGGATCTATATATCCGAAGATCTGGAGGAGCTGATAAACGGGGCAGAAAAAACAGCAGGATTTTCTGATATGCCGGAGATTTTGGTGGAAGAATATAACGATGGCTATGAATTCAATATGATGACCTGGGTGCGGCATGGAAAAGTCCATGTGATCAGTATTGCAGACCGTGAAAAGACATTTGTTGCCAAAGGGGAGATCCCCATCAGTACAAGAAATGTGTATCCTTCCAGATTATTGTCAAAAGTTGAAAAGCCTGCCACAGAACTTCTTCAGGCATATGCGGACAGAACCGGTCAGAAAGACGGAGCCCTTTCCATGCAGTTTTTCTGGAAGCCGGGAGAAGGTATCCAGGTCTGCGAGATCGCCGCACGATTTTTCGGATATGAGCATGAATTGACCGATATGGTCTATGGATTTAATATGGAAGAGCTTCTTCTTGCATCTCTCTATGATCCGGATAAACTGGAAAAAATGCTTGCAGAACACGATGTTCATAAACCACAGTGTTGTGGAGCTGTCATTTATTTTCAGGGAAGGCTTCTTACCATCGGAGATCAGTCTGCGGCAGTCAGGCTGGGAGAGAAAGAACAGGTGGAAAAGCCCTGGATCTTTTATCAGGAAGGAGAGAAGGTCATTGAGCATGGTCCTAATCCGTATCTGGCATTATATTATGTAAAAACAGAGAATTGTAAGGAAATGGATCTTCTCACAGAAGAGTTTTATGAGGAAATGCATATTCTGGATCCCAACGGCCAGGAGGTGGCATACCATAATCAGATCCCGGATTATGCACCGGCAGAAAAATAGGCATTGAATTTACAACATGAGTGTGAGAAAATGAAATGTGCAGTTAATGTAGAAAAACCATGAAGAATAAGAAATAAAGAGGAAATACATGATTGATTTTAACAGACCTGCGTTTACAGGTAAGGAATTTGAGTACATCCGTGACGCAGTAGAACGGGGAATGCTCTGCGGCGACGGGATCTACACGAAGAAATGTTCTGCATGGATGGAAGAGCGCTTTCATGTGGGTCATGTGATGCTGACAACCTCCTGTACCCATGCACTGGAGATGGCTGCTTTTCTGGCAGATATCCAGCCTGGCGATGAGGTGATCATGCCGTCTTATACTTTTGTATCAACGGCAGATGCATTTGTGCTTCGCGGTGCAAGGATTGTATTTGTGGATATCCGGCCGGATACCATGAATATTGACGAGAAGCTGATCGAACAGGCAATCACAGATAAGACCCGCGCGATCGTTCCGGTCCATTATGCAGGAGTAGCCTGCGAGATGGATACGATCATGGAGATTGCTGGAAGACATGATCTGAAGGTAGTGGAAGACGCGGCCCAGGGTGTGGATGCCTACTATAAGGGAAAAGCCCTTGGTACCATTGGAGATTTTGGCTGCTACAGTTTCCATGAGACTAAGAACTATACCATGGGAGAGGGCGGTGCGATCCTGTTCAACGGGGATCAGTACCTGGAGAAGGCAGAGATCCTGAGAGAAAAAGGAACGGACCGCAGTAAGTTTTTCCGTGGTCAGGTAGATAAATACCGCTGGATGGATTATGGATCATCCTATCTTCCGAGCGAATTGAATGCGGCATATCTTTATGCCCAGCTGGAGCAGCATAAGAAGATCAGCGATAAGCGGATGCAGATCTATGATTTTTACAATGAGAACCTTAGATTTCTGGCGGAGGAAGGAAAGATCCAGCAGCCTTATGTACCGGAAGAATGCACACATAATGCACATATGTACTACATTAAGGTACATGATATCCAGGTACGCACAAGGCTTCTGAAATATCTCCGCGAAAAGGATATCTGCAGTGTGTTCCATTATGTACCCCTTCATTCCGCACCGGCAGGAAAAAAATTCGGAAGATTTTCCGGAGAAGATGTTTATACTACAAAAGAAAGCGAGCGTCTTATGCGACTGCCCATGTTCTATAATCTGGATATGGAGGATGCGAAGAGAGTTGTGGATGCGATTGCTTCCTTTGACGGGTTTTAACAGAAGAAGGGGAGAGCTATGAAAAAAACAAAAAAATTACTGGCAGTTTTCGCAGCAGTCAGTGTGGCGTTGATGCTGCCGTTACAGACCATGGCTGCAGTGGATCTGAATGCGAAATATGATATCAGCACCAACCAGATCCAGGGATGGCCGGCAGGACCGGATATTACCTCAGATACCGGTATCCTGATGGATGCAGACACAGGAGTTGTTCTTTATAACAAGGGCGGAGATGAACAGAGATATCCGGCCAGCATTACCAAGATCATGACCTTGCTGGTGGCAGTGGAGAACTCCACCATGGATGAGAAGGTGACCTTTACAGAGACCGGGGTGCGTAATGTTACGGCAGATTCCAGTAATATCGGCACAAAGGTGGGCGAAGTCCTGACTATGGAGGATTGTCTTCATGCTCTGATCATCCAGTCTGCCAATGACGTTGCGGCACAGATCGCAGAGCATATCGGCGGGACAGAGCAGGCATTTATCGATATGATGAACCAGCGCGCCAGTGAGATCGGATGTACCAATACACATTTTGCAAATTCCAGCGGACTTCCGGATGATAATCATTATTCTTCAGCACGGGATATGGCGCTGATCTTCCGAGAAGGCCTGAAAAATGAAACATTCCGTACGGTCGTGGGCACACCGGACTATATCATCCAGCCTACAAATATGAACAGCCAGCAGAGGATCCTGCATACCCATCATCCTATGTTTGCACCGGAAAGCGGATTTTACTATGAAGGCTGCATTGGTGGAAAAACCGGAACTACCGTTGCGGCAGGGCATACACTTGTCACAGGAGTGACCAGAGATAATACCACATATATTGCAGTGACTATGCGTGGAACAGAGCTTTCCAATTCCTGTATGGACAGTACAGCTATGTTTAATTACGCATTTGAGAATTTCACAAAAACAGAAGTAAATGGCGGCTATGTATTCCTTCCAAAAGGGGTGGAGCTGAATTCCCTTACCGAGAAGTCAGAGAATACCAATGGGAAAACAGAAACCGGTTACTATTTCGGAGATTATCTGATCGGTACCGCAAGTGTTGCACAGGCAACTGATACACCGGTACCGGAACCGACCGCGGCGGCAGAGGACAGCCAGGAAGCGGACAGCTCCGAAGTGGAAGCTTCCACAGAATCAGCAGAGGAAGATAACAGCAAAACAACAGAGAAGAGTACAGCCGGAGAGGACTCCAGCGAAAAAAAGAGCATTCCTGCCCTGCGTAAGATCCTTCTTATGATCATGGCAGCGATGATCCTGATCCTGATCGCCCTTCTTGCGGCTCTCAGAATAAAAGAAAAGAAACATCACAAATAAATCAAAACAGAAAAGGAGAAAGAAAAAATGGGAAAAATAAAAGTAACACAGTGCGGAGATATTGAAGGACTGAAAGTGATCGAGCCAACTGTATTTGGTGATTCCAGAGGATATTTCATGGAAACATACAATTATAACGATTTCAAGGAAGCAGGCATTGATGTGGAATTCGTTCAGGACAATCAGTCCAGCTCCCGTTACGGTGTTCTCCGCGGACTTCATTTCCAGATCAGCTATCCCCAGGATAAACTGGTACGTGTGGTAAACGGAGAAGTGTTTGATGTTGCGGTTGACCTTCGTGAAGGCTCCAAGACCTTTGGAAAATGGTATGGTGTAGTCCTTTCCGCAGAAAACAAGAAACAGTTCTTTATTCCTAAGGGATTTGCTCATGGTTTCCTAGTACTTTCCGAGAATGCAGAGTTCACCTACAAGTGCTCTGATTTCTATCATCCAAACGATGAGGGCGGACTGATCTGGAATGACAAGGACATTAACGTTGAGTGGCCGATCCCGGAAGGCATGGAGCTTATTTTCTCCGACAAGGACCAGAAGTGGGGAAGCTTCGAGGAATATAAGAATCGATAAGGAATTGCAGAATGAAGAAAATATTAGCTTTGCCGGCGGAGCTGTACCAGAATCGAAAGCTGGTTTTAAGCCTTGCAAAAAATGATTTCAAAACAAAATATGCAGGATCCTATCTTGGTATTGTCTGGGCATTTATCCAGCCTATCGTAACGATCCTGGTCTACTGGTTTGTATTTTCCGTAGGACTGAAGGCCGGAACGGTATCGGATTACCCTTTTGTACTCTATCTGGTATCCGGTATCGTGCCGTGGTTTTTCTTCCAGGATGCATTAAACGGTGGAACCAATGCCCTGATCGAATACAATTATCTTGTGAAGAAGGTTGTATTCAAGATCAGCATCCTTCCTATCGTAAAGATCATCTCCGCACTTTTCGTGCATGTTTTCTTTGTGGCCTTTGCACTGATCTTATGTGCATGCTACGGATATACACCAAGCCTTTATACACTGCAGATCATTTATTACTCTGTCTGCACCTTCCTTTTTGTACTGGGACTTGTGTATGCTACAAGTGCGATCGTCATTTTTTTCCGTGATCTGACCCAGATCATCAGTATTTTTCTTCAGGTGGGTGTATGGCTTACACCGATCATGTGGGATATCAATATGCTTTCTTCACATCCATGGCTGATCAAGCTGTTTAAGCTGAATCCGATGTACTATGTAGTTACGGGCTACCGTGATTCCATGCTTGGTCATATCGGGATCTGGAACCATGTTTCATGGACGATCTATTTCTGGGTAGTTACGATCCTGCTTTTCGGACTGGGATCTGTGATATTCAAACGTCTGAAGCCGCATTTTGCAGATGTGCTTTAATTGAATGCGGATGGCGGATATCCGCCTGATCCGGACCGGACAGTTCCCATGGGGGATTTGCTCTGTAAGGATAAAAAGCAGAACGGCGGCAGATTGTGAGAGTGAACGATTTACACAAAAGTGAGGTTGAAAATGGCAGAAGATATTGCGATTTCAGTAAATGATGTCAGTAAGATGTACAAGCTTTACGATAATCCTATGGATCGTCTTAAGGAGTCTCTGGGATTATCCAGAAAAAAGAAATATAAAGAGCATTATGCGCTCAACCATGTATCCTTTCAGGTGCATAAGGGAGAAACAGTGGGAATTATCGGAACAAATGGTTCCGGTAAATCCACGATCCTGAAGATCATCACCGGCGTACTTTCGCCTACGGCCGGAGAAATAGCCGTAAACGGAAGGATCTCAGCGCTTCTGGAGCTGGGAGCCGGATTTAACGGAGAATATTCCGGACTTGAAAATGTATATCTCAACGGAAGCATGATCGGTTTTTCCAGAGAAGAGATCGATGCCAAGCTGCAGTCTATTCTTGATTTTGCAGATATCGGTGATTTTATCTATCAGCCGGTAAAAACATATTCCAGTGGTATGTTCGTGCGTCTGGCTTTTGCGGTAGCTATCAATATCGATCCGGAGATCCTGATCGTTGATGAGGCTCTTTCCGTAGGTGACGTATTTTTCCAGGCAAAATGTTACCGGAAGTTCGAAGAGTTCAAGGAAATGGGGAAGACCATTCTGTTTGTAAGCCATGACCTGAGCAGCATCGGAAAATACTGTGACCGTGTTGTGCTTCTAAACAAAGGTGAGAAGCTTGCAGAGGGTGGTGCCAAGGAGATGGTCAATCTTTACCGTCGTGTGCTGGTCAATCAGTATGACGATGCAGATCTGGAAGAAAACACAGACGATGCAGAAGAGGGACAGGCGACGGAGAATCAGGCAGCCGGAGCAGACGTTTCACTGAAAGCACATACCGGAAACGGTAAAGCTATGAAGGACAGCCTGAACCTGAATCCCAAGGTCCTGGAATACGGCAGTAAGCTTGGCGAGATCGTGGATTTTGCCATCCGGGATGATACAGGAATGATCACCAATGTGATCGAAAAAGGCAAGGAATTTTCCGTTCAGATGAAAGTGAAGTTCCAGGCAGATGTCAGCGATCCGATCTTTGCATTTACCCTGAAAGATCTGAAAGGCACCGAGATCACAGGAACCAATACCATGTATGAACATACGCCTCTGAAACCGCAGAAGGCAGGCGATGTCCGTGAGATCACCTTCAAACAGGTGATGCCTTTGGAGGCAGGGGAATATATGCTGTGTCTGGGCTGCACCGGATATAAAGACGGCGATTTTACCGTATTTCATCGTCTTTACGATGTGTGTAACCTGACCGTGATCACAGATAAGAAAGCAGTAGGATATTTTGATCTGTTTTCCAAAGTATCTGTGAAATAAGTGGAGGAACGACTATGGCGGAGTTGAATTTAGATTATTATACGGCGAAGGATCATTATTCCGATGGGGATATCGAGGAAACACTTCTGAAAATGGCACAGGAAGGCAAATCTTTTGAAGACCTGCCGGAGGAAGAGGTAAGTTTTCCAATGGTCTACCATTTTTCAGGGCTGCGGGAGAATATCTTAAGCTGGTATCCTCTGAAAAAGGCAGATTCCGTTCTGGAGATCGGAGCCGGATGCGGAGCCATTACCGGAATGCTTTGCCGCAAGGCCGGTCATGTGACTTCCGTGGAGCTTTCCAAACGTCGGGCAGATATCAATTATGCGAGAAACAGGGATAAGGAAAATCTGACGATCATGGTTGGAAACCTGAATGACATGACTTTTCCGGAAAAATTCGACTATGTGGTAGTAAACGGTGTGCTGGAGTATGCCATGAGCTTTACCGAGGGAAAAACTCCTTACGAGACATTTCTTCAGCGTATGGGCGCTTATCTGAAGCCGGAGGGAAGACTTCTGATCGCCATTGAGAACAGACTGGGATTGAAGTACTTTGCCGGAGCACCGGAGGATCACACAGATCTTCATTTTTTCGGGATCAATGGATATCCGGGAAATCAGTCTGTGCGCACCTTTTCCAAGAATGAACTGGGAGAGCTGCTGGAAAACAGCGGCTTTCCTTTTCTGCGCTTTTACTACCCGTATCCGGATTATAAATTTCCGACAGAGATTTTTACAGATGAGAGCCTTTATACCAATTCCTACGGAAGAAGCTATCCTGTATACACAGATAAGACAGCAGATCTTTTTGCAGAAAGTGAAGGCGTAAAGGCCTTCGAAAAAGAGAAGATCCTGGACAGCTTTGTGAATTCTTTTCTTGTGGAGGCAGGACGTACCGAAAACCGGGACCCGGAGGAAATCCTTTATGTGAAGCTGAACCAGGAGCGAAAAGAAAAGTTCCGTCTTCTGACCAGGATCGTCCGGGAGAACGGAGAGGTCCGTGCGGAAAAAGAGGCTATGGTGCCCCAGGCTGAGGAATTTGTGGAAAAACTGGAAAAAACCGGAACAGAGAGTACTGGATCCGATAAATACAAGAATCTTCCCTGCAGGGCAGAAAACGGAAAGATCTCTTATCCGCTCCTTACTGGAAAAACTCTTCACCAGGAAATCGCAGAGCTTGCCCAGAAAGAAGATCTTGAAGAGATCAAGGCCCTTCTTAAAAAATTCTATCAGGAATTTTTCGGGGCTCGTCAGGTTGTGGATTACAGGACCGGAGAGTTCCGCGAGGTATTTGGTGATCATCCGGGAAGAGAGGATTACGAATGTGTCTGCCCGGCCAATGTGGACCTGATCTGCAGCAACATCTTTATGGGAGAAAAGGAAAATCAGATCATAGATTATGAGTGGATGTTTGATTTCCCTGTGCCTGTGAATTTTATCATGTGGCGCCTGATCCATGAACTGTATACACATGTTTCTGAGCTGCCGCGGTTATGTCATGAGGATGAGATGATGGCGGAGTTTGACATCAGCTATACAGACTATGAGATATTTATGGATTGGACCATGCATTTCGTCTATGAGTATGTGGGCTGCGGTTCCCTGATCCCGTTTGAACAGAAAAAAGTGCCGGTTTCCGTAACAGAGCTGGTGAACAGAGAAAGAGAAAAGCACCAGATGCACAGCAAGCTGTACTATGATCTTGGTGAGGGATTCTGTGAAGAGCATACACTTTATGCAGAGGGAAAACTTTCCGGAAACCGTTTCCGGGTAGAGTTTGCGCTTTCCGGTATCAAAGGAATACGAAATCTCCGCTGGAATCCTGCAAACGGTCATTTCCTGAAAGTGAGGATAGAGCGTCTGGATTGCGGATGCAGTGCGGAGCTTGTGCCTCAGGGTGTCCATATGAAGGTGGATAACAGTACCACTGCGTTTTTTACCACCGATGGCTTTTATCTTATCGATGTTACGCACCCGGAAAATGTGGACAGGATCGTAATAGAGGGAAAACTTGACTGCCTTGAGCTTCCGGATGTGGAAAAGCTTCTGGCCTTTGAAAAAGAGCGGGAAGTACGAAGAGAACAGGAGCGTATCAGAAAAGAGGCTGAACGTGCCGCAAAGCAAGCTGCAGAGGAAGCAGCACGTGCGCAGGAAGAGGCCCTTCGTCATCCAGGCAAAAAAGCGCAGGTAAAGAGACTGGTCAAAAAGGTTCTTCGCTATCATACAGAGCCGGCGGCAGTGATGGGAGTGGAGACAACTCCTACCTGTATGGGCAGTGTTGATTTCTTCCATTATGAGAATGGCACCTTAAATGCCATTGGCTGGGCCTTTGATCCGACGTTTGCGTCTATGGGACAGCCAAGGATCGCATTTTATCAGGGAACACAGAAGCTTCAGGAGGCTTCCTGTACTACGATCTACCGTACGGATGTGGCTAATGCCATTGGAAATCCGGATGCGGAAAGTGCCGGGTTTTCTTTCCTGGCAACGGTTCTTGCGCCGGCAGAGACTTCTGTTTTCCTGGAATACGGAACCGCAGCGGATACCGGAAGATTCCTTATCGGAAAGATCCCGGGAACCAGGGATCAGAAAGAGCTTCTGGTATACGCGATCGAAGATCCGAAGAGTATCGGAAATCTTCGCCATTTCAAACAGCGTCATGTACGCAGCACGAGAAAGGCATATCCACAGGCAGTCTATCAGCAGAAGGTGGATGTGATCGTGCCGGTTTACAACGGACTGGAGTATTTTGATGCCCTGTTTTCCGGAATTGAAAAGACAAAGGTTCCATATCGTCTGATCCTCGTAAATGATAAGAGTCCGGATCCTGAAGTAGGAAACTATCTGGAAAAATATGCCGCAGAGCATGACAATGTGGTACTTCTGAATAATGAGACCAATATGGGCTTCCTTCCGTCTGTAAACCGTGGATTAAAGATGGCGGAAAATCATGTGGCTCTTGTAAATACAGATGTGGAGGTTCCGGAAGAGTGGCTGGAGCGCCTGATGCTTCCGATCTTTGCAAAGGAAAATATTGCAACCACTACACCGTTTACCACTTGCGGAACCATCTGCAGCTTCCCGGATTTCTGCCGGGATAACAAACTGTTTGAGGGAATGCCGCTGTGGGAGATCGATGATGAATTCCGCATGATCCGTCCGCAGTATCCGGCTATGCCTACCGGTGTGGGCTTCTGCATGGGTATGAACCTGAAAGCAATCCAGGAGGTTGGCCTTCTGGATGAGGAGAATTTCGGAAAAGGCTACGGTGAGGAGAATGACTGGTGCCAGCGTGCCATAGCTGCAGGCTATGAGAACGTGCATGTGGATAACCTGTTTGTATATCACAAGCATGGTGGAAGTTTCCCGTCTGAGGAAAAGCAGAGACTTCTGAAAGAGCACAGTGAGGCGCTGCTCCGCAAGCATCCGGATTACAACAAGGATACTGCGGATTACTGCAGAAGAGACCCGCTTCGTCCGGTAAGACTCTACGTGGAAATGAAGCTTCTCAACAGGAAGCTGGATGTGCCTACCATTGTGGCCTTTGACCATGATCTTGGCGGCGGTGCAACGGCTTATCTTGTGGAAAAAAGACGTCTGGCTCTGCGGGAAGGATACCGTTTTGTGACCATCCGCTATAATATCGTAAGCAATCGTTTTTACTTTACGTATCAGTATAAGCAGTATGAGATGGAATTTTTTGCAAATGATCTGGAAACTGCCCTTGGTGAGCTGATGCGTGTGGATGAGATCTGGATCAACGAGCTTGTGACCTATCAGGATCTTTACGGAACTCTGGAACGTATCCTGCGTCTTAAGAGAGAGCAGGGTGCGAAGCTCCTTATGCTTCTTCATGATTTCTTTGCCCTTTGCCCGGCAGTGAATCTGATCGATGCAGAAGGAAAATACTGTGGTGTTCCATCCTGTGAGGTCTGCGATAAATGTATTCCGGATAACCGCAGCAATGCCTGCACAGAATACGGAACCGGAACGCTCTGGCGTACAAAATTCCGGGAATTTCTGTCAAACTGTGATGAGATCCGTGCATTTTCCGATGATACGGCAAGGCTGTTCAAGCGTGCTTATCCGGATGTATACAATCTCCATGTGATCCCGCATGCACCCCATTACCTTCCGGCAGTGAAAAAAAATAAAAAAACCACAGAGACCTTTAACATTGGTCTTATCGGCGTACTCTGCTACAAAAAAGGCCTGGAGGTTGTGAAGGCGCTTGCAGGATATATCGAAGAGAATGAACTGAATATCCGTCTGAGACTGATCGGTACTTCCGACGAAGAGATCGAAAGTCCGGTATTTTCCCAGACAGGAAGATATATAAGAGAGGAGATCCCAAGACTTACCCTGGAGCAGGATATTGATATGTTCCTGATCCCGTCCGTATGGCCGGAGACCTTCTCCTACACAACCTCGGAGATCATTTCCATGGGATTTCCGGTAGCGGTACTTCCGGTAGGTGCACCTGTAGAACGTGTGAAACGCTATGCCAAGGGCCTTGTCCTGAAAGATGAGAAGCCGGAGAATATTGTGGAAGAGATGATTTCTCTGTGGAAAACTCTCGGCGAAAGTGAGCTCCCTGTGGAAAAACGCAGGCTTCTTTTCGTAGGAGAGGAGATTTCCTTTGCCTCCAGATATCGTGTGGAGCATTTCCGGGAGCAGCTGATCCTTAAAGGCTATGCATCGAAGTTTATCCAGATAGATCAGGCAGAGCAGGAAAAGATCGAGGAATATACAGCGATCGTGATGTACCGCTGCAGCAAGCTGATGGAAGCAGAAATGCTTGCCAACCGGGCGAAAGCAGCCGGAATCCCTGTTTACTATGATGTGGATGACCTGGTATTTAATTACGAAAAAATTTCCGGGCTGCATTTCCTGAAGGGAAGCGAGTACAGTGACTTCCGCACAACTACAGACCGTATCCGCGGATGTATGGGATTCTGCGACGGATATTTTACATCTACGGAGACACTGGCAGGAGAGATCCGGGAAGAATTTCCGGAAAAACCGGTGGTGATCAACCGCAACTGTATGAGTATGGAGATGGAGATCTTGTCTCACGAGGCTGTGGAGCAGACAGACAAGGCTAAAGACCGGATCTATATCGGATATTTAAGTGGTTCCAAAACGCATGATCAGGATTTTGCCCAGGTGGAGGCAGCACTTCTGGAGGTGATGGAGCGCCACCCGGAGGTTTATCTGAAGCTAGTGGGTGTGCTGGATGAATCCGGAATGGAGCTGGTGCAGAACCGCATTGAGAAGCTTCCGTTTATGGACTGGAGACAGCTGCCTGCCGTGATCGCAGGACTTGATATCAATCTGATGCCACTGGAGAACAGCCTGTTCCACTGGTGTAAATCCGAGAATAAGTGGACAGAGGCTGCCCTTGTAAAGGTTCCGAGTGTCATGAGCCGTAACTGTGAGATGGAATACGTGGTCGAAAACGGAAAAGATGGCTGGATGTGTACCACAAAAGAAGAGTGGGTCAATGCCCTGGAAGCTCTGGTTACTGATGAGAAGGCCAGAAAAGCCATGGGTGAGGCCGCACATCAGAAGGTTATGGAACATTACCTTACAGTAAATACCGGAAAGGATGCAATGGAGGAATTGTTATGCAGCGAGAGCTATACGAAGTAGAAAAGGACAGGTTTGACCTGAAGGACAGTTCTCTGTATCATCTTCAGGGAACCTGGCCGAAGGATTATAAGCCGGAAGCCGTTCTTGACGGGGAAAAGCTTCCGGCAGCCATCAGTGCCCAGGAGCGTGTCAGCGCCCTGGAGCGCTTTAAGGATCTGGATCTGGTAAACGGAGAACGTGTGCAGATGGAAATCTGCCTGCCGGATCTGGAGGGCAAAAAGAAGCTTGTTGTTTATGCGGTAAAGGGTGAAAAACGTATCCGGTGGTTTTCTGTTTCGGCAGCACAGCTTTACAGGAAACAGGGAAAACCGCAGTACTTTATTGAGAGCATCGAGGTGGAAGCCGGGGAAAAGATCTGCCGTGTCCGTGGCTGGGCAGCCTTTAACAGCCCCCTGACCATACGCCTGGAGGATCGCAGCCGGAAGGAAATCCCCTGCGAGATCACCAGACTGAAACGTGTGGATGTACAGAATCGGTACCAGGAAACAGAAATCGATGAGAAGAGCGGTTTTTTCTTTGAATTCCATTATGACAGTGTGAAGGAATTCTACATTGTATTTGAGGCAGGCAATGTGCGGACGCTTCGTCTGGTACATCTGCAGCCACAGAAGCGCCTTGCGGAGAAAGCTGCGGTATATTTCCGTAAGGGAAGCCGTTACATGAAGCTTCACGGGGCAGCAGCCCTTACCGGAAAGGTATTTGGAAAGGTGCTGGACCGTAAAAACCGTCCGGTGGATTATTCCAAATGGATCGTGAAGCATCTGCCGGACAAGGCAGAGCTTGCAGAAGAAAGAAAAACGAAATTTTCCAGGAATCCAAAATTCAGTATTGTGATCCCGCTTTACAAAACACCGGAAAAATATCTACAGCAGCTGGTAGATTCCATAGAAGCCCAGACCTACGGGAACTGGGAGCTTTGTCTTTCCGACGGAAGCGGAGCAGATTCTCCTCTTACCGATTATCTGAACAGGCTGGAAAAAAGTGATGACAGGATCCGTGTGATCCGCAACGACCAGGCACTTCAGATCGCAGAGAATACCAATGCGGCCATGAAAGCGGCAACAGGAGATTTTATCGTGTTTGCAGATCATGATGATGAGCTGACGCCGGACGCCTTGTTCCAGTGTGTGAAAGCGCTGAATGAGGATCCGGAGCTTAAGGTTCTGTATTCCGATGAAGATAAGATGTCCATGGACGGGCACAAATTCTTTCAGCCGCATTTCAAACCGGACTTCAATATTGATCTTTTGTGTACAGTAAACTACATCTGTCATCTTTTTGTCGTAAAAAAAGAGATCGTGGATCAGATCGGAAGGCTGAAAAAGGAATTTGACGGTGCACAGGATTATGATTTTGTGTTCCGCTGTGTGGAAGCTGCGGGAAGAGAGCAGATCCATCATATCCCCAGGATCCTTTATCACTGGAGATGCCATGAGGATTCCACAGCAGAGAATCCGGAAAGCAAAATGTATGCCTTTGATGCAGGAGCACGTGCCATCAAGGCTCATTATGACAGGCTCGGAGTTCCGGTGGAAATCGAAAAAGGTGAATATCTTGGACTTTACCGTACAAAATTCCTCTGGGAGGAAAAACCGCTGATTTCCATCATCATCCCAAACAAGGATCACATCGATGATCTGAAGAGATGTATTGATTCCATCGAAGAAAAGGCAACTTACCGCAATTATGAGTATGTGATCGTGGAGAACAACAGTACGGAGGATGAGACCTTTGCTTACTATAAAGAGCTGGAAGCATCCAATCCGAAAGCCCATGTGGTGTACTGGGATGGTATTTTCAACTATTCTGCTATCAATAATTTCGGAGCTGCTCATGCTAAGGGTGACTATCTGCTTCTTCTCAACAATGATACGGAGATCATCAGCCCGGACTGTCTGGAGCAGCTTCTGGGATACTGTATGAGACCGGATGTGGGAGCTGTAGGAGCGCGGCTCTATTATGAGGATGATACCGTGCAGCATGCAGGAGTAGTCGTTGGCTTCGGCGGCATTGCGGGACACTGCTTTGTGCAGCAGAAGAGAGACGCTACCGGATACTGCCACAGGATCATCTGTGCCCAGGATTACAGCGCTGTAACCGCAGCCTGCATGATGGTGAAGCGTGAGGCCTTTGATAAGGTTCACGGATTAAGTGAGGAATTCCAGGTTGCCTTTAATGACATAGATTTCTGCCTTCGTCTGGGAAAAGCCGGATATCTGGTTGTATACAATCCTTATGCGGAGCTTTATCACTATGAATCCAAATCCAGAGGTCTTGAGGATACACCGGAGAAGGTGGCAAGATTTAACCGCGAGATCGCTTCCTTTGAGAAGCACTGGCCGGAGATCCTCCGTGACGGAGATCCTTACTATAATCCGAACCTTACACTGGAGAGCCAGGATTTTTCTCTGAAGCGGATATAGGAGGTTATATTTTGGAAAAGAAAAAAATCTGGAAGGATGAGAGAGTTCAGGCAGGGGTTCTTGTCCTGGCAGCATTTTTGCTCCTGACTGCATGGGCGTTCATGCAGCCCCTGGGGGCAGGCCCCGATGAAAAAATGCGCTACATGGTGGCACAGTATCTTCATGAGCATCCGGGAAAGCTGCCTCTTGGAGATGAGCCAACCATCCGTGATGCGACATGGGGGATTTCCTATGCCTATTATCCGATCCTTTCCTATATGGTATCTGCTGTATTTATGGGAATCGCAGGTCTGTTCCATGCATCTGCAGACGGATTACTCCATGCGGCGAGGATGGCAGATGTGCTCTTTGTGACTGGAGCGGTATATTTTGTGGTGAAAGCATCCGGAAAGCTTTTTCCGAAAGAAGGAAGATGGCTGTTTGCCGCACTGGCAGGCTTTATGCCGCAGGCATTGTTTCTGGGGACTTATGTAAATACGGATTCCCTGGCACTTTTATCCATGGCGATGCTCCTGTATTCCTGGTCCTGTTGTCTGGAAGCGGGAGACTGGAGTTTCAGAAATTCGATCCTTCTGGCTGTTGGAATGGCAGTCTGTGCACTGTCCTACTATAATGCCTACGGATGGATCTTATGCAGCTTTCTGTTTTTCTGCCTGACAGTCCTTCTGTGCAGGGAAGAGCCGGTAAAACAGAGAGTTGCATTTCTGTTCCGGAGAGGGATCGTGATCGCGGCAGTAACCTTTGCCTTATGCGGCTGGTGGTTTATACGAAATGCCGTTCTCTATGACGGAGATCTTATCGGAAGAAAAGCCTGTGCACTGTGTGCGGAAAAATATGCGGCTGTTGATTACAGGCCGTCCAGATACCCTACACCGGAGAAGCTGAACTGGTCATGGAAGGATATCCTTCTGTATCAGGACCCGGGCTGGCAGCATAACTGGCTGCTGACAGTACTGGTAAGCTTTATCGGAACCTTTGGTCTGATGCAGATCTATATGCCTTATAATGTGAGCAAGGCATATTTCCTGTTCTTTGGAATGGGTGGGATCGGTATTTTAACCATGCTGGGAATGTTTTATCCGAAGAAACGTACTGTGGTAAAAGAACGAAAAGCAGCAGGAAGTGAAAAGCTGAAGATAAAAACAATAACCGTGTACGATAAATGGGACAGAAAAGGGATCTTTCATCTGCTGCTGATCCTTCTGATCCTGATCCCTGTTGGGCTGTTTATGTATTATGTATATTATAGTGACAACCAGGCACAGGGACGTTATATCATGCCGGCACTGTATCCGGCCATGTATTTTGTGACAGCCGGCTGGAATCGTCTGCTTGAGCGTTTTGTAAAAAAAGAAAATATCAGAATGTGGATATACCGGGTCCTGACAGCACTTCTGGCTGCTTCGCCGTTTTTATGCTATATCTTCCTGGTAGTTCCGTTTTATGGCTGACACCCCGATGGGTGAGATGGCAGAAAAAAATCCCTTCTATGTATCCGGATATGACCGGTACATAGGAGGGATTTTTTGATTCTGAAATATATTTGCCTGGGAACCAAGATCAGGAACGGATGATCCGGATCATGCGCCACAGCAGAAGGATAAGGAGCAGGATGCCCACACCGCCAATGGCAAAATACGGGATCTGGGATCTGGATTCGGAATAAGCTTTTGCAGAATCCATGTTTTCATCATTTTCCAGTACATCGGAGGAGCTTTCCTGGGAGGAATCCTCGACAACTGCAGTTCCCACCTGAGTTCCGCCAAAGGAATAGGTGCGTAAGATCTGACCATCAGATTCCGTATCTTCCGTAGTCAGGTCGTCTGCGGTCGCACCGGATGGAACCATTACAGTGCCGCCGGACAGGATGTGAAAATCATCCTCGCTGAGATTCAGAAGCTGGAAATTGGAAAAACCGTAATCCAGAAGTGAGATCGCTTCGTTGGCTGTCTGACCGGTCGCTCCGTTCATGACTACTGCGATCAGAGTAGTACCATTTCGCTGTGCAGCTGTGACAAGAACGCTTCCGGAAGCAGTGGTGGTACTTTCACGACCGCCGATACATCCTTCATAATAGGAAGCGGATGCAGGATCTGTCATGGTAAAAGAGCTTGTCAGGTTACGGGTACCGCCGGAAACATTGGTAGCCGGGATCGTATAGGAGGTGGCTCCGGAGATGGTGCGGAAGCTGTCATTACGGATAGCCGCCTGCATGATCAGAGCCAGATCATGTGCTGTGGTATGCTGGTTGTCATCCGGGAGACCGGTAGGATTGGTGAATACCGTATTGGTACATCCTAGCTCCTTGGCACGGTCGTTCATTTTCTGGACAAAGGCATCCACAGATCCGCCGATCTGTTCTGCGACCTGGAGAGCAATGTCATTGGCAGAGGCCAGCATCAGAGCATAAAGACACTGCTCTATGGTAAATACCTCTCCGAGCTGTGAGGAAATATGAGCGCCTCCGTCTGTAACACCGGATACACCGGTTTCTGTCATGGTAACCTGATCGTCAAGCTGGCTGTTCTCCAGTGCCAGAAGACAGGTCATGATCTTAACTGCGCCGGCCGGAGAAAGCGTGGTGTCCATATCCTTGGCATAGAGGATCGTATCGGAAGTATCTTCCATGATCACAGCAGATGCGGAAGTGATCTCAGGCCCCTGAGGCCAGCCGCTGATCCCATTGGTGGTAATACCGGAGGATGCAGCAACAGCGGTTCCTTCTGTGGCGAAAACTGGAGTCTGGAACACCATGGAAGCGGAGATCCCAATAGCCAGAAGCGCTGTGGTTATTCTTGATTTTTTCATGATAAATGGTACTCCTGTATAAAAAATAATTCTTATGTAAGCAATACATACGTAAACTCAGTATAACACATTTCCTCTCTTCCTTGCAAAAAAAATGATGGAATGGTAAAATATGTTCATCAAACTGTTACTGAGAACAGAGTGAACAGTAACATCAAACTGAGTAATACGGAGATAATATATGAGTAAAGATGATTCTACAGGAAAGATCCAATGGGACAGACTTATAAAGAAGCTTTCCCCCTATACAGTACAGAAGGGCTTAAGATACCTGAAGCATTATGGCCTGAAAGAGTTCTGGATCCGGCTTCATGAGCGTTTTGAACCGGAAGAGGTTCCTTACGGACCATGGTATGAGGCATACAGACCTGACGAGGAAACACTGGAGAAGCAGCGGAAACGCAAATTTCCGGATGGGCCGCTGATCAGCATTGTGGTACCTGCATATCTGACACCGGAGCGTTTTTTAAGACAGATGCTGGACTCTCTCCTTGCACAGACATATGAGAACTGGGAGCTGTGTCTGGCAAACGGAAGCCCGGAGGATCCGGACATGCAGACTGTGCTGAGATCCTATGCAGAGATGGACAGGAGGATCCGCTATCAGGATCTGAAAGAGAATCTTGGCATTGCAGAAAATACAAACGTAGCTTTTGCCATGGCAGAGGGTGATTTTATCGCACTTCTGGATCATGATGATCTGCTGGCACCTAATGCATTGTATGAGATCGCGGCGGCACTGGAGGAGCATCCGGAGGCGGATGTGATCTATACAGATGAGGATAAGGTCACGACAGATCTTTCTGAACATTTTCAGCCCCATCTGAAACCGGACTTTAACCTGGATCTTTTAAGATCCAATAATTATATCTGCCATTTTCTGGTGGTAAGACGTTCCGTAGTGCAGACAGTGGGCGGATTTCGCCGGGAATTTGACGGCGCCCAGGATTATGATTTCATTTTCCGCTGTGTGGAGCAGGCAAGGGAAGTGGTCCATGTACCGGAGATCCTTTATCACTGGAGGACCCACAAATCCTCCACAGCAGATAATCCGGCAAGCAAGATGTATGCTTTTGAAGCCGGCAGACGTGCCATTGAGGGGAATCTCAAACGGACCGGAACTCCGGGAACCGTGGAGCATACTCCGGATTTTGGATTTTACCGTGTGAAGTATCCGGTGCAGGGAGAACATCTGGTTTCTGTTATCATTCCGAACCGTGAGGAGAAAGAAACGCTTCAGGCCTGCGTGGAATCCATTTTTGAAAAAACTGCCTACAAAAATTACGAGATCATCGTTGTGGAGAACAACAGCAGCTCCGAAGAGATCTTTCGGTATTACAGAAAGCTTTCGGAGGATCCCAGGGTCCATCTGATCCGCTGGAAAAAAGGCTTCAACTATTCTGCCATCAACAATTTCGGGGTGCGCCATGCCAAAGGAGATTACCTGCTTTTTCTGAATAATGACGTAAAGGTCATCGATCCGGACTGGATGTCAGAGATGCTGAGCGTGTGCCAGCGTAAGGAAACAGGTGCAGTTGGCGTCAAGCTGATCTATCCGGATAACACCATTCAGCATGCAGGCTGCGTGGTGGGAATGGGCGGAATTGCCGGGAACATGTTTGTGAATATGCCGGCAGAGCGTACCGGATATCTCCATAAGGCCTCTCTTTTGCAGGATATGAGCTGTGTGACTGCAGCATGTATGATGATGAAGAAGGAAGTTTTTCTGGAGGCAGGAGGCTTTACGGAAGAGCTTGCAGTTGCGTTTAATGATGTGGATCTCTGTCTGAAGGTGCGAAGCCACGGCCATCTGATCGTCTATGATCCGTATGTGAAGCTCTATCATTACGAATCCAAGTCAAGAGGCACTGAGGACAGCGAGGAAAAGGTCCGCCGTTTCCAGACGGAGATTGAATACATGCGCTGTCACTGGCTGGATATCCTGAAAAAAGGAGATCCATACTATAACAAAAATCTTTCTTTAACCAAATGGAATTATTCCCTGAAGCCCCTTCCGGGAATGGGAAAGAAGAAGGGATAAAGCAATGCAGGAAGTATCAGTAGTCATACCAAACTTTAACGGAATGGCATATCTGGATGGTGTTCTTTCCAGTCTTGAAAGACAGACTATCCATAATTTTGAGGTTATACTAGTGGATAATGGTTCCACTGATGGCAGCTGTGCATTTGTTTCAGCGGAATATCCATGGGTACACATGATACAGCTTCCGGAGAATTACGGCTTCAGCAGAGCCGTCAATGAAGGGATCCGTGCGGCACGTTCCCCATATGTGCTGCTTCTGAACAATGATACGGAAGCGGAACCGGATTTCCTGGAGGAGATGGTTGCTGCCCTGCGCAGACATAAGAAGGCATTTTCCTGTCAGGCAAAGATGATCCAGCTTCATGACAGGGACAAGATGGATGATGCTGGAAATTATTACTGTGCCCTTGGCTGGGCTTTTGCCAGGGGAAAAGGCAAGGATATCCGCCATTATGACCGAGAGCAGAAGATTTTTTCCACCTGTGCGGGAGCTGCGATCTACCGTAAGAAATTTATTGACAGGATCGGAGATTTTGATGAGGAGCATTTTGCTTATCTGGAGGATCTGGATATCGGCTATCGTGCCAGGATCTGCGGTTATCAGAACTGGTATGCTCCAAAAGCGAAGGTTTATCATGTAGGAAGCGGCACCAGCGGCTCCAGATATAATCAGTTCAAGATCCGGTATTCTTCCAGAAACAATATTTATCTTATCTATAAGAATATGCCGTTTCTCCAGATCGTGCTGAACCTTCCGTTTTTTCTGGTGGGATTCGGTGCGAAGATCCTGTTTTTTGCATCCAAGGGATTCGGACGTGAGTACCTTGCAGGCATCAAAAACGGCTTTCAGATCAGCCGCAAAAACAAAAAAGTCAGATTTTCCATGAGGAATCTTCCGCGTTATATACAGCTCCAGTTTGAACTCTGGATCAACATTTTTAGGCGTTTTGCCGGTTAAGACATCATATTTTCACAGAATTTTTATATTTCGGAGGGAAGATTTTATTGCTTTTGAGTTTCATCTATTATAAGATAAAAGCAATGAACTTAAATGAGGTGGCGGAAATTGATTAAAGACAACCAGAAAAATTTCAGTCGTCTCCATATGCTGATCGATGTATTTGTGATCGCGGCCTCCTATGCCCTGGCCTGGTTGATCCGTTTTCAGGGAATTTTTGAACATTCGGCGGTCCAGTCCAAGACCGTCCAGGAATATATGTTTATGCTGATATTCATTATTCCGGGATATTTACTTCTTTATCAGGCCTTTGATCTTTATACACCGATGCGAATGCAGGGGCGTCGTCTCGTACTTGCCGGAATTGTGAAGGCAAATGCGTTAGGGCTCCTTATCATCATGTTTGCACTTTACAATTTTAAAGAGCTGGACTATTCCCGTCTTACTCTGGTTTCTTTCTGTGTGATCAATATCGTCCTGGAATGGTTTGTGCGTATGGTCATATTTTACATTCTCCGGGATATGCGCAAAAAAGGAATGAACCAGAAACAGGTGCTGCTGGTAGGATACAGCCGTGCTGCCGAGGAATATGTAGACAGGATCCTGCAGAATCCGCAATGGGGATATGTGATCAGGGGCATACTGGATGACAATGTGCCGGCAGGCACTACTTATAAGGGCGTTAAGGTGATCGGTCGAATCGCCAATCTGATGATCATCCTTCCATCCAGTCGTCTGGATGAAATAGCCATTACCCTGGGCTTAAGTGAGTATTATCGTCTGGAAGAGATCGTTGCACTCTGTGAAAAATCCGGCGTGCACACAAAATTTATTCCGGATTATAATAATATTATTCCGACCAAACCATATACAGAAGATATTCTCGGGCTTCCGGTGATCAATATCCGGTATGTGCCCCTGAGCAACACGTTTAATGCACTGATCAAGAGATCTATGGATATTGCAGGCGCGATCGTTGCGATCATTGTGTCCTCACCGGTGATGCTGGTGTTGTGTATGCTGATCAAGCTGACTTCGCCGGGACCGCTGATCTATAAGCAGGAACGTGTCGGGCTTCATAATCAGACTTTCCGGATGTATAAATTCCGTTCCATGGAGATCCAGAAAGAATCAGAAGAAAAAAAGGCGTGGACAGTAAAGAACGATCCAAGAGTTACCGGAATCGGTAAATTTATGCGTCATACCAGTCTGGATGAGCTTCCACAGCTTTTTAACATTCTGAAGGGTGAGATGAGTCTTGTGGGACCAAGACCGGAGCGGCCGTTTTTTGTAGAAAAGTTTAGGGAGGAGATACCACGTTATATGGTCAAGCATCAGGTGCGGCCGGGTCTTACCGGGTGGGCACAGGTAAATGGCTATCGTGGAGATACTTCTATCAGAAAAAGGATAGAGTGTGATCTGTATTATATCGAAAACTGGTCTGTGGGATTTGATATAAAGATCATGTTTCTTACCATATTCAAAGGATTTATTAATAAGAACGCATACTAAAAAGGGGAAAAGGAAAAGATGTCAAAACCTCGGAAAAAAAGCAAGAAGATTTTATTTATCCTGGAGATCGTCGTACTGCTCCTGTTTATCGGAGGTCTGTTCGTTTATGGTCAGATCTCAGCCAAACTGGATAAGATCGACATCCAGGAAACAGATCTTGCAGACCAGGATATTGTAACTAATGATCAGGCACCGCAGATGACGGGATATACCACCTATGCACTGTTCGGACTGGACCACAGAAGCAAGAATGAGAAGCTGAATACAGAGAACAGTGATACCATCATCATTGCGAGTATCAACAATGATACGAAGGCAGTCAAACTTGTGTCTGTCTATAGAGATACCCTTCTCAATGTAAAGGATGATACCTATTCCAAAGCCAATTCGGCATATGCATTTGGCGGACCGACCAACGCGGTTTCCATGCTGAATACGAATCTGGATCTGAATATCACAGATTATGTTGCCATTGATTTTAATGCGCTGGTAACTGTGGTAGACTGCCTCGGAGGATTGGACATCCCTCTTTCCTATGCGGAGATCGTTCATATGAACAATTACTGTGTGGAGACATCAGAGGAAACCGGAAAGAGCTACACACCGATCGAACTGCCGGATCCGAAGCCGGAGGATGAGGAAGCAATCGTAGATACCTATCATCTTAATGGTGTACAGGCTACCTCCTACTGCCGTATCCGTTATACTGCAAGTCTTGATATGGGACGTACCGAGAGACAGAGACGAGTGATCCAGATGATCGTAGATAAGGCGAAAAAGGCAGGACTTTCCACTATCTTTGATATTATGGATCAAGTATTCCCGATGGTCAAAACTTCTGTTTCCAAAACAGAGATCCTGAAGATGATCCCGGCTATGATCGGCTACAGTATTGATGAAACTACAGGCTTCCCCAATGATTATAAATTTGCCCAGGTAAAGGGCAGCGTTATCGTACCTACCACACTGGAATCCAATGTTCTGAAGATGCATCAGTTTCTGTATGGAGACACCAGTTACACTCCGACGCAGGATGTACTCAACAGAAGTGCCCAGATCACAAATATCGCAGGCGGAGGCGACGTGCAGGACACTGCACCTGCGGTGACAGATACACCGAATGACGCAACGGATGATTCGTACACGTGGCAGGGAGATACATCCACAGATTACAGCAGTACGGACACAAGTGATGATGCTGATTACAGCACAGACACAGATTATGATTCGGATTACTCCGGAGACGATTACAGCACAGATACGGATTATTCCGGAGACGATTACAGCACAGATACGGACGATTCCGATACGGATTATAGCGATTATACCGACGGAGAAGATTATTCGGAGAATGAATAAAACATCAAAATAAGCAACCAGCAGAAGGGACCATCCAGTAACGGGTGGTCCTTTCTGGACAGGAGACAAATATGAAAACATTAAAAACAGACGTGATCATCCCGGCATACCGTCCGGGAGAAGAATTTGAAAAACTGCTGGAAAGACTCAGCGCACAGAAATATCCTATCAATAAGATCCTTGTCATGAATACAGAAAAGAAATTCTGGAAAGAGACCTGGGAACAGGAATATCCGCTTGTGGAAGTCCGGCATCTTACAAAAGAAGAATTTGACCATGGCGGTACCAGAAGGCAGGCGGCAGAGCTTTCGGATGCGGAGATCCTTGTATTTATGACACAGGATGCAATGCCGGCAGACAGGGAACTGATCGGAGCACTGGTAGGAGCTCTTGCAGAGAATCCACAGGCAGGAGCCGCTTATGCGCGTCAGCTTCCAAAAAAGGACTGCAGATTTCTGGAAAAATATACCCGTTCCTTTAATTATCCGGAACAGTCCTGTCTGAAAACGGAAAAAGATGTACAGACCTACGGGATCAAAACATATTTCTGCTCCAACGTCTGTGCTGCTTATGATCACAGGATCTATGATGAGATTGGTGGATTTCCGGAGCATGCTATTTTTAATGAAGATATGATCTATGCAGGCTGGATGGTAAAAAAAGGCTATGGAGTTGCCTATGTATCAGAAGCGCGTGTATATCATTCTCACAATTACACCTGTATGCAGCAGTTCCACAGGAATTTTGATCTGGGAGTTTCCCAGGCGGAGCATCCGGAGGTTTTTGAAGGAGTGCCTTCCGAAGGTGAGGGCATCCGGCTGGTAAAAAAAAGCATGGCATATCTTCTGAAAACAGGCCACATATGGCTGATCCCCGGACTGTTTTTGCAAAGTGTCTCCAAATACGCCGGATATTTTCTCGGAAAACGATACAAAAAGCTCCCTGAAAAAATGATCCGCTCCTGCACCATGAATCCGGAATACTGGAAAAAGAACAAATAAGAGCAGGTCACGGTTTTTTAAAAGAGATATCACAGTTTAAACACAATTCCCTGTTAAACTGTCTTTTATAAGAGAAATAAATGTTACTGAGAACGGAGTGAGCAGTAATAGATACATGCATCAGATAACATAGAAGGGAGCACCAGAGGCATGAGTGAAGAGAATAAATGGGGGACAGACTTGCCGGATGAGGATAAGAATGCTTCGGCAGAACAGAAACCGCTGACGCATCCTTATTCTGAGGGACGCAGGATGCAGGAGAGCAGACAGGACAGCGATGCAGGTGCCGGACAGAGTGAAGGCACTTCGCAGGAGAAACCAAAATACGGACATTATGAGGTGCACCAGCCTCAGGCCGGTAATTATGCCGGTGGAAATATACCGCCCAAAAAGCCGCGGAAAAAGAGAGATTTTTCAGGCAACAACAGCTTTGGAAAGAAAGCAGCCACTGCGGTGGCACTGGCTGTGATCTTTGGGCTGGTAGCCGGAGTGGTTTTTCAGGGCGTGAATATTGCAGCAGATAAATACAGAGGAAATGACAGCAGTACAACGATCGGAAAGACAGAAACAGTTACCGGGACAGAGGACAGTACTGACAGTAGCTCTGCGGATTCTACTGTGAAGGATATTGTGGCAGAGAGTGGTACAGTGGCCGGTGTAGCCCAGGCAACCATGTCTTCTATCGTTGCCATTACATCTGTCAGTGTGCAGGAGATCCCAAGCTTTTTCGGATATGGAACGAGGCAGTATCAGAGTGCAGGAAGTGGTTCCGGTATTATTGTAGGAGAAAATGACAGCGAGCTTCTCATTGCGACTAACAACCATGTGGTATCTGGAGCGACTACACTTACTGTGTGCTTTGCAGGCAGTGATGTGGTAGGAGCGGAAGAAGAAACCCAGGCTATGGCAAGCAGCTCCGATGGAGATGCGGATGTGGATAACGCAGTTTCTGCCAAGATCAAAGGCACCGATGAAGAGAATGATCTGGCAGTGGTGGCAGTGGAGAAATCCGATATTCCGGATGAGACCATGGATGAGATCAAGATCGCACAGATGGGAAGCTCGGACGATCTTGTAGTCGGTGAGCAGGTGGTTGCCATTGGCAATGCACTGGGCTATGGACAGTCAGTTACCTCCGGATGGATAAGTGCCCTTAACAGAAGCATCAGTACAGAGGACGGAGAAGCCAGCGGACTGATCCAGACTGATGCAGCGATCAATCCCGGAAACAGTGGCGGTGCACTTCTGAACATGAACGGTGAAGTGATCGGTATCAATGCGGCCAAGTATGCAGACAGTCAGGTGGAAGGCATGGGATATGCCATTCCAATCTCCAAGGCAGAGCCGATTCTGGAAGAACTGATGAACCGCGAAACCAGGGATAAGGTGGAAGATTCTTCCAAGGTAGGATATATGGGAGTCAAGGCTGCCGATCTTACAACAGAAGCCATCCAGATGTATAATATGCCGGCAGGTGCTTTTATTACTGAGGTAACGGAAGGTGGCGCAGCAGATAATGCAGGGATCAAAAAAGGCGATATCATTGTGAAGCTGGATGGACAGAAGGTAAGCGGCAAGGATGACCTTGTTGATAAGCTGCAGTATTATGAGGCAGGAGAAACCATCGAAGTGGTGATCTCCAGAGCGAACAGCGGAGAGTACAAGGAACAGACGGTTGAAGTGACCCTCGGAAGCAAACCCTCTTCTGACAAATAAAAGAAAATACAGGATAACCATTTATAAACCGGGGAGCTGCATAAGAACATGCAGCTCCCCGGTTTATAAAAACTTAATTTGATACAGCCGGATTATGTGCTATAATATGCATAATAAAAACCAGAAAGGAAATGTTATGGCAGATCAGTTTGATAATAATAAAGATAATGACCAGGAGCAGAAATACGAGAAATTCTGTTTTTTATGTCGCAGACCGGAGAGTCAGGCAGGGAAGATGATCGACCTTCCTAATCATATACATATCTGTGCGGATTGCATGCAGAAAAGCTTTGATACTATGAACACCCAGATGAACAATGGAAATTATTCCGATCTTTTTAACATGCCGAATGTGAGCATGATCGATCTCAGCAGTTTCCAGAATCCCGGAAACCAGGCGAAGAAGATTAAGAAAAAATCAGAGACTCCGAAGCCGGTGATCGATCTCAAAGATATTCCTGCACCACATAAGATCAAAGCAACTCTGGATGAATATGTGATCGGACAGGAATATGCCAAGAAGGTAATGTCTGTAGGTGTATACAACCATTATAAAAGAGTTGCCACAGATACCATGGATGATATTGAGATCGAGAAATCCAATATGCTGATGATCGGACCTACAGGCTGCGGTAAGACTTATCTGGTGAAGATGCTTGCCAGACTTCTTCAGGTACCGCTTGCCATTGCAGATGCCACATCTCTTACAGAGGCCGGTTATATCGGTGATGATATCGAGAGCGTAGTATCCAAGCTGCTTGCAGCTGCAGATAATGATGTGGAGAAGGCAGAGCACGGGATCATTTTCATCGATGAGATCGATAAGATCGCAAAGAAGAAGAATACCAACCAGAGAGATGTCAGCGGAGAGGCTGTCCAGCAGGGACTTCTGAAACTTCTGGAGGGAAGTGAAGTGGAAGTTCCGGTAGGTGCTACCAGCAAGAATGCCATGGTACCTATGGTGACTGTAAATACAAGGAACATTCTGTTTATCTGTGGCGGTGCGTTCCCGGATCTTGAGAATATCATCAAAGAAAGACTGAATAAACAGGCGTCTATCGGATTTTATGCAGATCTGAAGGACAAATATGATGATGATCCGCATGTGCTGGAGAAAGTAACGGTAGATGATCTCCGTGCATTTGGAATGATTCCGGAATTTATCGGTCGTCTTCCGATCATCTTTACCCTGAACGGGCTGACGGAAGATATGCTTGTGAAAATCCTCAAGGAGCCGAAGAACGCCATTCTGAAACAGTACAAGAAGCTTCTGGCACTGGATGAAGTAAAACTGGAGTTTGAGGACGGTGCCTTACATGCCATTGCCCGTAAGGCATTGGAACGCCATACAGGAGCCAGAGCTCTCCGGGCTATCCTGGAGGAATATATGCTGGATATCATGTATGAGATCCCGAAGGACGACAATATCGGTGAGGTCGTGATCACAGAGGGATACATTCAGGGCAACGGAGGTCCGAAGATCCTTATGCGTGGACAGGAGATCCCGGCACTGGAAGGATAAGAAACAAGAAGATTCTTTAATATATAAAGGAGCGTGACAGATATGGCAAAAAGCAGTTTTTGGGATGATCTGGGAAACACACTGACAAGAAAGGCAAAGGGCTTAAGTTCCAGAGCAGAGAATCTCTATGAGATCCAGAAGATCCGTAACAAGCTCTCTGCACAGGAGCGTATGACCGAAAAGCTGATGATGGATATCGGAAAGATGATCTATACACGTTATGAGCAGGGAGAAGCCGTTGACGGTGAGACGGGAGCTATCTGCGAGGAAATCAGCCAGCACATGCTGGAGGCGGATCACTATAGAGATGCGATCGCTGCCAGTAAAGGGGAGAAGTTCTGCCCGGCCTGCCATAAGGCGGTGATGCGGGAGGCCAGCTTCTGTCCGTATTGCGGAGCGGCGTGTCCTACAGCGGAGCTGGAAGAGAAAGCTGCCGATGTGATCGAGCAGGCAGATGAGGAGCTTGAAGAGGCTGCTGAGGCAGAGGTGACAGAAGTACCGGAGACAGAAGCGGAAGAAAACGCAGAAGCTACAGAAGTGGCAGCAGATCCGGAAGAGACAGTAGAAGCGTCAGAAGTAGTAGAAACAGCAGAAACCGCAGAAGCGTCAGAAACAGAAACATCAGGATCAGATCCGGAATTGGAAGAGAAAAGAACGGAAGTGGGATCTGCAGAAACAGAGGAGCCTGCGGCTGATCCGGAAAATACAGAAACAATAGAAGAAAAAACAGAATAACCATAAGCATATAAGGCAGGCTTTCCCCAGTGGAAGCCTGCCTGAATATTATGCGGACCACAGAAATAAGGAGGGGGAATAATGTTGTGGAATTTACTGACGGCGGGAATCTTTGGTACAGACTATTATATAAAGAAAAAAATCAACACATCGGAAAAGAAAGATCTGAAGGAAAAGTGCCTGGGAGGCAGACTGATCGTAAGAAATTGCCATAATCATGGGATGATGCTTGGAATATTAAAAAACAAAGATAAAGAATTCCTGAGAGATCTTGCATCTATGGTGCTGGGCGGTGCGATCTGGGAGTATATACGTACTTCCGGAGAAAAAGGCACACGCATATCCAAGCTTGGGCTTTCCATGATCCTGGGCGGCGGTCTGAATAATTATACGGAACGTCGCAGAAAGGGATACGTCACGGATTATATGAGCCTGAATGTGGAAAATCCGAAGCTTAAGAAGGTCGTATTTAATATTTCGGATCTTTTCATATTTACAGGTGCGCTTCTCTGGGGCGGGAGCGAGATCTTTTCTGAAAAAGAAAAATAAATAAAAAAACAGAAGTGCCGGTGTTGGGCGCTTCTGTTTTTTTGATTTTGGATAAAATAAAAAAGAATGCAGGAAATGGGACTTGAACCCACACGATCTTGCGACCACAGGCACCTGAAGCCTGCGCGTCTGCCAATTCCGCCATTCCTGCATTTTTTCAACCGGCTTGCTTTGCTTTGTTTGCTCCGCTCGTCGACTGCTCACTTATAATAACTCAGGAATTGGATAATGTCAATAGAAAAATTCAAAAAAATTAAAAAAATTCAAAAAAAATATTTTAAGTTAGTTTTATACATTTTTTTTGCATATGGTGTTGAAAAATGACGATTCCTGTGATACAATCTTGAAGATTTAGGATAAAATAAGAGAACAAAGAAAGGGAGATTGTATGAAAGCATTTCTGATATTGGAAGATGGCCATGTATTTACAGGAACTAGCATTGGTTCTGCAAGGGAAGTCATCAGTGAAATTGTCTTTAACACTTCCATGACCGGTTATCTGGAAGTAATGACAGATCCTTCTTACGCAGGACAGGCGGTGTGTATGACATATCCGCTGATCGGAAACTACGGAATCTGTTATGATGACCAGGAATCAAGGAAGCCGTGGATTGACGGATTTATTGTACGCGAATTATCACGAGTTCCCAGCAACTTCAGAAGCGTAGACACCATTCAGCATTTTCTGAGCAAAAACGACATTCCGGGAATCGCAGGAATTGATACCAGAGCACTGACTAAGATCCTTCGTGAGAAGGGAACCATGAACGGAATGATCACAGTTGATGAGAACTATGACCTGGATACAATCATCCCCAGATTAAAAGCATATACAACAGGAAAAGTGGTAGAGAAGGTTTCCTGCCGCGAAAAGGAAGTGCTTAAGGGGAACGGACCGAAGGTTGCCCTTCTTGATCTGGGCGCCAAGAAAAACATTGCACGCTCACTGAATGAGAGAGGATGCCAGGTTACTATTTACCCGGCTCTGACATCTGCAGAAGAAATCCTTGGAGACAATCCGGACGGCATCATGCTCAGTAACGGACCTGGAGATCCGAAGGAATGTACTTCTATTATTAAAGAAATCAAAAAACTTTACGACTCTGATGTACCGATCTTTGCCATCTGTCTTGGACATCAGCTTATGGCTCTTGCAACAGGCGGAGACACCCATAAGATGAAATACGGTCACAGAGGCGGAAATCATCCGGTTAAAGACCTTGAGACAGGAAGAGTATATATTTCCTCCCAGAACCATGGCTACGTTGTAGACGCAGAGGGACTTGAGGAGAAAAATATCGCACATCCTGCATTTGTAAACGTCAACGACGGAACAAACGAGGGTATGGCATATAACGGAAAGAACATCTTTACTGTACAGTTCCATCCGGAAGCATGCCCTGGACCACAGGATTCCAGTTACCTTTTTGACAGATTCATGAAGATGATGGGAGGAGAGAAATAATGCCAAGGAATAAGGACATAAAAAAAGTACTTGTAATCGGCTCAGGCCCGATCATAATCGGCCAGGCAGCAGAGTTTGACTATGCAGGAACCCAGGCATGCCGCTCCCTGAAGGAAGAGGGCATGGAGGTTGTACTTTTAAACTCCAATCCTGCTACCATCATGACAGATAAAGACATCGCAGACAGAGTTTACATCGAGCCTCTGACTGTTGAAGTCGTAGAGCAGCTGATCCTCAAAGAGAAACCGGACAGTGTACTTCCTACACTGGGCGGACAGGCAGGTCTGAACCTTGCCATGGAGCTTGAGGAAAAGGGCTTCCTGAAAGAGCACAATGTACGTCTCATCGGTACCACAGCAGCAACGATCCGTAAAGCTGAGGATCGTCAGGAATTTAAGGATACAATGGAAAAGATCGGCGAGCCGGTTGCAGCATCCAAGGTCGTAACAACTGTAGAAGACGGTGTTGCGTTTACTCAGACTATCGGTTATCCGGTTGTTCTCCGTCCTGCATATACACTTGGCGGAAGCGGCGGTGGTATCGCGCATGATGAGCCGGAGCTTCGTGAAATCCTTGAGAATGGTCTCCGTCTTTCCCGTGTAGGCGAGGTTCTTGTAGAGAGATGTATCGCCGGATGGAAAGAAATCGAGTACGAGGTAATGCGAGACAGCGCAGGAAACTGCATCACAGTCTGCAACATGGAGAACATTGACCCGGTTGGTGTCCATACCGGTGACTCCATCGTAGTTGCTCCTTCCCAGACCTTAGGAGATAAAGAGTATCAGATGCTCCGTACATCTGCACTTAACATCATCACAGAGCTTGGCATCACAGGTGGATGTAACGTACAGTACGCTCTTCATCCGGAGAGCTTTGAGTATTGCGTTATCGAGGTTAACCCTCGTGTAAGCCGTTCCTCCGCACTTGCAAGTAAGGCTACCGGTTATCCGATCGCCAAGGTTGCAGCCAAGATCGCACTGGGCTACACACTGGATGAGATCCCGAACGCCATCACAGGCAAAACATATGCAAGCTTCGAGCCGATGCTGGATTACTGTGTTGTTAAGATCCCGCGTCTGCCATTTGATAAATTCATCACAGCAAAACGTACACTGACTACACAGATGAAGGCTACCGGTGAGGTTATGAGTATCTGCCATAACTTTGAGGGTGCTTTAATGAAGGCTATCCGTTCCCTGGAGCAGCATGTAGACAGTCTGATGTCCTATGATTTCTCACATCTTTCTGATGAAGAACTGATGGACGAGCTGAACATTGTGGATGACCGCCGTATCTGGAAGATCGCAGAAGCCCTGAGACGAAATGTTTCCCAGGAGAAGCTTCATGATATCACAAAGATCGACATCTGGTTCATCGATAAGCTGGCTATCCTTGTTGAGATGGAGCAGGCTCTGAAAACTCAGAAGCTGGACAAAGACCTTCTTCTGGAAGCAAAACGTCTGGAGTTCCCGGACTACATCATCGCAGACCTGACAGGAAAGACAGAAGCTGAGATCAAAGACCTGCGTAAAGAGTACGGCATCCGTGCAGCATACAAGATGGTTGATACCTGTGCAGCAGAGTTTGCGGCAGCGACACCATATTACTATTCTGTATACGGCGATGACCAGACAGAGAACGAAGCAATCGAGACAAAAGATAAGAAAAAGATCCTGGTACTTGGTTCCGGCCCGATCCGTATCGGACAGGGTATCGAGTTCGACTTCTGCTCTGTACATTGTACATGGGCATTTGCGAAAGAGGGATATGAGACGATCATCATCAACAATAACCCGGAGACAGTAAGTACAGACTTCGATATTGCAGATAAGCTGTATTTTGAGCCGCTGACACCGGAAGATGTTGAGAATGTTGTAAATATCGAGAAACCGGACGGAGCTGTTGTTCAGTTCGGTGGACAGACAGCCATCAAGCTTACAGAGGCACTGATCAAGATGGGCGTTAAGATCCTCGGAACATCTGCTGAGAACGTAGATGCTGCAGAGGATAGAGAGCTCTTTGATGCCATCCTTGAGAAATGTGAGATCCCGAGACCGAAGGGACATACCGTATTCACAGCAGAAGAGGCGAAAAAAGCAGCCAATGAGCTGGGTTATCCGGTACTTGTCCGCCCGTCCTATGTACTTGGAGGACAGGGAATGCGTATCGCTGTCAGCGATGAGGACGTGGAAGAGTACATCGGAATCATCAACCAGATCGCACAGGAGCATCCGATCCTTGTTGATAAGTACCTGATGGGTAAAGAGATCGAGGTCGATGCAGTATGCGACGGTGAGGACATCCTGATCCCTGGAATCATGGAGCACATCGAGCGTGCAGGTATCCACTCCGGAGACAGTATTTCTGTATATCCGGCACAGACCATCAGCCAGAAAGCAAAAGATACCATCGCCGAATACACACGTCGTCTTGCACAGGCACTTCATGTTATCGGTATGATCAATATTCAGTTCATCGTTGTAGGCGAGGATGTATATGTCATCGAGGTTAACCCGCGTTCCAGCCGTACAGTACCGTACATCAGCAAGGTAACAGGAATCCCGATCGTTCCGCTTGCAACAAGAGTTATCCTTGGACATAAGATCAAAGAGCTTGGTTACACACCGGGACTTCAGAAAGAAGCAGAGTACTTCGCAATCAAGATGCCGGTATTCTCCTTCGAGAAGATCAGAGGCGCAGATATCAGCCTTGGACCGGAGATGAAATCCACAGGTGAGTGCCTTGGTATTGCTAAGACCTTCAACGAGGCTCTTTACAAAGCATTCATCGGGGCAGGAATCCGTCTTCCGAAACACAAACAGATGATCATCACTGTTAAGGATGAGGATAAAGAGGATATCATCCCGATCGCAAAACGCTTCGAGGCTCAGGGATACCGTATCTTCGCAACAAGAGGTACAGCAAATGTCCTGACTGAGAACGGAATCAAGGTAACACGTACCAACAAGCTGGAGCAGCCGTCTCCGAACCTGATGGACCTGATCCTTGGCCACAAGATCGATGTTGTCATCGATACACCGCCACAGGGTGTTGAGCATCAGAAAGATGGTTTCGTGATCCGTCGTAATGCCATCGAGACAGGTGTCAATGTGCTTACAAGCCTTGATACTGCAGAGGCTCTGGTCACAAGTCTTGAGAATACAGACCTGAACCACCTGACTCTGGTAGATATCGCCACCATCGACAATCGATAATAAATTGTAAATTCTGTGAAATAAAAAATTAAAAGTTTACGAATTGTCAAATATGTAATATACTGATAAGGACGGGGCCGTCGTTCACATACCGGCCCTGTCCTTATCTTGCTTTTAGAAAGGAGTTAACATGATTTTTATAGAATTACTGAAGGTTATCCTTCTCGGTATTGTGGAGGGAATCACCGAGTGGCTTCCGATCAGCAGTACCGGACATATGATCCTTGTGGATGAGTTCATCAAGCTGAATGTATCCGAGGCATTTATGGAATTTTTCCTGGTGGTGATCCAGCTTGGCGCGATCCTGGCAGTTGTTGTACTGTACTGGAACAAGCTGTGGCCTTTTTACATAAGAAAAATCCCGAAGAAAACACAGATGGCACTGCGTAAACAGCCGGCAGTACCCAGAACTGTCCTTACTTTTGTAGAAAAATACTGTGATAAGGATAAGTGGATCCTCTGGTTTAAGATCCTGGTAGCATGTCTGCCGACGATCATCATCGCTCTTCCTTTTAATGACATTATTGAAAAGAAATTTTACAACTATGTGGTCGTTGCCATCATGCTGATCGTTTATGGTGTGCTTTTTATCGTTATCGAGAACTACAACAAACGCCGCAGACCAACCTGCACCAGACTGGATGAGCTTTCCTTTAAGACAGCGCTGATCATCGGCTGCTTCCAGGTGCTTTCCGTGATTCCGGGAACATCCCGTTCCGGATCTACCATTATCGGAGGAATCCTTGCAGGAACATCCCGTACAGTTGCAGCAGAATTTACCTTTTTCCTGGCAATTCCGGTTATGTTCGGAGCAAGTCTTCTGAAACTGGTCAAATTCGGTTTTGCCTTCAGCTCCACAGAGCTGATCATCCTGATCGTAGGTGTTGTGGTATCCTTTGTGGTATCTGTTCTTGCCATCAAATTCCTGATGGGATATATCAAGAAACACGATTTTAAAGTATTCGGCTGGTACAGGATCATTCTTGGTATCCTGGTGCTCGGATACTTCGTTGGAAAAACATTTTTAGCATAAAACTGCAATCTGGAGGTAATCATTATGAAATATAAGAAGCTTTTGATCGTACTGACAGCAGTGACGGCGCTTGGTATTTCCGGCTGTGGAAAATCATCAAAGGAAACAGCAGAGGTGACACCAACACCGGTTCCTACAGCCGCACCTACGGCTGCACCGGCTACATCCACACCGCTTCCCACATCTACACCTGCACCGAAGCTGATCGGTGTAAAGACCAGTACTGCAAAATTTGTTTATCTTACCAACAGCACGAAGGGAGAGATCCGTGAGATCTATCTCCGCGCGGCAGGAGGGGAAGAATGGGGCAAAAGTCTTGTTCCTGCAGAAGCTACCATCAAAGATGCGGAGCAGGTGCAGATGTATTACACCCCGGATTCTGCAAGAGATGCCATCTATGATATGAAGATCGTAGACGGAGACGGAAATGCCTATGAGATCTACAGTGTACAGCTGAGCGATATGGAAAAGGCAAAACTGATGATCGATAACGGAGAAGCATACCTGACCTATACAAGCCTCAGTGACAAGAGTGAGAAGAGCACTATTGGCAATGTGGAAACGGATAACAGTGAGGCGGACAGCAGTGATTCCGCAGACAGCACAGATGCTTCAGATCTGACAGACAGTTCTTCCGGTATCACGGATACTTCTTCTGACAGCAGCGATGGAAGCTATGACAACAGTGATGATGGAAGCTATGATAACAGTGATGATGGAAGCTATGACAGCAGTAATGACGGAAACTACGACAACAGCGATGACGGAAGCTACGACAACAGCAGTGATGATGGAAACTATGACAGCAGTGATGATAGCGGCGACTATGTAGATGACAGCGGCAACAGCGGAAGCGGTGACGATTCTCTTGACAACAGTACAGATACAGATGACAGCGGAGACGGAGAGATTGTCTGGGATGATAACGGAGACTGGTCAGAGGAATAAACCGGGATCCTGTAAACAGAGGGAAACATGGAACAGACATTTCTTGAAAAACTGAAACGAGTAAAACCTGGGGATCTGCTTCACATCATCAAGTTTATCCTGGCATTTCCCATTGCGATGGTCTACAGACTTTTTCGCAGGGATCTCTGGCTTCTCTGTGATACAGAGAATGAATGCCGGGATAACGGATTCTGGCTGTACAAATATCTGAGAGAAAATACCAGTGAGGATGCAGTGTACGCCATCAATAGAAAATCTCCGGATTATGCCCGGGTAAAAGATATGGGACCTGTGATCCAGTATGGAAGCTTCCGCCACTGGATCTACTATCTGGCTGCATCAAAAAATATCAGCTCCCAGAAAATGGGAAAACCAAACGCAGCCATCTGCTATGTGCTGGAGGTTTACGGAATCCTACGGAACAAGCGGGCGTTCCTGCAGCATGGGATCATTACGGCAGATCTTAGTTTTCTGTACTATCCGCATACAAAAATGAGCCTTTTTGTTACCAGTACCTATGATGAGTGGAAATATGTCAATGACCGGTACGGATATCCGGAAGGCTATGTGCAGGAGCTGGGACTGTGTCGTTTTGACCAGCTTCATGATATGAAGGTAAAAAAGAACCAGATCCTGATCATGCCGACCTGGCGTATGTATATCCGCAATGAGATCTCAGCCTCTGATCACGAGCTGGAAGCACAGAAATTCATGGAAACCGATTATTACCGGTACTGGGATGCACTTCTCAAGGATGAGAGACTGATCCGCTATATTGAGGAGAACGATCTTCAGATCATCTTTTATCCGCACAGGGAAATGCATCGGTTTCTGAAATATTTTCATGTGGATCATCCGAAGATCACAGTGGCGTCCTGGCCTGAGTACGATGTGCAAACACTCCTTAAAGAGTCCGCAGTGCTGGTGACTGATTTTTCCAGTGTGGCCATGGACTTTGCCTACATGAAAAAGCCACTGGTCTACTACCAGTTTGACAATGAAAAATTCCGGCAAAGTCATCATCAGATCGGGTATTTTGATTTCCGGAAAGATGGCTTCGGTCCGGTATGTGTAACGGAACAGGAAGTAACGGACTGGCTGATCCGCCTGCATAAGCAGGGATTTGCCAATGAAGAGATCTATCTGGAAAGACACGGAAAATATTTTGATCTGTGGGATACAAAGAACTGTGAAAGAAATTACAAAGCGATCAAAGAAATGTAACAGGTGGTGAAAAATTGCAGCAGTTAATGGAAGCTCCGGCGGAGATCAAGGTAAAAACCAGGAAATTTTCGCTGACAAAAGGAACCATAAAGATCAGTTTTGAGCTGGAAGGATCCAGAGGAAGGATCCGTTCCCTGAAGCTGAAACAGCGAAATGCAGTGCTGGATACAAGTTTTCCTTTTGAAATGCAGACAGCAAAAAAAGGAAATACGATCGTGTATCATGCACAGATCAATGTAGATCAGTATCCGATGGAAACCGCATTCTGGGATGTGGTGGCATCTGTGGATAAAGAAGGAAAAGGAAATTATGAGGATGCGATCCTGGGAGGCTTAAGTTCAAAACTTAAACTTAAGCTGATCCTTTTTCCAAGATGGACCAGAACCGGGGATGGGCATATGGTTTATCCCTTTGTCAACGGAGCAAGGCAGTTTACCATTCAATACCGGAAATATGATCCGAAATATGACAGCTATGCATTTATAGCAAAAGAATTTCTTGCATTATTCTGCTATTTTATCCTGAAACCTTACTGGGATCATAAGAAATTATGGCTGATCTGCGAGAAATACTGTACAATGGCACAGGACAACGGCCTCTATTTTTTCCGGTACTGTATGGAGCATGCACCGGAGAAGGACAGAAGTCGGATTTTTTATGTAATAGATAAAAAATGTCCGGATTATCAGGCTGTAAAAGAGTATGATGCCAATGTGATCCAGTTCATGTCATTTAAGTACATGATCTATCTCAGCGCTGCACGGTATCTGATATCTACCGATGCAATCCGGCATTTTTATATCTGGGATTCGCCCAACAGCATCTACAAGGTTCTGTATCAGGCACGGAAGAACATCGTATTTCTCCAGCATGGAGTGATGGGCTTCAAGCAATGCCACAGGACCTTCCATAAAGGCGGAGGCAATCAGATGGCACTGTTTGTGGTGTCTTCGGGTTATGAACAGAAGATCATCCATGATTATTTCGGATACGATAATGAAGAGATCATTATCACCGGACTGGCCAGATGGGATGTGCTGGAGGACAAGTCGGATCCGGCTCATAAAGAGATCCTGCTGATGCCTACATGGAGAAGCTGGCTGGAGGATATCAGCGAGGAGCAGTTCAAAAAAAGTGAATACTATCAGCGTTATAAAGCATTTCTGCAGGATGAGAGGCTTAAGACTCTTCTGGAAAAGGAAAATATCACGCTGAATTTTTATATCCATCCGAAATTCCGGGAACATATCCGGAGCTTTCAGGTGGAAGACAGGCATATCCGTCTGATCCCATTTGGGACTATGCCGCTGAATCAGCTTCTGATGAGCTGTCATATGCTGATCACCGATTATTCTTCTGTTTCCTGGGATGTCTACTATCAGGAAAAACCGGTGGTATTTTATCCCTTTGATCTGGAAACCTATGAGAAAGTCCAGGGAAGCTATATGGACTACAAAAAAGATGTTTTCGGAGATCTGGCATGGGATCAGAACCAGCTGGTAGACCTTATCGGAGAATATGCGAGGAACGGATTCCGTGAAAAACCGGAATTTTCAGGAAGAAGAGATGAGCTTCTTCCCTACAGGGACAATGACAACAGCAAACGAATTTATGAATATATAGCCAATGCTCAAATACCGGACAAACTGAAAAGAAGGCTGAAAGAGAAAAAATTTTAATGTAAGGATACAAAAGGAGCAATATGAACAGGGAGTATGAATTTTCAGTAGTTGTTTTTGCAAAAGATACCGCAAAGCTTTACAGAACCTTTAAAAATGTACGTGAGGTCACACCGGAAGGAACGGTACAGATCCTTGCAGTATGCATTGCAGGAGATATGGATATTCCTGATGAACGGGACATGCGGGAGCTGGAGGAAGCCGGAGAAAAGGAGAAAGAGCTCAAGGACGAAGAGCTGGATAAGATCTACGGAGAGTTCAATCCGGAGGATCCTCGTTTCCGGGAGATGCTGGATGACCGGGATCTTTTATATATTGACGGACTGGAATGCGGGGATCTTGTGGCGGAGCTGAAGGATAAGATAGCCGGAAGCTATGTTGTTTTTGCAAAAGCCGGAATCCGTTTTTCCCCAAAATCCAGTGCAGAGATCAGACGCTGCTTTGAGGAAGAAAACAGAGATGTTGTCCTAACAAAGATCCGTGGAAAAGGAAATATCTATGTGCGGGAGCATAATAATTACTGTAACCGTTTCACCGAAAAAACAACGCTGGATAACAATGTATATCTTCTGCATCAGCTGTATACCGCTTACACATTTGCCGCAGATCAGGTGAAATGGGTATCCGAGATCCGTCCGGAGATCTGGTATCTGGATGTGATGACCATGGTATATCAGTCCGTTGTAAGCTGCCGGAGTCTGGGAGTGGCTTCAGGGGAAGATATCTATGTGCAGATCCTTGCGGACCATCTCATGGTGGATGATTGGAAGAATATGCTGCAGGATCCGGACCAGCTGGAGGTATTTTATCAGGAATTTTTCCGAAAGATCGCAGACTGCAGAATAAAAGAAAATCCTGTTCATGAAAAAAATGCAGATTATGTGCTGCTGTATTACAGCGCAAAAATAGCTGATATCATATTTGATAACGAGAAGCTTGATGAAGAGAAAAAGTGCAGATATGAGGAAGGTATCGAAAGCTTCCTGAAGCAGATGGAGTTTCCGGAGATCGTGATGTCCAATCAGCATATCAGCAGGGCAAACAAAGTATATCTTCTCCGGAAATATTATCCGGATATATGCAAAAAATTTCCGGATCAGGCAGACACGATCCTGAATCCCATATATGACAATCTCCGTGTCAAGATATTCCAGCCGGAAAAAGACCAGCTTCACTGTGAATTTTCCATTGTGGAGCCTGTGAGCAGGACAAACCGTGCATATATGATGACTGGTGGCAACACCTATGAAGCCAGATGGAAATATACACTGGAAAGAACCGGCTGGTGCAGAGAAGAAAGTGCCGTTGAGAAGCTGTATATCGTGGACATTCCGCTTTCCGAGATCCGGGAGTTTATCAGCTGGGGCACAGGCACAGATGGACATATAAACAAAATGTACAATATTTCCTACGGAAAATATGTGCCATTTACAAAGAAGCTGCCGCTTTTCCTGCATATAGAGGATAAGCTTCTGTATCTTAACGAAAAAGTCCGGATGATCCGTGGAGAGGATCAGGAAGATGCAAAGGTTCTGGGCCATCAGTATGAAGTAACGGTAGAGCCATACAGTCAGAGCAGGGAGAAACAGCTGAAGAAAAAACGCACCAAAGCAATATTTTCTCAGGGAAAGGCCGGAAAAAAGGCAGTTCTCGTGCGTAAGCTCTACGAGATGCAGAAGGCGAAGCAGAAAAAGCAGATCTGGCTGATCTCCGATCGTACAACACGCGGAGATGATAACGGCGAAGTGATGTTCCGCTATCTCTGCGCCAATCCGGACCCTACGGTGGAGCCGTACTTTGTAGTCAACAAGGATACACAGGATTATGTGGAAATGAAGAAGCTTGGAAAGGTTGTGGAGCCTTTCTCCTGGAAGCATAAGCTTCTGTTCCTGCTGAATGAATTTTCACTGTCCTCCCAGGCTAACAAACCGGTGATCAATCCTTTTGGAAAGCTGGAGTATCTGTACCGCGATATCATCTATGACAAAAAGCTGGTATTTTTACAGCATGGTGTGACCAAAGACAACCAGTCCAAGTGGCTGAACAAATACAACCGTAATCTTTTCGGATTTATCGTCAGCACAAAGCCGGAATATGATTCTGCCTTTACCTATGACTATTTTTATCCGGAAAAAAATATCTGGCTTACGGGAATGCCGCGTTATGACCGTCTGGTCCATGATGAGCGTAAGTATGTGACGGTGATGCCTACCTGGCGCAAAAGCCTTTCCTCAGGAACCGATGCCAGAGGGGTATGGCAGCTTGGAAAAGAATTTCAGGAAAGCGAATATTTCCATTTTTATGATGATCTTCTCAACAACGAAAGACTTCTGGGAGCGGCAGAGAAGTACGGATATACCATCTGCTTCATGCCTCACCCCAATACCATTGACGGTCTGCATATGTTCCGTCATGATCCACGGGTAAAATTTATGGATTCGTCTTATTCCTACAAGGACATTTTTGCTCAGACCGATCTGATGATCACGGACTATTCTTCGGTTGCCTTTGATTTTGCATATTTGAGAAAACCCATCGTATACTCCCAGTTTGACAGAGACAGCTTTTTCAGTGGCGCGCATTCCTACACAGAGGGATACTTTGACTATGAGAGAGATGGCTTCGGAGAGGTGGAGCATACACTGGACGGAACTGTGGACCGGATCATCGAATATATGGCAGACGGCTGTCAGATGAAAGAGGAATATCGGAAACGAATGGATGAGACCTTTGCATTTAATGACCGTAACTGTTCCAAACGAGTTTATGAGAGGATCATCGAGAATCGGTAATATGGAGGTTGGATTTTGGAAGGAAAGCAGGCAATAAAGTTTGATAAATATAATTCTCAGGCGATGAAGGGCATTGCCATTGTTATAATGCTGTTCCATCATATGTATCTGAGTCAAGACAGATTTGAGGGGCTGAATGTTGTTTTCACTCCGTTTTCAGCAGATCGGATCATGTATCTGTGCAGAACATTTAAGATCTGTGTACCGATCTATGCATTTATTTCCGGATACGGACTGTATCTCAGTTACAGAAAAAATAATTCTACACCTGGCAAGTGGACAGCCAAAAGACTGATAAAAACAATGGGAGGGTTCTGGATTATATGGGGGCTTTCTGTTGTGAGCTCACAGCTTTATAACGGCTATGCCGTGGCCAGATATTTCGGAAACGGGAATATTGCCAAAGGTGTTAGCGCAATGGTGCTGGATTTTTTTGGTCTGGCGAAACTTTTCGGAACTTCGACTCTGAACGGAACCTGGTGGTATATGAGTGCGGCGATCATTTTTATCATCTGTGTGCCACTGTTTATGATAAAGGAAGAATATCTGGTATTTATTCTTGTGGCTGTTGCGGCATTTCCACGGATAATTTCCCTGGAGGTTATGGGAATTACGGGTATTTATGCATTTTTACCGGTATTTCTCATGGGAATGTGTGTAGCCAAGTATGATCTGTTTAACCGATGGTTTAAGATATGGAATGCTGGAATGAAGCATGTTTTCAAATTTCTTCTGGAGCTTCTTGCGGTGTTTATTTTGTATAAAGCGTACAGAACTTTGCCGCTGACGGTATACAGTGAGATCCACTGGGGTGTGTATCCAATTGTATTTATGGCATTTTGCTGCGAATTTATTAATGTCATTCCGGGAGTGCGACAGATTTTATTGTTCCTCGGAAAACATTCCATGAATATATTTCTGATACATACATTTATAAGAAAATATTCTTTTGTGTATGTGAGTGGATATTTTCTGACCAATACACTGACGCTTCTGCTGGCTTCACTGGCAGTGTCCATAGCGCTGGAATGGCTGAAAAAGGTAACCGGCTACAACCGCCTGATCCAGAACATCTGCATGAAAATAGGATAATAAAGATAAAGGAGAAAGACCTGTCATTGTCTGTGGCAGGTCTTGTTAAAGTATGAAAGCAAAAAAAACAGTTTGTATATATTGGTTGATATTAATAGTGGTTTTTGGAGGAATTATTGGTATCAGAAGTACAGAGATAAAGGTCGAGGCTGCTGAAAGAACGGTACGATTTTGGGATAACAGTGGAAATTATCTTCAGAAATCTGGCGGGAACTGGTATTTGAAAGATTCTAAGAAGCGAAAACTTACCGGATTACGTTATTTGTCAATTCCAAAGACAGAGTTTTTAAAAACAGGATTTTATATGTTTGATAAAAACGGAAAACTTTTGAGAAAACAATCCGTGTATTATTTTGATAAAAAGACAGTTTCTGGTGTCCGCTTTGATAAATACCACATCACAGACTCCAATGGAAGAATTTCAAAGGGAGAGCGTGGCTTTGTAAACGTAGCTGAACAGAAGGTACGGGGCAAAAAAATTATCGCAGGCATTTATTATGTGGAAGCGTACGGAAAACTGGCTGATCGTGGAACAGTACGCTATATAAGACAGAGAAGATTCGGTGGGCGTAATTTTAAAAGTGGTTATTATTATTTCTATGGAACCGGAAGAATCTGCATGCGTCCGTCTTTTCATAAAGTGAACAAAACAGTTCAGGGAAAAAAGTTTAACGGAATCTATTATTTTGGCAATGATAATGGGAGAATGGTACAGAAGGCAGGGTGGGTAACCTGTGAGGGCCAGCAATATTATGTAGACCAAAATGGAAAAATGCTGGTGAACCGGTGGAAAGATGGTTATTACCTGAAATCGAACGGAACCATTGCGAAAAATATGAAAACACCGGATGGTCAGTATGTGGACTGGCAGGGAAGAAAAAGTACAAGATCAGAGTATGCTCTAAGTGCATTTAAATCGGAATTGGAGAGCTTTGTTTCTGCCTACGGTGGAAACTGGTCTGTTTATATAAAAGATCTGAAAACAGGAAATGTTGTAAACATAAATGATCGGGAAATGTATCCGGCAAGTACGATCAAGGCATTTGTGATGGCGTCGGTCTATGATCAGATCCGTCAGGGAAAAATGCAATACAGCTCCGGTGTGTACAGCTTGCTGTGGGATATGATCACTGTCAGTGATAATGAATGTTATAATGAACTGGTAAGGCGTCAGGGAGGCGGAAGCTTTGTAGGAGGAACGGCTGTAGTGAACCAGTATCTTCGAAAGAACGGTTACAAAAATACCGGTTGTCACAGTTCCCTGCATCCATCTTCTTCTGCCTGGAGCAGTGATGGCTGGCGTAACACGGCATCTGCAAAAGATTGTGGGAGACTCTTAGAAAAAATCTATCGAGGTCAGTGTGTTTCTCAACAGTATTCCAGAGAAATGCTAAATCTTTTACTGCATCAGACGAAACGATACAAAATTCCATCAGGTCTTCCGACAGGTATAGTATGCGCGAACAAAACTGGTGAGACAAGCTCAGTTCAGCATGATATGGCAATCGTCTATGGAAAGAAAACAAATTATGTATTATGTATATTTTCAGAAGGCGCTTCCGAAGATCATTTACTGTACGGAATTCGTTCGATTTCTTCAAGAGTATATCAATATCTGAATAAATAAAGATCAGCCAGCAGTCATAGGATCAAGAAACTTCCTTAATTGGGCAAAAATAAGGAGTGATCATTGACGTGCTGGCTGATTTTGTATTATCAAAGAAATGGTTGTGGAAGAATTTTTTACATAAGCGTTTTTCTTAGCCCTAAATATGCCGGATATTTCCGGTGTTAGTAGTATCGTATCCGGTTTGAAGAGCTAAAAACCGGCGGAAAGGTTCGGATGCAATGGTTTCCGCTACGGCCTGAAAGCCGGGGGTGCTCAGATTTTTGGTCTGCATAACCAGGAAGAGTGATTCTTGGCAAACAGGAAGAAAATCCAGCTCCGGAAAGTTTCTCGCTACACAGGCCTCGCCAAGAGCTATGTCTGCCTGTCCGCCAGCCACTGCAGCAGCCGTGGAGTGATCGGTAACAAGCTCATTTCGATATCCGGATATGGAATCCGGTGAAATTTCGGAAGACAGAAGTGTACGGTCAAGAAGGATGCGACGGCTGCTTCCTTTTTCGCGGTTCACAAAAATAATATCTGCCCGTGTAAGATCAGAAAATCCCCGGATATTCTTGGGATTTTCTTTTTTTACATAGAAGCCGACGGGATATTGACACAGAGAGATCACAGTCAGTGGGATACCGGGTATAAGGCTATGGATATCTTCCGGTGAGGCGGATGCACAGGCAATGTGGACTTTTTCAAAATAGAGAGAATACAGTCCGTTGTAGGTATTCATGTGAGACTGCAGAACAGGCAGATTGTCCGGGTGTGTGGGAAGCTGATTCAGGAGAAGATCCAGAGCCGGAGAAGCCTGTCCGCTGATGATCAGTCCACTGGAATGCAGAAGATAATCCCTTTTCAAAAGAGAACTCTCCGGCTGGTGATCATAAGACTGAGCAGAAGACGCAGAACATTCCGAACCCTTAAGATACTGAGACAGCTGTTCCTCGCTGACCCGCAGCTGTTTGCCGACTTTGGAGGAGGAAAGCTCTCCGCGTTTGATCAGGTCATATACTGTGGATTTTTTGATCTTTAGTTTATCTGCAACTTCCTGTGCTGTGTAGACTTTATTCATCGATACCTACCATAACATTGGTTGCCTTAATAACTGCGTAAGCATCAGAGCCTACTTTCAGTCCAAGTTCTTTCACCGCCGCACAGGAGATGGTAGCAGTGATGATATTTCCACCACCGATATCGATGGAAACGATGGAATTTACAGCTCCCTGGTTGATGTTGATGATTTTTCCTTTTAACTGATTACGTGCACTGAGTTTCATAAGTAATTCTCCTTTTCTTGAATATTGAATGAACCGGATCAGGCAAGTTCTCTGCTTCCGTTGTGCAGAGCAATGAACCTTGTGTGGGATTTGTCTGTATCAGGAGTGCTGTAAGCCACTCATGATAAGAAACGAAGCGGATCGTGAACATCCGCCTGGCTTGTCAACTATGTATTTATGATAGCACTTGTAGAGAAAAACAGCAATGCCTTATAGCTTGACAAGAAACTTTTCTTTCGGTAAAATTAAACAAAACCATTCAAAACTAAACAAAACTGAACGAAACGGAAAAGGAGAGAAACAAAAGATGAAGAAAAAAATCTTAGCAGCCCTTACCGCGGGAATTTTAACAACAGGCCTTATGACCGGAACTGTTTTTGCGGCGGACACAGAAGTGAAAGGTGATGAGAACCTGAAGGGAGAGGTTTATGCATTTATTGCTGCCAGCCTCAGCAATTCCATGGAGGAGATCCAGAAGGATTTCAATGAGCTTTATCCGAATGTAACGATCTATTACAGTGCAGACAGCTCAGGTACACTGCAGACACAGATCGAGGAAGGTGCACGCTGTGATCTTTTCTTTTCAGCAGCAGATAAACAGATGGATGCCCTCACAGAGGATAAACTGACAAAGGAAGACACCGTTAAGGATCTTCTTGAGAACAAAGTCGTTCTGATCAGACCAAAGGACGGAGAGACAAAGGTAACAGGATTCGAGAATATCACAGACGCTGAGAATATGGCGCTTGCAGGAGAGGATGTTCCGGTGGGACAGTACGCCCGTGAGATCTTTAACAATCTTGGAATCATGGACGATGTAAACAAAATGGAGATCAACGAGTGCAAGAATGTAACGGATGTACTTGCAGCAGTCAGTGAAGGAAGTAATGAGGTTGGTGTTGTATATGCGACAGATGCTGCGTCTGTTACTGATAAAGTAGATATCATCGCAGAGGCGCCGGCAGACAGCCTTAAGACGCCGGTTCTTTATCCTGTGGGACTTATCGAGGACAAGGAAGCATCGGAAGACGATACCAGGGCAGCAGAGGCTTTTCTTGATTATGTGGAGTCTGACGCAGCAATCAAGGTATTTGAGGACTATGGATTTACAGCATATGAGGCTGAGGATTCCGAGGATGCCACAGAAGCTTCTGCAGACAACACGGAGGCTGAGGACAGCACAGCTTCCGCAGACAGCACATCCAAATGAGTATGGTGTAGAAAACCGGCAGGCAGTAAATATTGAAACACAGTAAATGCCGGCACAGGAATGAAATATGACAGAATTTTTGAGAGAAATAAACTGGAGTCCTCTGTGGATTTCCTTAAAAACAGGTCTGGCAGCCACAGTGATCGCTTTTTTTCTGGGAATATTTTGCGCCCGGAAGATCATGAAGCTGAAGCCGGGAGCCAGAGCAGTACTGGACGGGATCCTTACTCTTCCGCTGGTACTTCCTCCTACAGTGGCTGGATTTTTTCTGCTACTGATCTTCAGCCTGAAAAGGCCCTTCGGAAGCTTTCTTCTGGATAATTTTGATATTAAGATCGTGCAGACCTGGAAGGGCTGTGTGGTCGCAGCGGCAGTGATTGCATTTCCGCTGATGTACCGCAATGCACGGGCTGCTTTTGAACAGGTGGATATAAATCTTATCCATGCAGGTCAGACTCTGGGGATGAGCGACAGCCGGATCTTCTGGCGGGTAGTCATGCCGGCGGCAGGACCGGGGATCGCATCCGGAACAGTGCTGGCATTTGCACGCGCGATCGGAGAATATGGCGCAACCTCTATGCTTGCCGGAAATATCCTTGGAAAAACCAGAACAGTTTCTGTTGCCATTGCATCAGAGACAGCAGCCGGAAATTACGGAACTGCAGGCTTCTGGGTCGTTGTGATCGTGCTGATCTCCTTTGTGATCGTAGCGCTGATCAATATCGTATCCGGAAGAGGAATGAAAACAAGAAGGTGGATCTGATGGCAGTCAAAGTAAATATCGAAAAAAACTTCCGTGATTTTTCCCTGAAGGTAGATTTTGAAGGCAGTTCGGCAGCCATTGGGCTTCTTGGTGCTTCCGGCAGCGGAAAAAGCATGACCTTACGCTGTATTGCAGGGATCGAAACACCGGATAAGGGAAGGATCGTTATCAATGGAAAAACAGTGTTTGATTCTGAAAAAGGGATCAATTTGAAACCGCAGAAGCGACGGATCGGATATCTGTTTCAGAATTATGCGCTGTTCCCAACCATGACAGTGGAACAGAACATCCGCTGCGGTTATCGTGGGGAAAAATCCTCCGCCAGAGAAAAAGTGGCAGATCTGATCCGGCGATATCATCTGGAGGGGTTGGAGAAGCGCCTGCCCTCACAGCTTTCCGGCGGACAGCAGCAGAGAGTGGCACTGGCCAGAATGATGATTGGAGAGCCGGAAGCTATTCTTCTGGATGAGCCGTTTTCCGCACTGGACGGTTACCTGAAGGATGTGCTCCAGCGGGAGATGCAGGATTTCCTCAAGGACTATCCGGGAGATATGATCCTTGTGACACACAGCAGAGATGAGGCCTATAAATTCTGCAGGGAGCTTTCCATTGTACATGAAGGCAGAATCCTTGTGACAGGGGAGACAAAGCAGCTGTTTGAGAGACCGGGACTTCTGGAGGCAGCAAAGCTTACCGGCTGTAAGAATTTTTCCAGAGCGGAGAGGCTGGGACCTCACGAGATCTATGCGGCGGACTGGAAAATGAAGCTCCATACCGAAGAAAATGTAGATGAGGATATTACCCATGTAGGGATCCGCGGCCACTGGATCCGCCCGGAATCAGAGCCGGGTGAGAACTGTATGGCAGTGCAGGTAGACCAATACATAGAAACTACATTTGAACATCAGTATATGATCCGAAACAAAGCGGAAGAGAATGCTGCCGGATTATGGTGGATGCGTCCCAAAAACAGCTTTACGGAGGATCCGGATAAAGATCTTCCGGAATATCTGTATCTTCCACCGGAGCATCTGATGCTGCTGAAATAAAGAAAATCCCGGAAACAGACATTATTTGCTGTTTCCGGGATTTTTTGTGCACCTGCATTTTTGATGGATTTTTGCGGACAGGAGCTATTTTCCGTGATTTCCGGAATAGGTGATGTAATCGGACACCATCATGGCAAGCTTGAAGGCCAGTGCATCCTCAAAGGTACGGATATCCAGGCCAAACCGCTTCTGCAGCTTTTCAAAACGGTACACCAGAGTATTCCGGTGCACATAGAGCTGTCTGGAGGTTTCAGAAAGGTTCAGGTTATTTTCAAAGAAGGTCCGGATGATATTGAGGGTTTCGTCGTCAATAGATTCCAGGGATTCTTCTCCGAAGATCTCGCCTACAAACATGTTGCAGACCTGAGTGGGAAGCTGATAGATCAGACGTCCGATGCCCAGACGGTTGTAACCGAAAACGTTTTTGTCAGCATAAAAGATCTTGCCGACCTCCAGAGCAGTGCGGGCTTCCTTGTAGGCATCGGAAAGCTCCATGATATCATCTGCAACATTGCTGTAGGAAACCCAGGCAGAGGTCATGGCCTCTGTATTGAGCATATCCACCAGCATGCAGGCGATACCATCCAGCTCTTCGTAGCTTTCGGTGCTCTGAAGCTCACGTACTACGATGATGCCGGAATCATCCAGTGCAGTGATAAAATCCCGTGTACGGGCAGAAAAGATGTTGCGGATGGTAGCCAGGGCATTTTCGTCCTTGTGCTGCTTGGTTTCCACAAGAAATACCGCACGGCGGGCAGAAGGTGTGATATGAAGACGGGCAGCCTTGTTAAAAGCTTCTACCTGGGAATAGCGGTCCAGGAGAAGATTCTGCATAAAGGAGTTCTTGTCTGTTTTTTCCGTATAGGCGGTGAGGAGACTTTCTACCTGGCAGACAGCAAGCTCTCCGATGGTAGAAGCCTGCTCTCCGGAGCCCCATACGATCAGAAGCATATTGCTCTGAGGTGTGTTGTTCAGCTTGTACAGACTGCAGCTGCGGTTGGAGATGCATAAGGCAGGATCCTCCCGGAACTGAGCAAGCTTTTCAGAAGAAGGAAGTCGGTGGTCCCCTGTGGAAATGTATATCTGGTCATTTTCATCCAGAATACAGAAATCAAGACCGCTGATCCGGTTCCAGTCATCCAGACATTTTTGAATTGTTTGCTGTATTTTCATAAAAAGCGTCCTTTCTGATGTGAAATAAAACTAGTGAAATAAAAAGAAACCCCGGGAAATCATATCCCCCGGGGTTACATTCTGTTTTTATGATTCGACGAGAATTAGTTTGTGATAGTAAGCTCTGTCTCTTTGTCGAAGAAGTGAGCTTTCTCCATATCGAATGCAAATCTGATCGGATCACCGGTCTTAGCTGTTGTACGAGGATCAACTCGTGCTGTAACCTGAGTTCCGTCAACATCGAAGTACAGGAATACTTCAGCACCAAGAAGCTCGTAAACTTTAACTACGGAGTTCATTGGTTTGCTTGGAGATGTCTCAAGGAACATCTGAGAATCATGGATATCCTCAGGACGGATACCAAGAACAACTTTCTTTCCAACATAGCCTTTGTCTTTCAGGACTTTAGCCTTAGCTGCCGGAACGATAACCTCATGCTCACCACCGATCGTAGCAACTACATTGCCGCCTTTTTCGGAGATAACAGCATCAAGGAAGTTCATCTGCGGAGATCCCATGAATCCTGCAACGAAGAGGTTGCCTGGTTTCTGATACAGGTTCTGTGGTGTATCAACCTGCTGAACAACACCGTCTTTCATAACAACGATTCTGGTACCAAGTGTCATAGCCTCTGTCTGGTCATGTGTTACATAGATGATAGTAGCGCCAAGTCTCTGATGGATCTTGGAGATCTCGATACGCATCTGTACACGAAGCTTAGCATCCAGGTTGGAAAGAGGCTCATCCATAAGGAATACCTTAGGATTACGAACGATAGCACGTCCCATTGCAACTCGCTGTCTCTGACCACCGGAAAGAGCCTTCGGTTTACGATCAAGAAGCTTGTCAAGGTCAAGGATTCTTGCTGCTTCACGAACAGCCTTGTCGATCTGGTCCTTCGGAACTTTACGAAGTTTAAGTCCGAATGCCATGTTATCATAAACTGTCATATGAGGATACAGAGCGTAGTTCTGGAATACCATTGCGATATCACGGTCCTTAGGCTCAACATCGTTCATGACTTTGTCACCGATCTTAAGTGTACCACCGCTGATCTCCTCAAGACCTGCGATCATACGAAGTGTTGTAGATTTTCCACATCCGGATGGTCCTACGAAGATGATGAATTCTTTGTCTTCGATCTCCAGGTTGAAATCTTTAACTGCCTGGAAGCCGTTCGGATAAGTTTTATTAATGTGAGATAATGATAAACTTGCCATTGTTGTTTCCCTCCAAAATTAATATATTGTTTTACGTAATTTCCTTTGCTGGTTAACAGTATATCGAAAATGAGAGAAAAGGGCTAGAGCTGAATCTTACAAAGTTTCCGGCAGTTTCTTGTCATTCTGACGAAAAAACGAAAGGGGATTTTTCGTCATTTTGTCAAAACGACGGTTTCCTATGTACAGGTTCACGAAACATTATATGGTATTCAGGCAGAATCCTCAATATGTAAAAAAGTTCAAAGGAGTTATTTACAACTAACCTAAGTTGGAGTATACTAACTTATTAGATAAAAGAAAAGTTTTCTCAATAAAGGAGGGATCAGAATGCATATTGCAGAAGCCGAAACAGAAGAGAAAAAAACAGGATGCTACCGACATACAGAGATGCAGAGGGATCTTATTATAGAGAAACTGAAGGAGAAGGGGCTCCGCATCACCAGACAGAGAAAGATTCTTCTGGACATTATCCTGGAGGGAGAGTGCTCCTGTTGTAAGGAAATCTATTACAGGGCTTCCGCACTGGATCCGAAGATCGGTGTAGCTACAGTATACCGTATGGTCAATACGCTGGAATCCATCGGTGCTATCAGCCGAAAGAATATGTATCGCGTGGCATGCAGCACAAAAGGCGTCTGCACAGTAGAACTGGATGATGATACGATATGCCATCTGTCCGGACAGAAGCTTAATGAAGTGATCCTTGCAGGACTTCGGGCCTGCGGGGAGATCAGTGAACAGAATATCCGTACCCTGGCGCTGCTGCCTGTTCATGAGGTCGGGTGAGTATGGAAAAGCTATGGCACAATATAATAGGAAAGAAGAGGTTTGTACAGACTAAGAATTAGATAGATTAAACTATTAGTAAAAATTAACTGTTAGGCAAAAATAACTGAAAATTTAATGAATTGTGTTGAATTCACACAAAAAACACTGGACTTTTTTTTACAGACATTTTATAATAATGAAAATATCGGGACGGACATGAAAAATCCTCACCGGGAATCAGAAAAAAATAAAAATCATATATCAGGAGGAAATTATTATGGCAGACTTTAAATTCAAAAAATCAGGACTTTTTGCAGCAGGCGTTCTTTTCGGCACAGCAGGAATCAAGATCCTCACAAGCAAGGATGCGAAGAAGCTTTACACAGGATGCACAGCAGCCGTTTTAAGAGCTAAGGACTGCATCATGAAAACAGCTACGAATCTTCAGGAGAATGCTGAAGATATTTATGCTGAAGCTAAGGAGATCAATGAGGAAAGAGCAGCAGCTGAAGAGGCTGTAGAGGATGTTGAGACAGAAGCAGAGGAAACTGCAGATGAGGATGCATTCAAAGAAACAGCAGAAGAGACAGAAGAAGCAGCAGAAGAGACAGCTGAGTAAAGAGGCGATTTTCCGTGAAATTTTATATCAAACATGAGACAAGAGGCCGGCTTCGTATCCATCTTGCTCAGAAGAGGATGAGCTACGGGCAGGCAGATACGCTGTTGTATTATCTCGAGAATCTTGATGGAGTGGTTTCTGCCAAGGTATATGAGAGAACCTGTGACGCAGTTGTAAATTATCGGGGCAGCAGAGCTGCGGTTATCCGTGGTATCAGCGAATTTCATTATCAGGATGTAGAGGTTCCTTCACAGGTGCTGCAGAGCTCAGGGAGAGCACTGAATGCAGAATATCAGGAGAAGCTGATCTCCAAGGTGATCTGCCATTACGGAAGAAGGCTTTTTCTGCCATATCCGCTGAATGCCATTTATACAACAGCTACTTCCCTGAAATATATCTGGAAGGGAATCGATACACTTCTTCACCGTAAGATCGAGGTGCCGGTCTTGGATGCCACTGCAATTGGAGTGTCTGTATTACGTCAGGACTTTGGTACTGCAGGCTCCATCATGTTCCTGCTTGGGATCGGAGAAATCCTGGAAGAGTGGACGCACAAGAAATCCGTAGGTGATCTTGCAAGAACCATGTCCCTGAATGTTGGCAGGGTATGGCTGAAGAAAGAGGATCAGGAGATCTTGGTAGAGTCCGGAGAGGTCCAGCCGGGAGATGATGTTGTTGTACGTATGGGTACCGTAATTCCTTTTGACGGAAGTGTTACAGATGGAGAGGCTATGGTCAACCAGGCTTCTCTTACCGGAGAGTCTGTACCTGTATGCAAGAAAGAGGGCAGCGTTGCCTATGCAGGCACTGTTGTGGAGGAAGGTGAGATCACCATCTGCGTAAAGACGGTAGGTGGTTCCAGCCGCTATGACAAGATCGTTACCATGATCGAGGAGTCTGAGAAGCTGAAATCTTCTTTGGAGGGAAAGGCAGAGCATCTGGCAGATAAGCTGGTTCCCTATACTCTTGGAGGAACAGCACTTACATATCTCCTTACCAGAAATGCCACCAAGGCCCTTGCGATCCTGATGGTGGATTTCTCCTGCGCGCTTAAGCTTGCAATGCCGATCTCTGTATTGTCTGCGATCCGTGAGGCCGGTACACATAAGGCTACAGTTAAGGGCGGTAAATATCTGGAAGCAATGGCTGAGGCAGATACCATCGTATTTGATAAGACAGGAACTCTGACAAAGGCGAAGCCAACCGTTGTGGATGTGGTTCCTTTTGACAACAATGATCCGGAGGAGATGCTGCGTATCGCCGCATGTATGGAAGAGCATTTCCCACACTCCATGGCCAAGGCTGTTGTCAGTGCTGCCAGGAAGAAGCATCTGGCCCATGAGGAGATGCATTCAAAGGTTGAATATGTAGTAGCGCATGGAATTTCCACTACGATCGAAGACCATAAGGCCGTGATCGGAAGCTATCACTTTGTATTTGAAGATGAGAAATGTCTGATCCCGGAGGATGGCAAGGAGAAATTCGACAATATTCCGGAAGAGTATTCCCACCTGTATCTTGCCATTGACGGACGCCTTGCGGCCGTGATCTGTATTGAAGATCCCCTTCGTGAGGAGGCGAAAGTTGCTGTAGAAGCACTGCGCGGGGCAGGGATTTCCAAGATCGTTATGATGACAGGGGACAGTGAGCGTACAGCAGCAGCCATTGCCAGACGTGTGGGAGTGGACGAATATTATTCCGAGGTACTTCCGGAGGATAAGGCCAACTTCATCGAAAAAGAAAAGGCAGCCGGAAGAAAGGTTATCATGGTAGGTGACGGAATCAATGATTCTCCGGCACTTTCCGCAGCCAATGTCGGTATCGCCATCAGTGATGGTGCTGAAATTGCCCGGGAGATCGCAGATATTACTGTAGGTGCAGATGATCTTCAGGAGCTTGTTGTTCTGAAAGAGATCAGCAATGCACTGATGAAGCGTATCAGACGCAATTACCGTTTTATTATTACCTTTAACGCAGGTCTTATCGCCTGTGGCGTTGCAGGTATCCTGCAGCCGACTTCATCCGCACTTCTGCATAATACCTCCACACTGGCGATCAGCCTGAAGAGTATGCAGAATCTGCTTCCATAGAAAATTTTTAACCGAATCAAGTAAGTCCCCTGCAGGATTGCGAATATCCGCTTGACAATAAATATAAAAAGCCGGCCAGGTTATCGAAGAGATAAGAGCTTCGTACCTGGCCGTTTTTTTAGGCTGCTCAGACGTGGATTACAGGTATCAGCCTGAAGGTGTATGAAGTAAGTTTTATTCCTGAGGAAAGGGTTCGCTTTCCAACGTCAGTCCGTCAGTCATATGATAGCGTTTCTTTTGGGTATCCGAACGGAGAGGCCGGGTATGAAGGCTTCGGTACCTGGAGGGGCTCATATGATAAAATTTTTCGAAGGTATGTGCAAAATGCTGCCGGCTGTTGTATCCGGAAGAAAAGGCAATATCCGTAATGTGCAGAGTACTGTTGCACAGAAGAAAGGCGGCCTGTTCCATACGCTTGCGGTTGATATAGGTATTGATGGTGCAGCCGTTTTTTTCTGTAAAGAGCGCCTGCAGGTAGGATTTGTTGATCCCTGCATATGCGGAGATGGCAGGAATATCAATGTCTTCCAGATAATGCTCGTCAATATAGCGGAGCGCTTTTTTCAGATAGACGATTCTCTGGGTGCTCCGGCTGGAGCGGGCGCAGAATGCAAGCTCTGTAAGCATACGGTTGAAAAGAAGAAAGAAGAGAAATTCTTCCTTTTGTATCTGACCGGAATTTTGTTGTAAAAAGGTGAGCAGATCCTTCAGGCTGTATCCGAAGCTGCGGGAATCCGCGCCGGAGCAGAAGCCCTGGGAGGCTTCCATAAAATTCCAGAACTGGGAAAATCCGGGATCCTTTTTCAGGAGAAGCTCCAGAGCAACCGGACTTTTTTCGGGAGTAAGGGAAAATTCCAGATTCAGGATCGAGCAGGGAAAACCATCCGGAATCTCCAGCCTGTGAGGTACATCCGGCCGGATAAAGATAAATTGCCCGGATTTCAGTGGGAATTCCGTGTCCTGTGTGCCATCCAGGCAGAAAACCCGGCAGGAACCGGAGGTGATATACATGATCTCATAGCTGGAATGTGTGTGATGCTCCATATGATAATAAGGCAGGGAGAGAGCATAAAAAGCAGAAATATGGAAATATCGGGAAGAGTCCTGGAAAATATCTGGCATGAAAAAACCTCCTGAGTATGCTGCGAAGCGGAATGTAAATATTTCAGCTGTAAATTGCGAGTCGGACAGATGCAGATATTCGATTAAATCGCCCTACATGTCTGACTGACTGTACTCTTTACTGTCAGCAAACAGTATATCACGCAAAAATAAATACGACAATATATTGCATTTTTACATTCAGGGGATGATACCTGTCACCTTATAAAAAAACAGATATTATACTGTGATCAGAATCAGAAAAACGGAGGGTATTTTCTATGAGCTATAAAAATGAAAACATGAAAATGATCGAATTACATGAGAATGGCCTGGATATCCAGTTTCGTATCCGGGAAAACGGCGTGGTAGAGCTGGCAGATTTTTCTTCACAGGAAGTAAAAAAAGCAGTCATGGAGCCGAAGGATGATATCTGTTATCCGGCTGTTGAGATCCACAGAAGCGGCACAGGAAGCTTAAACATGCATGCCTACAAAAACAACATCAATCAGTCCTCTGTGGATTTTGTTTATGAGAACCATGAGCTGAAGGCACAGGCCGGCGGAAAAGAGCTAGAGATCGTAATGATTTCCCCGGAAAAGCTGAAGGCAGTATATCATATGCGCCTGTTTGATGGAGTGCCGGCAGTACAGACTTGGACAGAGATCATCAACGAGGGAAGCGAGGATCAGGGGCTGACCTATGTTTCTTCTTTTATGTATCAGGGAATTTCCAGAGGCGGCGAGAAGCCTTATTATAAAAAAACAGATATCTATGTGCCGTTTAACAGCTGGTGCTGTGAGGCACAGTGGCAGAAATATGATGCAGAAACGCTGAATTTAAACGGAATGGTCGTAGATGGCTTCAATCATCAGGGATATGGCCTGAACCGTTATTGTTACAGTGGAAAGGGCACCTGGTCTACCTGTGAGTATCTTCCCATGGGAATTGCCGAGGACAGAGAAACAGGGGAGACGTATATTTTCCAGATTGAAAGCTCCGGACAGTGGCTGGCAGAATATGGCTCTGCACAGGGCGGAAATCTGTATCTTGCCTTAAGCGGCGCCACAGAGCAGGAGCATGGCTGGTATAAGAATCTGAAACCGGGAGAAAGCTTTACAACCGTTCCGGCAGGGGCAGCGGTTGTAAAAGGTGGCCTGAATCCGGCAGCAGCGGCACTGACCAGATATCGGAGAAAAGTACGCAGACCGAATACGGACGATGAGAAGCTGAACGTGGTATTTAATGATTACATGAATTGCCTGATGGGAGACCCTACAACGGAGCGGGAGCTTTCCATCATTGACAAGGCAGCAGAGCTCGGATGCGAATATTACTGCCTGGATGCAGGCTGGTATGACGACGGATTCTGGTGGGACCGTGTCGGGGAATGGAAAGAAGCATCCGGAAGATTCCCCAATGGTCTGCAAGAAGTCTGCGATTATGCACACAGTAAAGGCCTGAAAATGGGACTCTGGCTGGAAATCGAGGTTATGGGAGTTGCCTGCGAGCTGGCAAACAAGCTTCCGGATGACTGGTTTGTCTGCCGTCATGGAAAACGCCACATTGACAATAAACGCTATATGCTGGATTTCCGCAATCCGGAGGTACGGAAATATTGCCGTGATGTAGTAGACAGATTGATCAATGATTACGGTGTAGAGTACTTTAAAGTGGACTATAACGTAACCATGGGATATGGAAGTGATCTGAACAGTGACAGCTGTGCAGATGCCATCCGTGAGCATTATGAATGTCTTCACCAGTGGTATGAGGAAATCTTCCGGGATCATCCGGAGCTTGTTGTGGAGAACTGCGGTTCCGGCGGACAGCGTATGGATTATGGTATGCTGAAGATCTTAAGCCTGCAGTCTACCAGTGATCAGACAGATTATCTCTACAATGCCAATATCGCTGCCAATGTAGCCAGTGCGGTAACTCCGGAGCAGGGTGGTATGTGGGTATATCCGTATGAGGATGAAGAAGAGCATGTGATCTACAATGTAGTAAATGGTATGCTTCTCCGCCCATATATCAGCGGTATGGTATGGAAGCTGGGCGAAAATTCCATGAACCGTATGAAGGAGGGAATCTCCCTGTATAAGGAGATCCGTGAGGAAGTCCGTGACGGCGTGCCGTTCTTCCCGCTTGGTTTTGGAACTCTGAAATCTGAAGTTCTTGCTTACGGAGTGAAAGCAGAGAAGAATACCTATCTTTCGGTATGGACACCGAGAACAACAGAAGCAGTGATCCCGCTGGAAAATGCAGAGCAGGTCCGCAGAGTATCCGTGATCTATCCGAAGGAAGAGATGTGCGGATATAAGATCGAAAATGGAAATCTTGTAGTGAAGATGCCACAGGAAAAAGCGGCCAGACTGTTTAAGATCGAGATGAAATAGAAAAGCGTGAAAGACCGTAAGTTTGACGAAGAGGCGTGGGCAAAAATAAATGGAAAATAAAAGAGCGCCGGCATTTTTGCCAGAAAGCTCATCAGTCTGAATGAAGTTGTAAAGATCCCGGCTGTGTACCTGAATTATAAGAAATACAGATGGGTGAAGGATCTGACAGTGAAAAGCGAATAGAAACAGAAAACAGCAGAGCTGTATGTCCCGGGATTACAGGGAATATACAATTCTGCTGTTTTATTTTATGAGTTTATCTATTTTCTGCAAGATATTCTTCTGTAAGAGCAACCGCATCCGTGATACACTGTGGGCAGCTGCAGAGAACCTTGCCTGTCTCCACACCTTTTAATTCACGGCAGATACAGGAACCGTTTTTTTCTTTGAATTTCTGGATATAGGTGCGGAGCTTTTTGTAAGTGTCACCTTTGGAGCCGGAACCTTCTTCAGTGTTTCCGCGGCTGTTGGAAAGTCCGATGATCATAGCCATACCGGAAAGAGCACCGCACATTTCCATAACACCCATTCCAAGGCCGAAGCCCTCGGCAATACGGAACATCTCGTTTTCATCGATGCCAAATTCCTGGCAGAAAGAACAGGCAACTGCCTGTGCACAGTTACAGCCATTCTCGTGTAATTTTGTAGCGTGTTCAGCTTTTGTACTCATGATTTCTTATCCTCCTGATTTCAGATCGCAAGCATATTTTTGATCGCTTCCATATAGATCAGGACTGCTTCTTCCATGCCGGAGACCAGGATAAATTCATCGGCTCCGTGGATGCGGTAGTCAATTCCCTCTTTTTCAGGTCCGAAGGCTATGATGTTTTTGAGGGATTTTGCGTAAGTGCCGCCTCCGATGACCATTGGTTTGTGTTCGGTATCGCCAGTCACATCTGTGTACGCTTTGTAAAGAGCATTTACCAGCGGAGATTCTCTTGGGAAGAATAACGGGGCAACAACCTTTATGATCTCAATACGACCGTTTTTATCTTCCAGTCTGTCCTGGCACATTTTGCGGATATCGGTCTCATTAAGAGTTACCGGAACACGGATATCGATGGTACAGGAAATGACACCGTTTTCTGTTTTTACGATTCCGTTGCATAACGTCAGATCGCCGTATTCATCTGCAAATTTCAGACCAATGCCGGAGCCGTCACATGCAGTGCCGATATGGGAGTTATAGAATTCCACAAAGTCATCTTCAAAGCCTGCTTTTGCCAGACATTCAAAGGTTACTCCTGCAGCATTGACACCGAGATGGGGAGTGCTGGCATGAGCCGGAATACCTTTGGCGTAGATGGTGAGCTCACCATTTTCTTCGGTTACCTTATATTCCTGGAGCTTCGTCCGGGAAAGTGCGGATTCCAGCTTTTCCTTCAGACCGTCCTCATCGGGAACAACGGTTGTACAGGTGTCACACATTGCATTGGATACAAAACCGCCGTTCATGGAGATGATCCGGGTGTTTTTTGAGCAGGCGATCATGGCAAGCTGACCTTTTTCACCGTGGATACATGGGAAGCTGGCATCCGGTGTGAAACCGCAGGAAAGTTCTTCTGCTACCTGATTGTAGTGATCCATACATTTGGAACCTGTTTCCTCGTTGCAGCCCATGATCAGGCGGACTCTTTTGTTCAGCTTCACGCCGTGGTCGCGGAGAAGCTTCATGGCATAGAGCGCTTCCAGGATAGGGCCTTTGTCATCAGTGGTCCCGCGGCCGTATACATGATCGTCTTCACGGGTAAGGCGGAACGGATCGTAGGTCCAGTCTCCGCCTACAGGAACGATATCCAGATGACCGGCGATGCCGACGATCTCATCGCCCTCACCCATTTCGGCATAACCGCAGTAGTTATCCAGGTTTACGGTTTCAAAGCCAAGTTCTTCGGCAATCTTCAGTCCCTCTTTCAGGGCTTTTGCAGGACCCTCACCAAATGGTTTTCCCTCGGAAGGGGTACCGAGCTGGGAGTCAATGGCAACCAGTCTGCCAAGATTTGTGAGCATTTCTTCTGATAATGCGTGGATTTCCTCTTTAATATCCATATTGATTTCCTCCTGTTTACAGCGTTCCGGAAAGTGACAGGATGGAACGCTGATGTTATGAGCTCTATTATAGCATAGATTGTAATGAATGGCAGAGTAGATTTTTACCTGTTGAAGACGTACCGATCCATTCGACGGAAGGCTTCTTCTATGCGGGAACGGGGTGAGGCCAGATTCATTCTCAGGTGGCAGGGACCGAAAAACATCCTGCCGTCCTGGACGGCAACGCCGACATCCCAGCAGGCTTTTTCCACATCTTCGATTGTTTTGCCATGGGCAGCACACCAGTCGGTGCAGTCGACAAAGAGCATATAGGTGCCTTCCGGCCTGGAAACGTTGACACCCTTAAAGTGCCGGTCAATGTAATCACAGGCAAAGCTTACATTTCCGCTTAGTACTTCGCATAGTTCATCGGTCCATTCATAGCCTTCAGGCTGATAAGCGCCAAGCAGAGCGTGCATGGACAGAACATTCATCATATTATAATGGCTCAGACTGGACTCCTTCAAAATACGATCCCGCCACCAGCTGTTGTATACAATGTGATAGCTGCCAACAAGTCCTGCCAGATTAAAGGTTTTGGATGGAGCGTAGAAGGCCGCTGTACGCTGGCGGGCATCTTCGCTGACGGACTGGCTGGGGATATGCTTATGGCCATTCAGGATGAGGTCAGACCAGATCTCGTCTGAGATGACGTAGACATCATATTTTCGGTACAGCTCCATGGCTTTTTCCAGCTCCCGGCGTTCCCACACGCGTCCGCAGGGATTGTGTGGATTGCAGAGAATGGCAGCGTGGATCTTCTTTTCACGGAGTTGTTTTTCCATGTCTGCATAATCCATTCTCCATATGCCGTTTTCATCCCTTACCAGCGGAGAATGTACGGCCTCGTAGCCGTTGTTTTTCAGGCTTGAGGTGAAGCCTATGTATGTCGGGCTGTGGACCAGGACGTTATCACCGCGGGAGCAGATGCAGTTCAGTGCACTGATAACTCCGCCCAGAACGCCATTTTCATAGCCAATGTGCCTGGGCTTCAGACCGGTGACACCGTGGCGTGTTTCCTGCCAGCGGATGATGGCTTTATAATATTCCGGCGGGGCTTCGAAGTAACCGAAGGCCGGGTGACTGGCCCGTTCGATGATCGCCTGCTGTATGGTAGGTACAGTAGGAAAGTTCATGTCTGCTACCCACATCGGGATGGCATCGAAGCCCTCCTTCGGCGGGGCAGGAGAGAAACCATCGCCCTTCAGGCCGTCTACTGCAATGGAATCTCTGCCATGCCGGTCAATGATGGAAGTGAAGTCGTATTTCATATGAATGCTCCGTTACTGAAAACTTATAAAAAGTTATAAACTTCTATGTTTCATTCCTACTTCAACGAGTATGCTTTTGATGATATAAATATCTATCTACTCACAAGTTCTTGTACTCTCCATAGGC
>NZ_QJHD01000076.1:0-542 GCF_003184505.1 Blautia sp. BCRC 81119 | reverse complement strand
CTGTTTGTTCAAATGGGTGTTCGCTTTATCAGCCTTGCTGAGAATGTGGACAGCTACAAGAACCCCGACAGCGTTTCAAATATCATCGTTCCCATTACAAACGTGATGAACGATAATTACTGCTATCAGACTTCCAAAAAGATCCGGCAGGTATTTGATTACAAACGGCGCAACGGCCAGTATATCGGAGCATTTGCTCCTTACGGCTATGTAAAGCACCCAAAGGACAAGCACAGGCTGATTGTTGATCCCGATGCTGCTGAAAATGTCAAACTCATTTTCACAATGCTTATTCAAGGGTCATCAAAACGTGCTATCGCGCTGTACCTGAACGAACACGGCGTACCGAGCCCCTCGGCTTACAAGGTACAAAAGGGCTTGCCTGTTTCGACAAGAGGGTATGACGATCCTATGTGGGGAGTCCGCATGATCCACTCCATTCTTACCAATCCGACCTACACCGGGGATTTAGCCCAAGGCCGAAGCCGGGTGAAAAGCTACAAGGTACACCAGATTGAAGCTGTTCCACGCGAGGAATGGGT
>NZ_QJHD01000075.1:0-542 GCF_003184505.1 Blautia sp. BCRC 81119 | reverse complement strand
GTAAGCGTCAAATAAAACAGTGTATAGAAAAATAACCGTCAGCCTTTTATACTAAAAGGTCAACGGTTATCGACAGAATTCTTTTACAAGAGGATTCCAAGGCAGATAATCATCCAGATATTCAGGATGTTCAAGAAAAGCACTCCTCGGCATGTCGGACAGGATATATTTTATATATTTCATCGGGGCAAGCCCATTCGCTTTCGCTGTCTCTACCAGTGTATAGATTCCTGCACTGGCTTCCGCCCCTTTCGGACTGCCGGAGAACAGCCAGTTCTTTCTGCCGATCACAAAGGGACGGATACAGTTTTCCGCAAGCGAATTACTGATGGAACAATTCCCGTCTTCCAGATAATTCCAAAAACCTTCACGGTTATTTAAGGCGTAATGAAAAGCTTTTGAAAGTTTGGATTTCGGCAGCTCTCCGATGGCACTTTTTTCTGCCCATGACCAAAAAGCCTCGAGAAGCGGTTTCTCGCGGATAAGACGTTCTTTTTTCTTCTGATCAGGAGGGAGCGCCTCCAACTCTGACTCTATGTTAA
>NZ_QJHD01000074.1:0-572 GCF_003184505.1 Blautia sp. BCRC 81119 | reverse complement strand
GATTGCACAGGCTGTTTTGAACATCCATTTATAGAGGTTCGCAACGTCAACCTCGTGCATATTGTTCTTTTCCAAAAGCATCTGTATGAGCTCATAAGTGGCAACAAAGGTCAGCACCATTCCGGCAATCGGCAGGATCACCGTTTCGGAAAGCTGTCGGATCAGGGAGAAAACCCCGGCGTGCCACGCCGCCGGGGTAGTCCCTACCTGTGCCGCAATCTCTCCGACTTGGGTATTGACAGTATCAAAAAGACCTTCGAGGTTCCCCATGATCCCGCCAATCAGAAGCTCTTTGAGCCAGTTTGTGAGCCAGTCGGTGAGAAAATCCATAAGCGCCTACCTTAAAACAGGCCAGACAGCAGAGGGATCAGTGTGGTGCCAATGACGATGATGCCGCCGCCCGCCATGAGCTGCTTCATGCCCTGGGACTTGGAGCCCGGGTTATCCGAGCCGTAGCCCTCCAGCAGATTAACCACGCCCCACACGCCAAGGCCAGCACCGAGAGCAATAACGAGGGTCTGTAAAGTGTCGATTGCAGATGAGAAAAATGCCATATAAGCCTCCATTTCTCC
>NZ_QJHD01000073.1:0-579 GCF_003184505.1 Blautia sp. BCRC 81119 | reverse complement strand
AAGTTTCGGAAGTTTGATATATCTTCCCACAATACGAATATTATCTTTTTGATTTACCGTTCTGTATGACTGGAACCGGTTATGTTTACTTTTGAAGGTTGGATAGGAAGCCCGTTTCTGAAAGAAATTCACAAATCCCCTGTCCAGATCCCGCAAAGACTGCTGTAATGCAATGGAATCTGCTGCTTTCAGAAAGGCAAACTCCTCTTGCTTTTTCAGTTCAGTCAGCATGGCGGAAGTCTGGGAATAGCCGATCTTTTCCCCATTTTCATAGCCTTCCTTACGCATGGCAAGTCCCCGGTTGTAGATGAACCGGCAGCATCCCAGGGTCTGATGGATGAAGTTTTTCTGTTCTCTGTTCGGGTAGATCCTGAATTTAATTCCTTTTTGCATTATCCCATCTTATCCTTTTGTCTCTGCGATGTTTTCTGGTTTTCAATATACTGTTTTACTGTTTCCAGCGGAGCACCGCCCACCGTCGATACAAAATAGCTGTTTGTCCAGAGAGTCGGCATTTTCGTTTTAAGATAGGGAAATTCCTGTCTTAAAATTCTGGACGTATAGCCTTTAAATGACTTT
>NZ_QJHD01000072.1:0-621 GCF_003184505.1 Blautia sp. BCRC 81119 | reverse complement strand
TGGCCTTTCATGACTAAACTTCGTATAAATCTCCTTCGCCCTCACCGCAGCGCCTCTGTCAAGCGCCTCATTTTCTACAACCGGTGCTGAGCCATGTTTTATTCTTACCTGGTTTGTATACTTGATGACCTCCTGAATCTGCTTTCTTACTTCAGACGGGCTGTCCGGGTCTGGGGTTGGTGTCGCGGTAGGCTTTGGCTTCTGTGTGGGTTTCGGAGTAGCCGTTGGTTTTGGTGTTGCTGTCGGCTTTGGTGTTGCCGTCGGCCTCGGTTTCTGTGTAGGATGTGGTGTTGCTGTCGGAGTGGCAGTTGGCGTTGCAGCCGGCTTCTTCGGGATGGCAACCCGCATTCCTGCTTTGTTATACCCGCCATAAGTTTTAAACGTCTTATTATAGCCCCTTACCATATAGTAGTAAGTTCTTCCGGCTTCAACCGGGTACTTGCGGCTGGACTTGTGAACGTATTTCAGGGTCTTTGAACTGACGTTTGCAATCCTGGTCCACTTTGTGGTGTCAGCAGAGCGGTAGTAAACCAGGTAGTTCGTAGCATTGATGGATTTTGTCCAAGTAACAGTAGTCTGCTTATAGTTGTTCGCTTTCACGCGGGTTTTTACAATAGACGG
>NZ_QJHD01000071.1:0-665 GCF_003184505.1 Blautia sp. BCRC 81119 | reverse complement strand
TGGTGCTGACCTTTGTTGCCACTTATGAGCTCATACAGATGCTTTTGGAAAAGAACAATATGCACGAGGTTGACGTTGCGAACCTCTATAAATGGATGTTCAAAACAGCCTGTGCAATCCTGATCCTGTCAAACACATTCAATATCGTCATGGCCGTGTTCGATGTCTCGCAGAGCGTCATCGCGCAGGCAGGCGGGCTCATTCAAGGCTCTACCGATGTTTCGGCGGATATGCTTGCCGAACTGGAAACCTCGCTGGAGGCGATGGACTTGGGGCCGCTTTTGGGGCTGTGGCTGCAGTCTGCGCTCATTGGCTTCACAATGAAGGCGATGGGAATTATCATTTTCGTCTTGGTGTATGGCAGGATGCTGGAAATCTATCTGCTGACCAGTCTGGCCCCCATCCCCGTTGCTACGCTTTCCAACCGGGAGCTTGGCGGCACCGGGCAGAACTACATCAAGTCCCTGTTTGCCGTGGGCTTTCAAGGGCTGCTGATCCTTGTATGTGTTGCAATTTACGCAGTGCTCATTCAAGGCATCGCAACAGGCGGCGATCCCATTGGGGCGATTTGGGGAACTGTGGGCTACACGGTTCTGCTTTGCTTCATGCTCTTTAAGACCGGGAGCATTGCCCAGCGTATCTTTGGCGCTCATTAACAGGAGGTG
>NZ_QJHD01000006.1:0-176022 GCF_003184505.1 Blautia sp. BCRC 81119 | reverse complement strand
AAGACAACCGTTTGGCTATCTCTCGTTTTTACTGCTTTTGGTTTGTTTAAACCGTTCTTTAAATGTAAAGAAATTTTCGAGAATCGTATGTGTTTCACTGTTTAGTTATCAAGGTTTGTGTTGTCTGTCTCTCAGACAGCTCGTTTATTTTATCTCATCTCTTTTTGTTTGTCAAGCACTTTTTTAAGTTTTTTTCAAACATTTTTGAGTTAAGATTTTGTTGTCGCTTCGTTGACGACTTGGATACTTTATCATATCTTCTGTCTTTTGTCAACTACTTTTTTATTTTTCTGAAAGCAGATGTATTTATCTGTTTCTTAAAAACAATTCGTTCCTAACAACTCTGATAGAATAGCATTTTTTCCATTACCTGTCAACATATTTTTTACATAAATTTCATTTTTTTCTAAAAAACGTATTTTTGCGCCAAAAACCGCATTTCACAGACATGTCACCACCTGTATCCTGGTGCTTTTCCGTCTGCAAAATGCGGTTTCTTTTATCCACCATAAAATATTCCTGTAAAAATACGGATAAAAATATTTTTATCATAAAGAAAATCCAGTACTGTATCGCCCCGGATCAGTCCCAGGCCTTTTTGCCCTATTTCCGTGTTGCATAAAATCGTAAGTACCAGCATTCCGACCCATACAAAAACAATACACTTCATGCCTCCTACTACGGCGCCGGCTATTTTGTTGATCCCGCGAATGACCGGCAGTCTTGCCAGGAGATCCATGGCATACGCCAGCACATGGATCAGGATTGAGGAAAGTATGTATGATACCAAAAAAGAAAGGCAGTTCACTGCTACATTGGCCAGATATCCGGAAATATACCCTGCAAATGTATTAACCGCCAAATATTGATACACCAATACCGTATTATTTTCTGTTATTCCCTTCTGGAGGAGATCCGGAATATCCATGCTGCTGATCAACGCCTTCTGTTCCGCCTCATCCATGGTTTCTTTCCCATCTGCCAGAGAATCCACAAATGATCCGCTGGCAGTCTGGATTTTTTCATAAACAGACGTATTCTCACGTATGAACTGATTCACATAAGGATTGATCAGCCATACCAAAGCAACGGAGATCAGAACCAGCAATGCAGATACTACTTCTTTCACAAAGCCATGCCTGTATCCATCCACCATGGAAAAGGCAAGCAGGACCAGCACAGCCAGTCCAAGCCATGTCCAGTTCATATCTGCCCCCTTAACTGAATTTTATGGTGCTGACACCTGTATCCAGTACCATAAGATATTTATTCCATCCGATCTTAAAGAAATCCCGGATCGTTCCATCTACATTTCCGGCATATTTCTGTACACCACGGCTGTTCATCACGCAGATCTGCGAGCTGTTATACATAATGATATTATCTTCGCTCATTTTTATAGTCGTATATGGAATATTGAAATTTTTACGGAATTTCAGCTGTCCGCTCATATTATAGACTTCCATTGTATACAGATCATCTTTATTATTATTTTTAAATACCAGGCCAATCCTGTCATCACTGAAAAATGTACTTACGATCTCCTGTTTTACATTGACTGTTTTGCTTTCTTTGGGGATCTGATTTCCCTGGTAAGTAGAAAATCCGTCATCTCGCAAAGCAATATACTTACTGTCACTGATACATTCCACCTGCGGGATCACTACATTCTCATAGGTATAACCACTTACGATCCGATCATCCTCATTCTGCCCTACATCCCCATAATTATAAAATGCCACATAGCTGGTAGTCTTGCTTCCATCAACATACTGGAATGTTACCATCATCACTCCGTTATCAGACACTGCTACATCCATGGGATATCCCGGATCATCGATCTTAGTTAGGTTTTCCGCGACCAGACTGCCATCCGGATTATAAAAATTGATCCAGGTATTATCATCATTGTCCAGGATCACTGCAACCATTCCATTCGATGCGATCCGCACTTTTACAATAGAATAAGACGTTGTTACAGTTCCGGTCACACCTTTTTTGTCGCAGATATAAAGCGATGTTCCCTCGCTGTCTGCAACAACCGCCCTGCTTCCATTCACATCTGCAATAGGATTCTGCATTGTATAGGTTTCGTTCCAGATGGTATTCATGCTGTTGTCCACAACAGATACTCCATCAGGACTGTATCTCAGGATATCTCCATCCATGTCCACATACTGTGTGGAAACAACATCTTCCTGTTCGCTTGTATTTAATACTTTATAGCTGTGATAGCTTCTTTTTTCTGCATAGAGAAAAACCAGGCAGACTGCAGCAGCGATCACTGTCGCTGTGATCACCTTTTTTCCCTTTCTTGAAATTCTTCGGCGATGAGAAGTTCTCCCGTAGTGAGAGCCTTCCTGCGCAGCCTGTTCCTGTGCAAGCCTGGCTTTTTGCCTCATCAGCTTTTTGCGCTTTTGTTTTTTCTGTATTTTTTTTATGATATTCACAACCGTATCCCTTACCTTAAGTATTTTATTTTGTAATTGGTTTTCCAGTTATTATAGCACACTCCATCAGGGTAGTACAATTACCTGCCCGGGATAAATGATCTCATTGGCAGAAATTCCGTTTAATGCACAGATCTGCTCCATCGCCGCTACAGTACCATAGCGGTTGAGACTGATCTGATACAAGGTGTCTCCCGGGCGGATCACATAAGTTTCTCCAGGATTTCCTGCAGCCACTGAAGTCTCTTCTGTTTTTTTCTCTTCTGTTTTATTATCCTTTTTTTGCGTTGCTTCTGAAACAGACTGTTTTTTTGAACTTCGAGGTTCCGGTGTTATTGAGATTTTTTCTCTTTTCTGCATGGTTTCCGTCGGGACCGGAGTTCCCCGCACAGCTTCCTGCGTCTGTACCGGTTTTTGTGTTTGCACCGGTTTCTGCGTCTGCACCGCCTTTGGCGAAACCGATACACTCCGCACCGGTTCTGTTACTGCAGGTGTCATCTGCACCACCGAAGCAGAAGCAGCGCGATAATCTTCCGGAACCTCTGTTTTTTCCTGCTGATTCCGATAAAAGCCCACTCCAGCCACAAGAACTGCCAATGCCAGACACACCGTAGCCGCATAAGAAAAAACAGAAGTTTTCTCTTCTCCCTGTTCCTCCGGATTTTTACTATCTATGATCTTTCTGAAATTTCTGACAGCCCTGTCCTCCACTTTCTCGGATGCTTTTCCGCCCTCTTTCTGGCTGCGTTCAATCATATACGTCTGCATCTGAGAATTTTTCTCATAATAAATATAATACCCGCTCAGTTTTGCCATCATGCCGCCATCATAACGGAAAAAGGCATCCTCCCGTTCTCCAGGATCCATCAGCATCAGGATCTTTTCCCCTCCGAAATGTCTGAGATGTACTTTCACAAAAAGCTCCGTGATCTCCATTGCTATCTGAGGCTGTGCAAAAAACCATCCCACGATCTCCTGCTCCGGAAAATACTGATCCTTATCCTCCTGCAGTTTCTGCCAGAGTTTTTCCGAAAAGTCAATATGTTCTGCCGCAGCCTCCATGCCGTCTGCTGCAATGGCACCTTTTATAAAAATACAGGTCATATCTGCAGTCCATTGAATTTCACCTGTAAGTACCGCCACACTTCCCTGGCCTTCCGGCTTTTCATCTTCTGCCAGGCTGCAGAGAAATGTGTATACATAATCTTCTATATAAATCCTGTAATCTCCGTTCGCCAGCCCGATCTGCCTTACATTTCTAGGCATGGAAAACGATTCCTGTGCGGCTTCCTGTTCTGTTGTGTCCTCCTTATAAATGACTTCTATCATCTCATATCACTCCTTCTGTCCAAGCATAGCACAGTAAAAATGCGGATTTTAGCAGAATGTAAGAGTCTGTCCACAGAATTTAGCGACAGATTCCGCACCATGCATATTTTTCCTTTTTTCAGGATATGATAGAGTGAAAAAAGAATCGAGGTTTCTCATGGCTTTTTACATTGATGCCGGAAAAAACGGTTCATCCGGCGAGATTGCTTATCTTCTGAAAAAATGCATTCTTCACTGTCCTAAAAAATGGACTGAGATCGTGTTTTTATGCATTGGCAGTGATCGTGTTACCGGAGATTGTTTAGGCCCATATATCGGACACCTTCTTCATCCTCATGAAACCGGACATATTTTTGTCTACGGCACTCTTTCCTGCCCGGTCCATGCCCTGAACCTGGAAAAAACTTCATCGCTTATCACAAGGCTTCATCCACACGCCCTCGTGATCGCCATAGACGCTTCTCTTGGACAAAAAAAACACCTGGGCTATGTGACCATTGGAAATGGTGCACTTTACCCAGGTGCTGGTGTTCAGAAAGATCTTCCACCTGTAGGGGACATCCATATCACCGGCATTGTAAATACTGCCGGAATCATGGAGCAGCTTACCCTGCAGACTACCCGGCTCTCCACCGTGGTAGCACTTGCAGATGTGATCGCCTGCGGGATCCTTAAGATACTTCCTGCAGAAACAGACTTATCCCCTGTTGATCTTGATTATGCGAACTCCTTGATCTGCTTATAGATACCCTCTGCATCGAGACCGTATTTATGAAGAAGCTCTAATGCCGGACCGGACTCACCGAATACATCATGGATTCCGATACGTTTAACCGGTACCGGTGCCTTCTCAGCCAGGCACTCGCATACAGCTCCGCCAAGACCGCCGATGATGGAATGCTCCTCAACAGTTACAACCTTGCCGGTTTCTTTGGCAGCTGCAACAACAAGGTCCTCATCCAGAGGCTTGATGGTATGGATATTGATCACTTTTGCATCGATTCCGTCTGCTGCAAGCTTCTCAGCTGCTTCAAGAGCCGGTGCAACGCAAAGTCCGTTTGCGATGATGGTAAGATCTTTTCCCTCGCGGAGAACGATGCCCTTACCAAGCTCAAATTTATAATCCGGTCTGTCATTGATAACCGGAACAGCAAGACGTCCGAATCTCATGTATACCGGTCCCTGATGCTCGTAAGCAGCAGCAACCATAGCTTTTGCTTCGATATCATCAGAAGGACTTGCAACGACCATGCCCGGAATCACTCTCATCAGGGCAAAATCCTCCAGGCACTGATGTGTGGCGCCATCTTCACCTACAGAAATACCGCCGTGAGTTGCTCCGATCTTTACATTCAGCTTCGGATATCCGATGGAGTTACGAACCTGCTCATAAGCACGTCCCGCTGCAAACATTGCAAAAGTACTTGCAAAGGGAACCTTACCTGTGGAAGCGATTCCTGCTGCAATACCCATCATGTTGCACTCTGCGATACCGCAGTCAATGTGACGCTCCGGGAATTCTTTTTTAAACATACCTGTCTGTGTAGCTGCAGCAAGGTCAGCGTCAAGAACGATAAGATCCTCGTGTTTTTTTCCTAATTCTATGAGGGCACTGCCGTAGCTTGCTCTCGTTGCGATTTTCTTTACTTCTGACATAATGCTTCACCTACCTTCTCCAGATCTTCCATTGCCTGTGCATACTGCTCAGCATTCGGAGCTTTTCCGTGCCAGCCTACTGCGTTCTCCATGTAGGAAACGCCTTTACCTTTTACTGTTTTCATGATGATAGCTGTCGGCATACCCTTTGTAGCTCTTGCCTCATCAAAAGCAGCCTTCAGCTGATCCATATCGTTGCCGTCCGCAACATTGATCACATGGAAATTGAAAGCTTCAAATTTCTTGTCGATCGGATACGGGGAGCATACATCTGCAATGTCACCATCGATCTGAAGTCCATTGTTATCTACGATCACAACCAGGTTGTCCAGTTTACGGAAGCCTGCGAACATAGCTGCCTCCCACACCTGGCCTTCCTCGATCTCACCATCACCCAGCAGTGTATATACTCGATAGTCATCATTACTGAGTTTGGCAGAAAGAGCCATACCTGCTGCTGCAGAGATTCCCTGACCAAGAGAACCACTGGACATATCAACGCCCGGAATATGCTTCATATCCGGATGTCCCTGAAGATAGGAGCCCAGATGACGAAGTGTTTTCAGATCCTCTTTTGGAAAATATCCTCTCTCTGCAAGTACAGAATAGAGTCCCGGTGCTGTATGTCCTTTGGAAAGGACAAAACGGTCACGGTCTGCCTTCTTAGGATCCTTCGGATCGATGTTCATCTCTTCAAAATATAAATAGGTGAACACGTCTGCTGCAGAAAGGGATCCGCCCGGATGGCCGGCCTTTGCTGCATGGACTGCTGTTACGATATCCTTGCGGACTTCGTTGGCAACTTTCTGAAGTTCTAACTTATCCATGTTATAAATGTCTCCTTTTTAGTGCCCTGCTGTTCACAGGGAATTTGTATATAAAAGAGGTTTCGATCACTCACCGAATACTGCCTTGTAATCAGCCTGAAATTTAGCGATACCTGCATCTGTCAGCGGATGATGTGTCATCTGCTCAATTACCTTGAACGGTACCGTAGCGATATCTGCGCCTGCAAGTGCACATGCAGTTACATGCATTGGATGACGAACGCTTGCTGCGATGATCTCTGTCGGGATATCTGCAACTGCAAACATCTCAGCGATCTGCTGGATCAGCTCAACGCCATCTGTGGAGATGTCATCCAGTCTTCCAAGGAACGGAGATACATATGTAGCACCTGCTCTTGCTGCAAGAAGTGCCTGGTTAGCAGAAAAGATCAGAGTAACGTTTGTCTTGATCCCATCAGAGGAAAGAACCTTAACTGCCTTCAGTCCCTCTGTTGTCATAGGAATCTTAACAACCATGTTCGGATGGATCGCTGCGATCTCACGTCCCTCACGGATCATTCCCTCAGCATCTGTTGTGGTAGCTTTAACCTCACCGCTGATCGGTCCGTCAACGATCGTTGTGATCTCTTTGATCACCTCGTTGAAGTCTCTTCCTTCTTTGGCGATCAGAGACGGGTTTGTTGTAACTCCACAGATAACTCCCATGTCATTTGCTTCTCTGATATCCTCTACTTTAGCTGTGTCGATAAAAAATTTCATTGTTTTTTCCTCCTGTTTACGTTCGTTCTTTTTCTTGATGATTCCATTATAACAAACTCATTGCGGGGGTCAAGGCACCTGCTTTTTATTAATAAATCTTTTATTAATAAAATAACATTTTATTAATAGTGCCTGTCAATTTTTTCACCCAAAACAGCTTCTTTCCATTTTCCTCAATTCGAATATCGCCGTAATTATCGTAGCTAACAAGGTTTCTATTCAAATGTGTCATGGAAACTCTCTCTATATATTATTATTAATAATTTTTGCGCCATTATTTATTTTTCTGTTCATCAGACTGGTTTCTGTCCAGTCTTACATACCCCGTCGTGCGGCGCGTGATCAGCTTCGGGGTATATTCGATATTATACAGGCTGGCAGGTCTTTCATCCAGGTAAAATTTATCATTCATGTCGATCTTACGGATGATGATGTCACAGGCATCTCTTCCCTTCAGCGCAACAAAATGATCAATGGTTGTCAGGGAGATCCTGCGGATGCCGGAATAAAAAATATTGTCGCACCCTATGACAGAAACATCCTTCGGAACGTGTATCCTCATTTCATGCAGCGCATCAATGGCGCCTATGGCCATCATGTCATTCTGTCCTGCGATAGCCGTAAATTTCTGTCCTTCCTGGAGAAGCTCCATAGTCAGCTCGTAGCCCATGGCATACTCGGAATCCATCCGCGGGATTTTTCTGTCATTGGACTCATCTGCCGCCTTGATGAGCACATGATCCTTTTTTCCCTCTTTTTCAAACTCGCGAACAAAGCCCTCCACACGCTTGGAGCGCTGCCACTGCCGTCTGGTAAGTGGCGGCGTGATAAATGCCACATCCGTGTGCCCCAGATCAAGAAGATGTCTGGCCATCAGCCTTCCTACCACTGTGTTGTCCTGATTGATAGCATCTACCGTGGTTGTTTTTTCCTTGTTGCTGATGATGACCAGCGGTGTTTCTTTTGCGATCTTTTCTACCTGATGCTGGAAATCCGGATGAGGATTGCAGGTATAGATGATCCCTGCCGGCCGCATGGTCTGCATCATACGGAGATATTTTTCTTCCAACCCCGCATCGCGCTGGGTGTTGCAGATAAATACCCCATATCCCTGCTCATTGGCCACAGTCTCGATCCCTTGAAGCAGCAGTACATAATAGGGACTGGTGAGTGTGGGGCAGAAAACAACGATCAGCTTTTCTTTTCTGTCAGCTTTGTGTTTCCGACGTCCGGGAAGCTCATAGCCAAGCTCTCTGGCCGCCTGCTCCACCCGCTCCACAGTTTCTCTCGAAAAAGAAACATTATATTTCCGGTTCAGCACCATGGATACCGTTGCCTGGGAAACTCCTGCGCGTGCTGCCACATCCGATGAGGTTGCTTTCTTTTTTGCCACCAGTCTCACCTCCTTTATAATCTGGGGAAATTTCCTGGCTGCTTATCACTTTTTGCAATCCCTCAGGGAATTTTTCACCTGATCCGGTTATAGTTCCACTCTTCCTTCCAGTGCCCGGAGAAGTGTCACCTCATCAATATACTCCAGATCACCGCCCACCGGAACTCCGCTGGCGATACGGCTTACTTTGATCCCGGTCGGTTTGATCAGCTTACTGATGTACATAGCTGTCGTTTCGCCTTCAAGACTGGAATTGGTTGCCACAATAACTTCCTTTACATCCCCCTGAAGGCGCTTCATCAGTTCCTTCAGTTTGATATCATCCGGCCCGATCCCAAGCATCGGGGAGATTGCACCATGAAGTACATGATATACACCGTCAAATTTACCTGTTTTCTCATATGCTGCCAGATCCCTGGTATTCTCAACCACCATGATCGTGCTGTGATCCCTTTTGGGATTGGCGCAGATCGGACAAAGCTCCTGATCTGTCAGCGTGTAACAGCACTTACAGTACTGAACATTCTGCCTTGCATCGGTAATGGAGGCGGTCAGCTGCTCCACCTGGTCCTTCGGCATATTCATGATATGAAATGCAAGACGCTGGGCAGATTTGGCTCCGATCCCCGGAAGATGGGAAAGCTGCTCAATAAGTTTATTGATATGGCTGCTGTAATATTCCATCAGAAAGGAAGACCTCCGCCAAGACCGCCAAGGCCGCCTGTGAGTTTGGACATCACTGCTGCTGACTCGGACTCAACCTGACGGAGCGCCTCATTTGTTGCTGCCGCGATCATGTCCTCAAGCATCTCGATATCATCCGGATCTACCGCTTCCTCGGAAAGTGTGACCTTTGTTATTTCACGTTTACCGGAAACTGTAACGGAAACAGCTCCGCCGCCTACTGTTGCTGTAAACTCTTTTTCCTCAAGAGCTTTCTGGTTTTCTTCCATCTGACGCTGCATTTTCTGCGCCTGTTTCATAAGATTATTCATGTTTCCCGGCATACCCATGCCAGGAAATCCACCTCTTTTTGCCATAATACTTTCCTCCTGTTTTTTGTTTACGGATTTATGACTCCTCATCCGGGTCTTCTTCCACTACGATATCCATGTGGATATTCTCCCGAAGTGCATCGTCTACTGTGATCTGCGCGAGATTGGTGTGCTGATGTTTGTTGGCTACCAGCATATGTATCTCCACGCTCTTGCCTGTCCGGGCAACAATAATGTCCTGAAGCTCTTTCTTCGCCTCCGGATTGTCTACATAATTCATCCCCAGAAAATCCTGGAATTCCACATAAAGGATGGGATCTCCTGTTTCTCCGTTATACTTGGGGACTGCACGCTGCAGGGACTGCTTGAAAAGTCCGGTAGTCTGACCCACGATGGCACGCCAGCCTGCCACGATCTTCTGAAGATCCTCAGGAGCTGCCTTCTGTGGTTTCTGCTGCTGTACCGTTGCTGTACCGGTCACTGCCGCCCCCGGTTCCCCGGCTCCACCGGCCTCGCTCTCCCGAACGATCACCTGCTGCACAGGCCGTTCCTCCATCTGTTTTTCCAGGACACGAAGCCTGTCAAGAACAGAGTCCAGATTTGTCTCCATGGCCGGTCTGCACAGCTTGATCAGTGCGATTTCCACCAATACACGCTTCTGGCTTGCAAAACGGATCTGATTGGACAGATCGGAAAAAATACGAATGTAACGCATCAGCGTCTCCACATCTGTCATCCCGCTCTCTTCCTTCAGAAGCTTCAGATTCTCAGAAGAAACATCAATGGCTTCCTCCGGATTTTCGGAAGTCTTCACAAGCAGAAGATTTCGCATATACCAGGTAAAATCTGATACAAACTGTCCCAGCTCCCGGCCGCCTGTGATCAGGTCCTCCAGCACATGGATGGAACCTGTCACATCGCCGGAAAGAACCTTTCGGAGAAGTCTGCTGAATACCTCTGTATCCACAGCTCCCAGAACATCCAGGACTTTATCATAAGTAAGCACCTGTCCCAGATAAAAGGAAATACACTGATCCAGAAGACTCAGGGCATCTCGCATGGACCCGTCGCCTTTTTTTGCCACATAGCGTACAGCCTTCTCCTCTGCTTCCACCCCTTCTGCTGTCAGAAGCTCGGAAAGTCTGGCAGCAATGGTATCAATGGATATCCGGTGAAAGTCATAGCGCTGACATCTGGACAGTATTGTGATCGGTATCTTGTGGGCCTCTGTAGTCGCCAAGATAAAAATAACATAAGAAGGCGGCTCCTCCAATGTTTTCAGAAGAGCATTAAATGCACCTGTTGAGAGCATATGCACCTCATCGATGATATAAACCTTGTATTTGCCCTCTGTTGGACGATAAGCCACTTCCTCACGGATCTCACGGATGTTATCAACACCGTTGTTGGAGGCTGCATCGATCTCGATCACATTCATGGCAGTTCCCGCCTGAATGGCCTTGCACATGGCACATTCATTGCAGGGGCTGCCATTTACAGGATGTTCACAGTTTACTGCCTTCGCCAGGATCTTTGCAACCGTAGTTTTTCCGGTACCACGCGTTCCGCAGAACAGGTATGCGTGTCCGATACGGTTCGCCTTGATCTGGTTGGTCAGTGTTGTCACAATATGGTCCTGTCCTTTTACATCGTCAAAATTGTCGGGACGAAATTTACGGTAAAGAGCAGTATAACTCATAAAACTCTCCTTCTCTTCGCCACAGTCGCCGCGGAAAGACTCCCGCGGCGGCCAGATGACTCATAATTCATTAATCGCCAAAACTGATTCCGATCTGTTTGGCTGCTTTTACAAGCTGATCCTTTGGAGATACCATCTTCAGCTTGCCTGCGCATTCAGCAAGAGGAACCCTCTTGATCTTGCCGTTGATGACACCGATCATAACACCGTATTCCTCATCCATGATCGCCTGCGCTGCACCGGCACCGATCCTTGTGGAAAGAACGCGGTCATATGCACATGGCTCTCCGCCTCGCTGCATATGTCCCGGAACTGTGATACGTACCTCACTTCCGGTCACCTGCTGGATCTGGTCTGCGATCTCATAGGATACAGACGGATATTTCTTCGCTCTTTCCGCAAGCTTTTCTTTGTATTTTTTCTTCGGAAGCTCTGCATCTTCTTTTGAGATAGCTCCCTCAGCTACTGCAAGAATGGTAAAACGCTTGCCTGCCTTGTTACGCTTCTGGATGGCTTCTACAACCTTATTGATATCGTATGGGATCTCCGGGATCAGGATCACATCTGCTCCGCCTGCAACACCGGCATTCAGTGTAAGGCTTCCGACCTTATGTCCCATGATCTCAACAATAAATACACGTCCATGAGATGCAGCTGTTGTATGGATGCAGTCAATGGCATTTGTTGCGATCTCCAGAGCGCTCTGGAAGCCAAAGGTCATATCTGTACCCCAGATATCATTATCAATGGTCTTCGGAAGATGGATGATATTCAGGCCTTCCTCGCGGAGAAGATTGGCGGTTTTCTGCGTTCCGTTTCCGCCGAGGATCACAAGACAGTCAAGACAGAGCTTATAGTAAGTCTGTTTCATGGCCTCAACCTTGTCCAGTCCCTTCTCATCCGGAACCCGCATCAGTTTGAATGGCTGTCTGGATGTTCCGAGAATAGTTCCGCCCTGAGTCAGGATTCCGGAAAAGTCCCTGGCTGTAAGCATACGGTATTTCCCGTAGATCAGTCCCTTATATCCGTCATCAAATCCATAAACCTCAAGGTTCTCAACGCTGTTGCTCAGACCCTTTACAACGCCTCTCATGGTTGCGTTCAGTGCCTGACAGTCACCACCGCTTGTCAGCAGACCGATTCTTTTAATCATAGCGTCCTCCATTCTGTGCCCTCTTATGTGCACATTTTATTTGTTGCTGTCTGCATATAAGACAGATATTCCACCTGACGTATTTCTGCAGAACAACTACTGTATCCTCTCTTTTCACAGAGTTTTACACAATATAATATTATAAAGCATTTTCAGGCAGTGTACAATAGCCAAAAAAGCACGAAAACAGCGAGTGTATTGATTGACTTTACCTGTATCTCATCGTAAAATAAAATTATCAGTAACTTTCGTATGTTTACAGAAAATTTTCATCTAGAAAGGAGAGTCCTATGAAAAAAGTCCTCAAAAAACTATCCTGCGCTTTATTAGCCGCAGCCATGGTATGCGCCATGACTCCTCTCGCCGCCAGTGCAGCGATCAATTATTCCAAAACCCGGATCGTTTATATGCCCACATCCGGAAAGGACCTGGGATACGATGAGATCTCGATCAGCAATATTCCTGCTAAACAGAACATTCTCAAATCCAATGTTAAAGTGGTCAGCGGCGGTTCTGTGATCGCACTGGACTCCTTCGGTTCCAGTGGCTTCAAAAGTACCACGGAGGCTTTCCGCAAGGGTGCAAAACCGTACACTCACTCCGATCATTTCTACAATATCGGTTTTGCCGTTAAAAAGCCCGGAACCGGAAAGATTTCCTTCAAGGTCGGAAACAAAACCTATACTTCCACCATCAAGGTGCTTCGTTATGTCAACCCGTTGAAATCCGTCTCCATCACAGGTGTAAAAGGCAATCTTGCCGGAAAATTCAAAAGCTCCGGCCATAACGCCTTTCGTTACGCCAACAAGACACAGAAGAATGCTGTCATGAAATGCACCGCTGCAAATGGCTGGAAGATCACAGGCGTTTCTTTCAACAACAACCGGACCCATACACAGTATAGTACCAATTACAACGCTCCTAACAGCGGGGCTTCTTCTTCCACGCTCCGTATCGGAAACCTTTCCGCGAAGCAGTCCGCCTATATCAGCTTCACCCTTCGCAACACCAAAAACGGAGCGGTACAGTACTGTACACTTAATATGAACTGATTTATTTCGGTCTGTACCTTGACAAATCTGGTTTCAGAGTCTATAATTAAATTCCGCGCAGCCGGGGAGATAGCGGTGCCCTGTACCTGCAATCCGCTACAGCAGGGGTGATGCCAATCTGAGGCTTGTATCTTGCAGAGCAGCCCTTTATAAGTGGCGTTGACGTCTGGGTCTTACGCAACAGGAATCTGTGAACCGTGTCAGGGCAGGAATGCAGCAGCACTAAGCAGAAGCTCTTGTGTGCCGTGAGGGTGCCTGGGCTGAGTTAACTGTAAAGGTAACGTCTGTGAGACCATTCCGAGGTGCGGCGCGCGTAAAAAAGGTTATAATATATGATCTCTATATAAACAGCATTCCCGCCGGGTCCGTCATTTATGACTGATCCGGCGGGATTTTTTGTACTATTATTTTATTTACAATATCCGGCAACTACCTGATTGATCAGCTTGCCGTCTGCCTTTCCCTTCAGATCTCCCATAACTGCCTTCATGATCTGGCCTTTATTTCCTGTTGCCAGAACATCTGCAAATTTCTCCTCGATATAAGCCTTGATCTCTGCTTCATCCATCTGCTTCGGAGCATATTTCGCAATGATATCATATCTTGCCTGATACTCCTCTTTCAGATCTGTACGTTCTGCAGGGCAGGTGTCGATCTGCTCTTTTGCTGTTTTCAGCTCTTTCAGGATAACTTTGTCTACAAGCTCTCCTTTGATGTCATCACGGCATCCCTCATCAATGGCAGCTTTTTTTACTGCTGCGATCAGTGCGGAAACTGCTTCCTTTGTTACCTTATCTTTGGCCTTCATTGCTGCTACCATGTCTTTTCTTAAAGCTTCAAGTTCCATTTTTTGTTCCTCCATTTTCTGTCGTTCCTGTATCAACAACTTTCGCTTGGTCTGAATGGATTTTCTGTCTGTAATAGTGAAATCCATTTATGATTTTATTTTGATATTTTCACAGGATTCTGTCAAGAGTAAATCTCCCGGGACTTTTCGTTCTGTTCCGCTCTCTCTGACTGTGTCTGCCCGGCAAGGCGCTCTGCTTCCTGCTTCTTCAGGATTTTTGCCTGCTTCTTTTTCTCCCGCAGTTCCCTGAAAAATGTGGAAAGCATTTCGGAGCATTCCTCTTCCAATACCCCTTCTGTGATCTTTACCTGATGATTAAAGCCTTCGATCTGAAGAAGATTCATCACAGATCCGGCACAGCCTGCTTTCGGGTTCATACAGCCGATCACCACCTCATCGATCCTGGACTGTACCAGTGCACCGGAACACATCTGACAAGGCTCCAGCGTTACATACATGGTGCATCCCTCCAGACGCCAGTCTCCCAGCTTTTTACTAGCCTTTCGGATAGCATTAAGCTCTGCATGAGATAAGGTATTTTTATCTGTATTGCGACGATTGTAGCCTCTGGCTATGATCTTTCCCTCATGCACGATCACGCAGCCGATCGGCACTTCCTCCAATGCACGGGCCTTTTTTGCCTGGCGGATCGCCTCTTTCATAAAACGTTCCTGATCTGTCACGTTTTTACTCCTCCTGTAACTTCACATTCCGGAAAAAGCTCCGGGATTCTATCTGTTCATACTAAGACTGCTCTCAGCCTTCTGTCCGTTCGATTATAACTTTTCAAATATTCCATGTCAATCTGCTGCAAAACAGATATTCGCACACAGCCAAAAACGCCACAGAAATTTCCACACTAATTTCTGCAGCGTTTTTTTTATTGTATAACAGAAAAACGCAGACAACGGAAGCTCTCGCGAACTCCATTGTCTGCGTCAATGAATGCATTATATCTGCTTTTTTCCGGAAAGTCAAGCAGCCAGATTATTTGTGAAGTGACTCACCATTGGTAGCGATCACATCTTTATACCAATAGAAGGATTTTTTCTTATAACGGTTCAGTGTACCTGTTCCATCGTCGTTGCGGTCCACGTAGATGTAGCCGTAGCGTTTTTTCAGCTCTGCTGTAGATGCACTGACAAGGTCAATGCAGCCCCAGGAGGTGTAGCCCATAAATTATATGTTTTTTTTCTTCCATGAGCAAGTCCCCATCTCTGCTTACTGCTTTTCGCAACTCCGCAGGAAACTTACTTGATTCAGTCAAAAAGGCTTGCAGCTTTTCTCGGGGGAGAGTATGCTTGTAGTATCATAAATAAGAGAAACAAGGGGATTTTCCTATGAAAATATGTGGATTTAACAAAACAACCCTGCTGGATTATCCGGGAAGGGTAGCCTGTACCATATTCTTAGGCGGCTGCAACTTCCGCTGCCCATTCTGCCAGAATGGAACTCTTGTCGTGGAGCCTGACACCCAGCCTGAATATTCCCAGGAGGAAATCCTGGCTTTTCTAAAAAAAAGAAAGGGGATTCTCGATGGCGTCTGTATTTCCGGCGGTGAACCCACACTTGCACCGGAGCTGCCGGAATTTCTCAGCAGGATCAGGGAGCTGGGCTATGATGTGAAGCTCGATACCAACGGTTCCCGCCCCTCCGTGGTAAAAAATCTCGCAGCAGCTGACCTGATCAACAAGGTTGCCATGGATATCAAGGCCTGTCCTTCCAACTATCCTGTGCTTACCGGTGTACATGCTGATCTGGATGGGATCCGGGAAACTGCCGGATGGCTGCTGGACGGACACCTTGATTATGAATTTCGTACAACAGTTGTGAGGGAACTTCATTCCGAAAAAGATTTTCAGGAGATCAGCCGGTGGTTAAGCGGTGCAAAAGCTTATTATCTCCAGGCTTACCGGGATTCCGACGGAGTTCTGATACCGGGATTCTCTGCCTGCTCCGAGGAAGAAATGAAAAACTACCGGGATATCCTGTCTCAGACGATCCCGGTAGTAGAAATTCGTGGTATGGAGCTGTGATCTGCGGATTTGCAAAACTGTTTGCTTATCTGCATGGATGCCGAAATTTTTCTGATCAGATGTTAATAAAACAGTACCAGTATCCTCCCTTTCCGCCTGGGATATGAATATCCGGACATTCCTTAAAGTAGGGAAAGCCAAACATATTGGCCATAAACCGTTCCTGCTGGCTGTATCCACCGGGTACTCCCAGTATGTACTGTCCCCGGGGATTTCTGCACAGCAGAAGATGGCCGAAATTCTGATATCCGTACATGACAAAACGGTTGCTGCAGAAGCAGCCGTTTTTTCTGCATAAGGCACTGCAGTCCGATGGTCTGATCTTGCGGCAGTCTGTGAAATAGCCGTCGTTAAAGGGATCATCACAGGGTATTCCCGGAAGTGGACGAGATGGCTCCGGTCGCGATGGTTTCGGCGGATGCGGTGACGGCTGGCCTGGCCGTGGTAGTTCCGGCGGATGCGGTGACGGCTGGCCTGGTCGTGGTGGTTCCGGCGGATGCGGTGGCTCCGGCGGATGCGGACTGGGAGCCTGATATGAATTTCCGGTTTCCGATGTCTTTAATACATCCTCCTGAATCTCCTCCACCGTCATGATCCTGTCTGACTCCTTCTGATTTTCCTGCACTTCTGGCAAGGTTCCATCTTTTTGATTTTCTTCTTCCTTTTCTTCCCGCTCTCTGCCTGTTTTCTCCGCCGCCTTCTGATATTCCGTTCCTGTTTTCTCCGTTTCCTTCCGAAATTCCGTTTCTTTTTTCTTCCACTCGCGGAAATTCTCCGGCCGGATCGGCTGATCATCCCATTCCGTTCCCCAGAATCCGCCGGCATCGGAGATCAGAAGCAATCCTCCAAGCTCCTGAAGACTTTTTCCCATGCCTCCAATATCCCCTGTATCCGTCTCCAGTGCGCACTCGATCCGTTCCCGCCCGGTAACACAGTTTCCGATCAAAATACCATCCATCAGCCCTTCCTGCCGCACAAACCCATACACTCTGCACCGACTTCCAGGCTCCAGTCCAACGCAGCGCAGATGAACCTCCACACGGCATTTCCTATCTCTGGCCTCCACCCTCACATAACCGCTGCTGCTATCTTTTTTTCCTTTCCGATACTCGTACACATACGCAACAAAACGCTGATATCCAGCCAACGCACGTCCCTCCGGTATTTCGGTTTCGTTAATATATATGAAGATCGAGAGAAATCATTCCATCAACTGAAAAAAGCTCCAGGATGTACAAACATAAAAAAGAACCCCTCAACCAAGGGATTCTCAAGCTGTTAGTCGAAGCGACAGGATTTGAACCTGCGACCTCTGCGTCCCGAACGCAGCGCTCTACCAAACTGAGCCACGCTTCGTTATTCTGTTTCAGTTGTTTGTGTGTTGCTCAACTGCAAGAGCTATTATATTAGAGTTTCTGTACTTTGTCAATAGAAAAAATTAAAATTTTTCAAAAAAATCGAATTTTTTCTTTTTTCCTGCTTCGGGCATGCATTTTCGCAGACCCGAAGCAGTTTTGGGAAAGGTTCTTTATAACATATCAAATATATTCAGGTGAAATATATGCTTATTTCACTGTAACTGTTACCTTTTTTGTGATTCCGTTGCTGCTTACATAGATAACAGCTTTTCCTTTTTTCACACCTTTAACAACACCTTTGCTGCTTACAGTAGCAACTTTTGTATTGCTGCTTCTGTAGGTGATCTTTGCCTTTGAAGTAGCAACTGCCTTGATGGCTGTTGTTTTCTTTGCTTTTACACTTACAGCTGTTTTGGATGTGATCTTCAGGCTACCTTTTTTTACTGTGATCCTGCAGGTTGCTTTGTAGCTTCCGCATTTTACTGTAATTGTAGCTGTTCCTGCTTTTTTTGCTGTTACTTTTCCGCCTGCGCTTACCACTGCAACGGATTTATTACTGCTTGTATAAGTAACTTTTCCGCTAACGCCTGTTTTTTCCACTTTGATCTGGCTTGTTCCACCCACAAATACAGTTTTCGCTGAAGCCGAAGCTTTTACAGCCGGCTTCTTGACTGTGATCTTGCAGGTTGCTTTATAATTTCCGCATTTCGCTGTGATCACAGCTGTACCTGCCGCCTTTGCAGTTACCTTTCCATTTGCGGCTACAGCTGCAACAGATGGTTTACTGCTTGTATAGGTTACTTTTCCGGTAACACCTGCGGTCGTTGCTTTCAGCGTCACTGTAGCTGGAGATCCTTTTACATAAAGCGTCTTCGCTGATGCATTCAGTTTTACAGATGGCGTTTTTACAGTAAGCTTGTACTGTGCAGTTTTTCCTGCTGCAGATGTTGCTGTGATCACGGCTGTTCCTGCTGCTTTCGCAGTTACTTTTCCGTTCTCGTCCACAGATGCAACCGTTTCATTATCGGAAGCGTATGTTACATCCTTGCAATTCTCGCCTGTTGCTTCAAGCTGTCTGGAGCTTCCGATATAAAGAACTCCTGAATTTTCTTTAAAAGCAATCGTTCCATACACCAGCTGAACAGAAACATCTGCATGACCATCACTGGAAACTCTTACTGTATAGGTTTCATTTTCCGGTCTCGCTACAGTGGAATCCAGAGCAACCACTCCATCTGTAGTTACTGCATCCTGTACAAGATATGTTGTCTCTGAAGCATGTCCGACACCTGTTGTATAGAAAACAGATACCTTCGGATTTTTGTATTTATCAAGATTTGCAAGCTTAACATGGGTGCTGTCCGTAAATTCCGGAGAAACAGCCATCTCTTCTGTTGCCTGCGGTTTAACATAAATACCATCTGCAAATTCATATACATACGCGCCGTCTGCCATAATGTACGTGATCTTGTTTACGGTTTTTCCCTCAAGACCTGTATCTTTTGCAAAGGCAACCTTATACACCTTCAGCCACATCTCGTTCATATGACGCATGCCATATTTTCCGCCGTCTGTTGTTTCCAGGATCATTCCCTGAATCCCGGAGTTAACTGCAAAATCGGAATCACTCTTTGTATTGCGGAGATATTTTGTGCTGGTTTCTTTTACATCAATCTCATAATCTCCCCAGCGAGAAGATGTTTTGAGTGTTGCCTCCGCATCTGTCACAGTTGCTTTTACATTAAATTTTGTAGCACTGTATGTTCCATCTGTATTCAGTGTTTTATACTGCCCAGGCTCTACCGTCGGAGTACGTCCCAGGGTGATCCCTGCTGCTTCTGTATATACTCCGCTTTCCGGAAGTTCTCCCGCTTCTGAAAGGATCTGCGCCTCTACATACGTTTTTGCATCTGTAGCTACATTAACCTTTTTTACTCCTGCGATCTCATAGCCATTTTCTGTCAGATTCTGAACATCTGCATTTCCGAAAACAGTACTTTTTCTGGTTGTGGCAGATGTAACGGAATCATACTTGCGGCTCGTTGCATCTCCCGCATAAAATTCCTCGTATGACAGAGATGCCGTACCGTAAAGTGTTCCTGTCAGTGCCTGATGTCCATTTGCCACCTTATAATAAATATCTGTTCCCGGAATCTGTGTATATCCATCCAACGCTCCCTTTACCCAGTAATAGGAAACATTGGAAACCGTGATCGGCTGGCCTGTCAGTGTGATATTTTTTGTCATATCCACATAATTGTCGCTTGAGATCATAACCGTATAGATCTCATCCCCGGCCCTGGCTACACTGCTGTCAAAGGTTACCACCCCGTTCTCTGCCACTGCATGATCTACAACATATGTTGTTTTTTTACCATGACCACTTCCTGTTGTATAGTATACGGAAACCTTAGGGTTTTCATATTTGTCAAGGTCATCAACTTTAACCTGGGTTGTATTTTCTTTTACAAAAGCCGCCTGTACTTTCATTCCTGCTTCAGGCTGTTTTTTCACAAGAGGAGCTTTGTCTCCGAACTCATATACATAGGAACCGTCCGGAGTAATATAAGTCACCTTTGATATTTTTTCCCCGATAAGCCCGGATCCTGCTGAAAACGCAAGTTCGTAAGGCTGTACCCAGATTTCATAGGTATGACGAAGTCCTACCTTCTTACCACTGGCAGTTTCAAGGATTACTCCCAGTGTATTTCCACCTACGGCAAAATCACCCTGCCTGGAATTGCGGAGATATTTTGTGCTGGCTTCTTTTACCACCAGCATGTAATCGCCCCAGATCGATGGTGCCTGGATCTGGGCAGATGCATCTGTGACTGTTGCTTTTACATCGAATTTTGTTGCACTGTATGTTCCGTCTGTATTCAGTGTTTTATACTGTCCTGTTTCCTGTGACGGCGCTTCATTCAATGTAATATCTGCTGCCTCTGTATAGACACCCTCTCTCGGAAGCTTGGAAGCAGCTTTCAGCGCCTGTGCATCTACATAGGTTTCCGCGTCCACTGCAACACTTACATTCTTCACACCTTGGATCTGATATCCGGAAGAGGTCCCCTCTGTGCTGTCCTCATTAACAAAAATCTGATTTTTACTCGTTGTTGCCGAAGTGATAGCGTCATAGCTCTCCTGAGTGGTATCCCCGGCATAAAATTCCGAATAACTTAAAGTTGTCGTTCCGTACAGTTTTCCGTTCAGAGCGGTCTGTCCATCTGCCACTTTTACATAAACGCCTGTTGTTCCTATCTGTGTATATCCCTCTGCCGGCTGCATGGACCAGAGATATTTCACTCCTGCAACAGTGATCTCAGAAGCATCCTGAAGAACCTCGCCTGCTTCTGCCATAAATGCTTCTCCATCACCGAATACCTCTTCTGTATCATCCTGGATCTGCGACTCCTCTTCCTGTTGAATCTCTTCTGCTGAAATTTCTGCTGCTTCTTCCTGAATAGCTTCTGCATCACTTTCTTCCGGCTCTTCCGACTGGATATCAGCTTCACCAACTTCCGGCTGGTCCTGGGAAACAGACTCCCGATCCTCGCTCTCTCCTTCTTCCTGTGCTGTATCTCCTTGTGTTTCTTCTGACACGTCACTAAAAACTTCCGCCTCAGACGCCATTGCCGTTACCGGCACTCCTGACGCGATCACCGCTGAGCTCAGAACGAGTGCAGCTGACTTCTTAAAAAGCTTCCACTTATGCATACCTGTCCTCCTCTTTGTCTTTTATATTACACGACTTTATACCAGATCATGACCTTACAGCTGCTCTGGTTAATTGAAATTTCTTCTGCAGAATATTCAACATATGTCAGTTTCTGCAGAAGTGCTCTGTCAAGCACGCTTTAGTTTGTCTAAACTAACATATCGTCATTTTATCAATGCTTAAATTATTTGTCTATACATATCTGGCAAAAAAGCCTCGCGGTTATTGTTGTTTTTTTCTCAACTAAAAATTGTTTTCAAAATATTTATATTATTATCTAATATTTCAAACAAAAAAAGTATATATTCCAAGACATCATTTCAGGAAATGCAACAGCCATTGCCATTTCCTCCGGCATTCTCAGATCATATACTTTTTTATATTTCTATATTTTTGCTTTCTTTTATGCCCAGCGGCTCTTCTGTTCTTCGCAGATGCTGTTCCACTGGCAGTTTCCACAGATTTCCTTACGTTTATCCGTCGCAAGGATTTTTTCCTGGACTTTTTTTGTAAATTCGCTGAAGTGCAATGTCTGTCCGGCCTTCAGTCCACATTTTTCCAGCACGGCATTGTCATACTCTGCCACTTTATCTCCGGCTTCGCAATGTCCGCCCAGATTATTCGGACAGGCAGAGCAGATCTCATCCGTATCCACATGAAGCCTTATTTTCTTTCCCTCCAGAAAAATCTTCAGCATCTCGGCCATATGTGCAGTAAAACCGTTACTGTAGCCTTCCCCCTTAAAATACGCCAGGCACATACCATGATGAGGGCGCAGAGGAATGACTATTTCCTCTGTGCCCTCATCAGAAGCATATGCCGTAGCACTGCTTTTATCTTGCATATTTACGTACCTTTCCTGATAAAACATAAGCCAGTGCAATCTTGATAAGATCCGGAATGATAAACGGGAACACACACCAACCAAGAACTGCCATAAGGCCTACCGGACCTGTGCTTCTTGTGTAGGCAAACATAAACCATGCGGTTCCAAAGGCATAGCATACGATCAGTCCAACGATCATGGAAATGATCTGAACAACCGGCTTTCTGCCAAAAACGTGCTCAATTGCCCACATAACAAGTGCGGAAAAGATAAATCCAATGATATATCCACCTGCATTTCCGAGAAGAGCTCCAATGCCTCCGGAAAATCCTGCAAAAACCGGAACTCCTACTGCTCCAAGAAGAACGTAAACCAGAACTGCCAGAGTTCCTCTTTTTCCTCCAAGCACACCAACTGCCATAAATACTCCAAATGTCTGCAGAGTAAACGGTACCTGTGCCGGAATGGAAATCCATGAGCAAACTGCCATCACTACTGCAAAAACTGCAATGTAAACAAGATCATACGTCTTGCTTCTGCCTGCTGCCACTGTTGTCATAATAATCTGTATCCTTTCTTTCCTTTTCTGCTTTTCCTGTCGGAAGATCATTCCTGTCCTTTATAAATGATATCCGCTCTTTCGCTGTTAACAATTTAACACAGCAGGATTTGAATGTCAACTTAATTTTATTTTTTAAGTTTACATTTTACAATGCCGTTTACTACTATGTAAACCTGCCATTTACAAATGATATTGTCAATTTTCACTTTCAAATTCCCATCTCTGATGCTATACTGAAACCAATGAGTTTTCAGCAAAAAGGGGGATTTTTCCACATGGATATACACGATATTCATAACATCAGCACCAACTGCACACGGACTGAATTTGTAGGGACCGCAGTCCTTGACACAATCGGACTCGTGATCTCCGGAGTTGATGATTCTCTGCTTAAAAAGATGAACGTAGGTACCCAATACCACTGTCTGGGGCTTTTCAGTTCCCGAACAGGCGCTGCCGGCCAGATCACAGCTATTGACGATGCAGTAAAAGCCACAAATACAGAAGTCCTTTCCATTGAACTTCCAAGAGACACCAAGGGCTGGGGCGGTCATGGAAACTATATCGTCCTTGGCGGAAATGATGTATCCGACGTGCGTCACGCCATTTCTCTGGCTCTGGAACTGACTAACAAATATGCAGGTGAGGTCTACATCAGCGAATCCGGCCACCTGGAGTTTGCTTTTTCCGCAAGTGCAGGTCCTGCTATCCATAAAGCCTTCGGCACACCTCTGGGTGAAGCATTTGGTTTCATGGCAGGTTCTCCGGCTGCTATCGGTCTTGTGATGGCAGATAATGCCGTGAAATCCGCAGCAGTATCCATTACACAATATATGACTCCGAATATCGGTACCAGTCATTCCAATGAAGTGATCATCGCCATCTCCGGTGATGCCAGTGCTGTAAAAGCTGCTGTACTGGAAGGCCGTCAGACAGGCCTTGAGCTTCTCATCGGTATGGGAACCTATCCGGAGATCCCGGGTACGCCGTATCTGTAAAATTTCCGGATTGCAGGAAATTTGTGAATTTCCACACACTACACTTCACGAAACACATATCTGCGTCATGCATACAAAAACAGCGCTGCAAGGATCAGCATACGATCCTGCAGCGCTGTATTTCTCTTAAATATTCTCCTCTGGATTTTCCCGGATCAGCCCACCTGATATACATCTGCAGACTGAAGTCCGAAGCTTAATGCCTCAGAATGGCTTCCACAATAGATATCCACATGTCCGTAAGGAGTTCCCAGATCCTCTACCGTATAAACAGTGCCGTTGATCAGAAGCTTGGTCCCAAACGGAACACCTGCCATAGCAACGGTACGTCCTGCTGTCGGAACTGTTCCGCTGGCTGTAAGATTGCCGGCTGTACCGCAGCACTGTGCACAGTTGCAGTATGCGGTCAGTGTAAAGTTTCCAAGATATGTTCCCTGACTGGAAGAACCGGAATCGGACGTATCCGCAGAGGCATCTTCCGTCTCCTCGGAAGCTGTCTCATCATTGGAAACCTCCTCAGAAACCTCCTCCTGGGAGCTGTCCTCGGAAACATCTTCGGAACTTCCGGACTGTACATCATCCGCTTCCTCTTCCTCCTCTACAACAATGTCTGTACTTGTAGAGCTACTGGAAGACTCGGTTGTATCCTCCTCCGGATCATAGCCATAATCATCGTCAGAATCAGCCTCTTCACTGTCCTCGTTATCCTGATCGGCTTCTTCCTGGGCTGCCGCTTCTGCTGCCTGTCTCTCAGCCTCTGCTGCCGCTTCAGCCTTAGCTTTCTCTTCTGCAGCCTTCTCCGCCTCTGCCTGCTGTACCAGAGCGGTAATACTGCTGTCTGCATTACTGATATCTGCCATCAGCTGCTGAGCCTCTTCCTGGCTGGCGCTGATCTGGTTTACATAAGAGTTAATATCATCGCTTGTGCTGGAAGCCATGGACTGCACTTCCTGTTGTTTGGCTGCACGCTCCGTCATCAGATCATCGATCTCTGCGGACTCCGTCTCAACCTTTTTCTCATTCTCCTGGATATTCTTCTGAAGACTCACATATTTATCCAGCATGTCTCTGTCGTATGTAGAAATCTGTATCGCATTCTCCGCGCGATTGAGGAATTCTGCAAGGCTTTCGGAAGAAAGCAGTGTCTCTAGTGCGGAAGTTCCGGCATTTTCATACATATATGCGATTCGAAGCTTCATGGATTCATACTGATCTGCAGAAGCTTTCTTTGCTTTTTTCAGTTCTTTTTTTACTTTATTTAATTCATCTTCCTTCTCAGCAGCCTGGATACTAAGCTCAGAAATGCTGTTGGTAAGATCCTCATACTGTGCGTTTAAATCAGCCAGATAGCTCTCCAGCTCCTGCTTCTTGCTCTCCAGTGTGCCGATGCTGCTCTGTACCTGCGCAAGACCCTCCTCAGCGGCCTGTTTCTCCGCCTGTGCCTCTGCGATCGCAGCGTCTGTACCTGATGCATATACGGTGCTTCCCATGGAAAGGGTCAGCATACCTGTAAGCAGTAATGTGAAAACTTTTCTATTCTTCATATAAACACCTTTCGTCCTTTCATGGATTCTAGTATAACACATTTTTCATAAAAAGCAATAATTTTATTTTATTTCTGTAACAAATACGTAATAATTTAAATTTTTATGAACTGAAAAGCGTTTTTTGTTTTCCGGAGCATAAAAAAACTGCCCTCTCACAGATTTATCTGTAAAACGGCAGTTTTTATTCTATGCTGTTTCAATCCAAAGATCATCAGCTACGAGAATACTTCTCTGATGTAATCCCCCCTGAAGCTGCTTCTCTTACTCCGCAGCCTCCATAAGAACCTCATTCTCAGCTTCCTCAGCCATTACTTCCTGATACTTGTCCAGGATGATCGTCTGGATCTGCTCTCTTGTTGCTGAATTGATCGGATGTGCGATGTCACGATATTCACCGTCGCTTGCCTTACGGCTTGGCATTGCGATGAACAGTCCCTTCTCGCCTTCGATCACCTTGATGTCATGTACCACAAACTCATCATCTATTGTGACAGACACAACGGCCTTCATTTTCCCTTCTTTTGCTACCTTCCTCACACGTACATCTGTAATATTCATTGCTACTTGCCCCTTTCATTTCGCTAACCGTATCTGCGGAAAACTGATCTTCCGCATTTATAATACGTAGCGTTCGTTTTTCTCTACGACGATCTTCACTTCTCCTTCTTCGCCGCAGTAATATGAATTCGCCCGGATGGTATCCCGGCTCTCAACAATGCAATTCTCAATATGCGTATTATCTCCAAGATATACGTCATTAAGGATCACAGAGTTTTTGATCACACAGTTATTTCCTACAAATACATCACGGAACAGAACAGAATTCTCCACGGTTCCGTTGATGATACATCCGCTGGACACCAGACTGTTCTTCACAGTTGCACCCGGATTGTACTTAGCAGGAGGTACATCTGCGATCTTGGTTTTGATCGCCGGCTCCTGTTTGAAGAAATAGTTCCGGATCTCCGGTTTCAGGAAATCCATATTTGTCTGATAATAAGCCTCTGCAGTAGAGATATTATTCCAGTAGTTATCGATCTTATATCCGTAAATCCTCTTCAGATTTTTGTAACGGATAAGAATATCATTTACAAAATCATGCCTTCCTTCCTGGGCAGCACGCTCGATCAGTTCGATCAGCTGCCTTCTTCGGATGACATAGATACCAGTAGATACCGTATTATAGGAGGAAACGATCGGTTTCTCCTCAAATTCCTCGATCCGACAGTCCTCATTCATGCGAAGAACACCAAATCTCTCAACCTGGCTCTGATCCTTGCATGTAGTACATACAACGGTAACATCTGCCCGCTTTGCGATATGATACTCCAGGACTTTATTGTAATCCAGCTTGTAGATTCCATCGCCGGAAGCGATCACCGCATAGGGTTCATGACTGTTCTTTAAAAAGCTCAGGTTCTGATAGATCGCATCTGCAGTACCCTGATACCATAAGCTGTTATCTCTGGTAATGGTTGGAGTAAAGACATAAAGTCCTCCCTGTTTTCTTCCGAAATCCCACCATTTGGATGAACTTAAATGCTCATTAAGGGAACGGGCATTATACTGTGTCAGCACAGCAACCTTCTGGATATGTGAATTTGCCATGTTGCTGAGGGCAAAGTCGATCGCGCGGTAACTTCCTGCAATAGGCATTGCCGCGATTGCTCTTTTGTTTGATAATTCTCTCATGCGGTTATTATTACCGCCTGCCAAAATAATACCTATCGCTCTCATTCTTTCCCACCGTCCTTTGCTGCAATTACCTGGCCGGCTGCCAGTTCTCCGTCAGGGTAGTCTTCTTTTGTTGTAACACCGGCGATAGCGGTATTCTTACCGATTTTGACACCGTCCGGAATCACGCTGTTTTCGCCGATAGCCACAAGTCCAAAGGAATATACAGCCGGTTTCAGAACATTTGGTACCTCCTCGCCGCATCCGATCACAACATTATTTCCGATGACAACATCTTCTGCCACGATGGCTTTATCCATAACAACGTTCTCACCAACTGCTGTATTCTTCATGATAATAGAATCACGGATCACACTGCCCTTGCCGATGATAACATTCGGACCGATCACTGAATTATGTACTTCACCATAGATTTCTGTTCCCTCACCGATGATACACTTGTCCACAACTGCATCTGCGGAAATATACTGTGGCGGGATCACATCTCCCTTGGTGTAGATCCTCCAGAATTCCTCATAAAGATTAAACTCCGGAATGATATCGATCAGCTCCATATTTGCTTCCCAGTAAGAACCAAGAGTTCCTACATCTTTCCAGTAGCCGTTGTACTCATAAGCAAAAAGGCGCTGCCCCTTCTCTTTACAGTACGGAAGGATATGTTTACCGAAGTCACAGCCATTCTGATCCTTCAGGGCGATCAGTGCTTCCTTCAGAACCGGCCATGAGAAAATATAGATACCCATGGATGCAAGATTGCTGCTTGGATGCTCCGGCTTCTCCTCAAACTCAGTAATACGGCTGCTCTCATCAGTAACCATAATACCAAAACGGCTGGCTTCCTCAATGGGAACCGGCATACACGCGATCGTAATATCTGCCTTGTTCGCCTTGTGGAAATCCAGCATCACTTCGTAATCCATCTTATAGATATGGTCACCGGAAAGGATCAGTACATAATCCGGGTTATACTGCTCCATATAAGCCAGATTCTGATAGATCGCATTGGCAGTTCCTGTGTACCATTCACTGCTTGTGCTCTTCTCATACGGAGGAAGGACTGTGACACCGCCTTCATTGCGGTCAAGATCCCACGGAATACCGATACCGATATGTGTATTCAGGCGGAGAGGCTGGTACTGTGTCAGCACACCCACCGTGTCAATTCCCGAGTTAATACAATTGCTCAGTGGAAAATCGATGATACGATATTTACCACCAAAAGCGACTGCCGGCTTTGCAACCTTTTCTGTCAAAACTCCTAACCTGCTGCCTTGCCCACCGGCCAAGAGCATGGCAATCATCTCTTTCTTAATCATGCGATCACCTCTTGTATGTTATGATTATTCCATTATAGCATACTTTACTGTATTAGTGAACATTTTTTACAATTATTTTAGCTGTATTTTACTTTTTTTATCGCTATTGTATATTATAAATTGGTAAGACTCATCATTTTTTTCATTCCTCTGGTAATTTTCAACATTTTTCGATGTTATTTTCTGGTTACTTTTATATTCCGGAAAAAACCGCTTTTTTAGCCAAAAGAACCACTTTTCAATTGTTTCTGTTGGCGTTATAATAAAACAGACAAAAGAGCTACGAAAATAACATATATATAAGGAGATTATTATGTATCAGATAGACTTTCATAAACCGCTCCATATTCATTTCATCGGGATCGGAGGCATCAGCATGAGCGGCCTTGCCGAGATCCTTCTGGAAGAAAATTTCCGGATTTCCGGTTCCGATGCCAAATCCAGCCCGCTGACCCGCACACTGGAAGAACGTGGCGCTGTGATCTATTACGGACAGCGCGCTTCCAACATCAAGGATGATGTAGATGTGGTTGTCTATACAGCAGCGATCCACCCGGACAACCCGGAATTTGCCTGTGCGAAAGAAAAAGGGCTTCCAATGCTCACCCGCGCAGAGCTTCTGGGACAGATCATGCGGAACTACGATACACCGATCGCAATTTCCGGAACCCACGGAAAAACCACTACTACTTCCATGGTTTCCCATATCCTTCTTGAGGGTGACTGTGATCCTACCATCAGTGTTGGCGGAATCCTTCCTGCTATCCACGGAAACATCCGCGTTGGAAATTCTGAGACCTTTATCACAGAGGCATGCGAATACACCAACAGCTTTTTAAGCTTCTTCCCTAAGATCAGTGTGATCCTGAATATGGATGCCGATCATCTGGATTTCTTCAAGGACATCGATGACATCCGCCATTCCTTCCGGAAATTTGCAGAGCTTCTCCCTGCTGACGGTACTCTGATCATCAACGCCGACACACCGGAGTATGAGACGATCACCCGGGAGCTTCCATGCAATGTTCTTACCTATGGTCTGGAGCACGATGCCGATTACACCGCAGCAGACATTACCTGGGATAAATACGGACATCCTTCCTTCTCCGTTCTCTTCCGGGGCAAAAAGATCGGTAGCTATTATCTGCGTGTACCGGGTATCCACAACGTATCCAATGCACTGGCCGCCATTGCCGTAGGACGCCTTCTGTACCTTCCGGATGATGTGATCGTCAAAGGTCTCGGAAGCTTTACCGGTACAGACCGTCGTTTCCAGCATAAAGGTGAGATCGGCGGTATCACCATCATTGATGATTACGCGCATCATCCAACCGAGATCGAGGCAACCCTTCATGCTGCAAAGAATTATCCGCATCAGAAGGTATGGTGTGTATTCCAGCCTCATACCTACACACGTACCAAAGCTCTTCTTCCGGAATTTGCAAAAGCGCTGACTCTGGCCGATCATGTTGTACTGGCTGATATTTATGCCGCACGTGAAACAGACAATCTTGGTATTTCTTCCCAGGATCTCCAGAAACAGATCCAGGAACTTGGAACCCCCTGCGAATATTTCCCGACTTTTGATGAGATCGAGAGCTTCCTCTTAAAAAGTTGTGCACATGGTGATTTGTTGATAACTATGGGCGCCGGAGACGTTGTAAATATTGGAGAACACCTTCTCGGAAAATAATTATCCACATTATCCACATGCTTATGCACATTTCAGACGTGCCTGGCATGTGGATTTTTTTGTGTATAACCTACTTGACATAATTCAACAGCCAAATCCAACAAATACCGCATTTTTCTTACAAAATTAAGGTTTTTGTTAGTTGCTGATAATGTTATCCTCAAAGTTTTCCACACTATCCACATTTTCCACATGGAAATTGGTGCACAACTTCTGTGAAAATAGACTATTCTCAAGTAAAAGCGGTTGTGCTATAATCCTTTTTAGCATGGCGGACTTTGGGATATCGCCTGAAATATCTGCTGTATTTTAGAAAGGGAGCTGCTGATCATGAGCCTGATTTCACTTCAGAATTCCTCTGAACTGGGGGTAACGATTCTTTCCAATCGCTTTATTGACAATTTCATGCCTCGTGCCAACGGGGAGTTCGTAAAGGTATATATCTACCTTCTCCGGATGGTATCTGCCACTCCTTCTTCTTTCAGCCTGGAGCATATGGCAGACAGCCTTTTCTGCACGGAAAGAGATATTTCCCGTGCACTGAAATACTGGGAAGGTGAGAAACTGATCGCATTAGCCTATACTGCAGATCAGAAGCTTTCCGGGATCACTTTGCTGGAACCTTTTGCTGATACCGGTCATAGAGAGAGTAGCGCTTCCATGGATACTTTCACCGGTTCCGGCAATTCTGCTTCCGCTTCCGGAAACACGGATCCGGGAGTCCCGAGCTCCGCTGATTACATTCTCAGTCTCACTCCTGACCGGATCAGAGAACTTAAGCAAAACGAAGAGATCAGTCAGCTTCTCTATATCACAGAGCAGTATCTGACCAAAACACTGACGCCTACAGAAATGCAGAAGATCCTTTTTTTCTATGATGAGCTCCATATGTCTGCGGATCTCATCGAATATCTGGTGGAATACTGTGTTTCCAGAGGCCACAAGAGTATGCGTTATATTGAAACTGTTGCACTCGCCTGGGCAAAAGACGGCATCACCACCGTCGAGATGGCACGGGATGCCAGCTCCCGTTTTTCCAAGGATTATTACACGATCCTGAAGGCTATGGGGATCAGCGGCCGCAACCCTGTTGATAACGAGATCACTTACATTGATACCTGGCGCAAGACCTACGGTTTTGATCTGGAGCTGATCCAGGAAGCCTGCAGCCGTACTGTCCTTTCCACCGGACAGCCCAGTTTCCAGTATGCGGATAAGATCCTCTCCGGCTGGAAAAAGAAAAACGTACATACGCTGGAGGATATCCGGCTTCTGGATGCCGCACACAAAAAACGCCAGCTTGAGAAATCTGTTTCCAGGAAGAAGCAGCCCCAGACCCAGCCTCAGAATAGCAACCGCTTCAATAATTTCCACCAGCGTGATTATGATTTTGCGGAATATGAGAAACGTCTTTTAAATAATCAGTAACAGAAACTGGAAGGAGCGCTTTATGCCTTTACAGAATTTTCAATATGATACTATAATGAGAGAATACAGCCGTCGGCAGGCACAGAATCACCGCATTCTGGAAGAACACACAGCCGAAGCCTACGGAAAGATTCCCCGTCTGAAAGAGATCGATGACGAGGTGGCAACTTTAAGTGCCGACAAAGTACGACGTCTTTTAAACGGCGAAGAAAAGGGAACTTCAGATCTGAAGGCAGCCATTCAGGAGCTTTCCGATGAACGGATCACCCTTCTTGTTGCAAACGGCTTTCCCGGAGACTATCTGGAGATGCCTTACACCTGCCCTGACTGCCAGGATACCGGCTATATCGGCAGCCGGAAATGCACCTGTTTTAAAAAAGCTGAGATCGAGCTGCTTTATGCACAGTCCAATCTGAATGAAATTCTCGAAAAAGAGAATTTTGACAGCTTTTCATTTGACTATTATTCTGCTACAATAAAAAACGAAGCCACGGGACTGTCTGCCCTGGAAACAGCCAGACGGGCCTATGACACTGCACAGCGCTTTGTGCAGAACTTCGACCATAAATTTGAAAACTTGTTTTTATATGGTGATACCGGTGTGGGAAAAACCTTTCTTTCACACTGCATCGCCCGAGAGCTTCTCAGATCCACCCACTGTGTCCTGTACTTTTCCGCCTACGATCTTTTTGATATGATGGCTGCGAATTCTTTTTCCCGAAAAGATACCGGCACAGACGAGGAACTGATCTATGACTGTGATCTTCTGATCATTGATGACCTGGGAACGGAGCTTACCAACAGTTTCGTATCTTCACAGCTTTTTCTCTGTCTCAATGAGCGGATCATGCGCAGGAAATCCACGATCATTTCCACGAATCTGACGCTCAAAAATTTCTCGGATACCTATTCCGAGAGAACATTTTCCCGAATTGCCAGCAACTATCAGATGATATCGTTGATCGGGAAGGACATCCGTATACAGAAAATATTTTTAGGAGGAAATTAAAATGGCACAGGTAAATACAAAAGATTTTTCCACACTCCCGGTAGGAAGACTTGGACTGATTCCCCTTCAGAGCTGCAGCTCATTAGGCGCGAAGGTGAATGACTGGCTGGTCAAATGGCGTGCCGAAAGACAGTATCCTGGAATGGACTCCTTTGCATTCGAGGGATACAAGCGCGATTCTTACATTATTGACGCCAAGACTCCACGTTTCGGCTCCGGTGAGGGTAAATGCACCATCAACGAATCTGTCCGCGGTGATGATATCTACGTAATGGTAGATGTGACAAATTACAGCTTATCCTATCCGATCGGACCTTACACGAATCTTATGTCCCCGGATGATCATTTCCAGGATATGAAGCGTGTTATCGCCGCTGTAGGCGGAAAAGCCCGCAGAGTCAACGTGATCATGCCATATCTCTATGAGAGTCGCCAGGACAAACGTGTCGGAAGAGAGTCTCTTGACTGTGCCAATGCACTTCATGAGCTGATCGATATGGGTGTTGAGAATATCATCACCTTTGATGCACATGATTCCCGTGTACAGAATGCGACTCCTCTTCATGGTTTTGAGACTGTACAGCCATCCTACCAGTTCATCAAGGCTCTTCTTAATAATGAAAAGGGACTTCATATCGACAAGGATCATTTCATGACGATCAGCCCGGACGAAGGAAGCATGAACCGTGCGATCTATCTCGCCAATGTCCTCGGTGTTGATATGGGTATGTACTATAAACGTCTGGATTACTCAAGATATGTAAACGGCCGTCATCCGATTGCAGCATATGAATTCCTCGGACCAAAGATCGAGGGCAAGGATATGATCCTGATCGATGATATGATCTCCTCCGGTGATACGATCATTAAGATCGCGTCTCTCCTGAAAGAGAAAGGAGCAGGCAGAGTTTACATCTGCTCTACCTTCGGATTCTTTACCGATGGTCTTGATAAATTTGACGATGCTTACAAGAAGGGCTACTTCGACAAGCTTCTTACTACTAACCTGGTTTATCAGTCACCGGAGCTTCTTGAGAAGCCATACTACATCAGCTGCGATATGAGCAAATATATTGCTCTGATCATTGATACGCTGAACCATGATACCTCTGTCAGCCACCTTCTGAATCCGGTAGACAGAATCAAACGCTGCGTAACAAATTACATGAGCCAGCATGAGAAATAAATAAATCATAACGCACGCAAAGCGGCTGCACCTTCTGAGAACGATATAACAGTTTCTCAGAAAGCGCAGCCGCTTTATATTTCTGTAACAGACGGATATCCATGATCCGCATCTGCTGTCTGCTTTGCTTTTGATCTTTATGCTGAAATCTTCCTGCAAAAGCTCACATAGGAAGCTTCTGATAGGGAATCCTCTCTTTATCCAGGATCTCCATTTCTCTTTTATGGCAGGTACTTATGATCACCTGTCTGTTTTCTTTATGCAGCCACCTGAGAGCCGCTGCAAGACGTTCTTCATCATACATGCCAAATACATCATCCAGGATCACAGGGAACGGTTCCTCTTTGCAGAAAAGCTCTCCTGCTGCCATACGAAGGGCAAAATAAATCTGCTCCAGTGTCCCGCGACTCAGTCTCTCAATGGATACGATACGCTCCCCTGTGTTCACAGACATATGCAGTGCCTCATCCATCAGAACCTCCTGGTATCTGCCACCGGTGATCTCACTTAATATCTCAGATGTACGTTTTTTCAGACGGACCCCTACCTGATCCGTAATGTTTCCGGAAAGTGCCTCAATCGTCTCCATAGCCATATTCAGCGCCTGGATCTCCGTTTCCTCCGGAGTGATCACTTCTGTGTTTTCTTCACATTCCGTCAACTCTGCCTGCAGGTTCTCCAGCGCTGTATGCTTCTCTTCGTAGTCACTGTCCAGACTGTTCCGGTTCCAGGTCAGCTCCTCATGTCTGGAATGCCAGCGCTCTCTCTGACGTTCTCTCTTATTCAGCTCCCTGCTGAGCCGTATGCGAAAAAACAATGCCGCTACAGAAATCGCCGCAGTTGCCACGCCTGCCAGAACACTGAAAATGACCTGCCCGGAAAAAGCTGCCAGGCAGCCGGTACCGACAATCCCACCAAGCAGCACAACTGCCAGAACTGCATCTGTCAGCTCCCGTCTTCTTTTTACACGATCGATCCGAAGCTCAAGAAGATCCTCTGTACTCCGTTCTCTGGTCCCTATGTTCATCCCGTCCTGCTGCTGCATGATCCGATCACGCTTCTCATCCAGTTCACGGATCTCTCTGCGGATATATTCCATGTTTGCGGAAATCTTTTCTTTTTCCTTTTCCAGCTCCTTTTTTCGCCGGGCCGCTTCTGTCAGATATCCTTTTCTGGACATTTTCAGCATCTGCATGGCTCGTCCCATGTCAATGGAACTGTCACCGGTTCCCTGATAGCTGGCCATGTAATTCTGCAGTTCACGTACGAGATCTTTTCCTGTAACGCTTTTCAGCTGTGCCACAGACACCGTATTATCATAAACTGCCTCACTTACATTTCCCAGAATAGTCCCAAGAGCTCCCTGTTCCGCATCCACAAGACTGCCATCATCTTCACAGAGAAGCTCTCCCAACTTCTTTTCTTTATAAAAATTCCTGGTAAGACGATACTTCTTCCCCTTGCTTGTGAACCACATGATCCCACCATATTCTGCCGGATTTTCCCATGGTTCATATTTTGTATATGTATCGTTCAGAGCAGCCTTTCCCCGCAGTCTGCGAACGCCGTAAAACATGGAGCGGATAAATGTATGTGTGGTAGTTTTTCCACTCTCATTTTCACCGTAAAGTACGTTGATCCCAGGTGAAAGCTCCATATCCTTGTCCCGGATCTTCCCGAAATTTTTTATTTTTAAACGTCTGATAACCATCTTATGCTATCCTCCTGTGCTGCCCCTTTATCGCCGGCTGCCTGTCTCAAGCAATGCCTGAAGCCCATAATACAGCGCCTTTTTTTCCACGGTATCCATACCCTCTTTGGCCAGAAAATAGCCGATATAATCACCGATCAGAGTACCGCTGTAGCGTTTGTAGAGCTCACCAAGATCATACGCCGGCCAGGATTCATCCACAACATCGGTAACATTTCCGAGACTTTTCAGTTTCTCAGGGATCAGAAGAAGATCCGGCGAACGCATTCCCTGAAGAACGATCCTGTAGATATTCCTTCCTCCTCTGCGGAAAATCTGGGATTTTACCGCTTCTTCCAGAGATATCTGTGTAGTTTCCTCGTGAAGTGTCATTACCAGCTGCTGATAGGAACGACAGGCAAAGGGAACGAACTCTGTACGGATCCTTCCGTTGATCAGTCGTCCCTCCATATATCCATGTTCCCCTGTATCATTCCTGTCAATGGGCTCCAGAGCCCCGGAAAAGGCCGCCTGGTCACGGATCAGGATCTGCGGCTTGTGGATATGCCCTAACGCTACATAATCGAAGCCTGACGCCGCCAGAGCTGCTGCACTGAGAGGAATATGCTTCTCATCGCCGCCATGAGCCAGCAGAATATGGATTCCTTCTTTCTGGACAGGGACAGCCTGATCATAAAGTCCGTCTTTTATTTCCCGGTCATAGTAACTCAGTCCATATACATAGACATCAAGCCTGGGATCTTTAACGCAGGTCAGTTCCCTGCTCCTGAAAAATATAACATTGGAATTCCACTCAAACGTATTATAAAAAGAATCTCTGCTTATAAAATCATGATTTCCTGCCATCAGATACACTCTGGTATCCGGGATGGTGGAAAACAGATAATTTACTTCCTTAAGCTCTCTCATAAGAGGCTGGCGGTGGAACAGATCTCCGGATATAAATAGCAAATCCACCGGATCTTCGCGGATGCCCGCAATAACCCGGCGGAAAGTGCTCCAGATTTCTTCCTCCCGCTCTTTGCTCCACGGGCAGCCCCTGTCGGGAACTGCGCCCAGATGCACGTCTGCAAGATGAATAAATCTCATAATGTTCTCCCTTGTGTGTCAGTCACACATATCAATACCTGTTGCCAATTTCTCCCTGCTGTTCTCTGATCTCAGGAGCACAGAACGTCCTGCTGTGCAAAAGTGTTCTGATCAAAGATCGCAGTTCTTTACAGTTCTCGGGAATGGGATCACGTCACGGATGTTGCCCATACCTGTAAGGTACATGACACATCTCTCAAATCCAAGACCAAAGCCGGAATGACGTGTGGAACCATATTTACGAAGATCCAGATAGAAATCGTAATCCTCCGGTTTCAGACCCAGCTCATCCATACGTGTTCTCAGCTTGTCGTAGTCATCCTCTCTCTGGCTTCCTCCGATGATCTCTCCGATTCCCGGCACCAGACAGTCCATAGCCGCAACTGTCTTTCCATCCTCGTTGAGTTTCATGTAGAATGCCTTGATCTCCTTCGGATAATCTGTAACAAATACCGGTCTCTTGTAGACCTGCTCTGTCAGATAGCGCTCATGCTCTGTCTGAAGATCACATCCCCAGAATACCTTGTAATCAAATTTGTCATTGTTCTTCTCAAGGATCTCAACAGCCTCTGTATAGGTCACATGCGCAAATTCAGAATTAAGCACATGGTTCAGTCTGTCAAGAAGCCCCTTGTCAATGAAGGAATTGAAGAAGTTCATTTCCTCCGGTGCATTCTCAAAGACATAACGGATCACGTATTTCAGCATAGCCTCTGCAAGCTCCATAGCGTCCTGAAGGTCTGCAAACGCACACTCAGGCTCGATCATCCAGAACTCAGCTGCATGACGGGTAGTGTTGGAATTCTCAGCACGGAAGGTCGGTCCGAATGTGTAGATATTGCGGAATGCCTGTGCATAAGTCTCTCCGTTCAGCTGTCCGCTTACGGTAAGGTTTGTCTCCTTTCCGAAGAAATCCTGTGAATAATCAACACTTCCATCCTCTGTCAGTGGAATATTCTTCGGATCCAGTGTTGTTACCTGAAACATCTCTCCTGCACCTTCACAGTCACTTCCTGTGATCAGCGGTGTATGCACATAGACAAAGCCTCTCTCCTGGAAAAATTTATGGATCGCATATGCACAGAGAGAACGTACACGGAATACAGCCTGAAAAGTATTTGTTCTCGGTCTTAAATGTGTCATGGTCCTTAAGTATTCAAGACTGTGTCTCTTCTTCTGAAGTGGATAATCCGGTGCGGAAGCTCCCTCTACAGATATCTCTGTTGCCTGGATCTCAAATGGCTGCTTCGCCTGAGGGGTAGCTACCAGCGTTCCCTTAACAATGATGGCTGCTCCAACGTTCAGCTTGGAAACCTCTGCGAAATTCTCCATGTTATCATGATATACGATCTGAAGAGTTTCAAAAAAGCTTCCATCATGAAGTACGATGAATCCAAACGCCTTGGAATCACGAACACTTCGTACCCATCCACCTACGGTGATCTCTTTGTCGAGATACTGTTCACGGTTTCTGTAAATCTCTTTCACTGTTGTCAGTTTCATAATCTATACCTCATTCCTCATATTCAGGATCACACGTCCCTGCGGACCTCCAAACGTCCGTATCGAATTAAGTATAGACTATTCTCATGGTTCGTGCAAGGAGTAATTGCCCTGTCGGACAGAAAAATAGCGGGCCGCCGGACAGAAAAATCCCGCCTGGCGGAATGTCTCCGGCAGACGGGATTTTTCTGTCTGTTATACCATTAATAATAAGATGCGTTGATACTTCCTGTGTTGAGATAAGTAATGCAGTAATAGTAGATCCTCTTGAATGTCTTTGTTGTGTAGTGAAGTCCATCATCACTGTCAGCGTCTGTGCCATTGTAGGAAGCATTGGTCCCGTAGCCTTTTTTCATAAGTACGCTGTACATATCGATGTACTTGTAATCCAGAGAAAGACCGGAACGGATCTTGCTGTTGAATTCTCTTACCTGTGCCTCTGTACGGGCGCCTCTTCCTGCTTTTGTGATCATGGTACTGTTGATCGGGTTTACAGACATATAAAAGAGTTTACAGTTCTTACTTTTCAATGTGGATGCGATACTGGTCATATAGCTGACATAATTGCCTGCATTTCCCAGGTCATTGACACCCAGATTAAAGATAACGGCGATCGGTTTGGAACCTTCTGTTTTGTCGATCTCTTCTATAAGCTGTGCATATCCTGTATCTCGGAACCAGCTCAAGCCCTTTCCTGGGTTTGCAACAAAAGAAACCCCATTTGTTACAGAACTGCTCATCTGTTTTTTCAGTGTCGCCTGTATTCCTGCAGTACGGGAATCTCCCACAAAAATAACCTTACTGTACATCATACCGATCGCCGGATGAGCCATCTCATCGGAGCTGATATCCTTCTCCAGTGCACGGTTAAATACTGTCGCATACAGATTGGTGTTTTTGTTGATCCGCAGAAGTTCGCCGGCTTCATAATCCGGATCTGTGGAAGAACCGGTCCGTCTGGTCTTAGACCAGCCCATAAACGTATAACCTGTCGCATTGGATACAGATGGGAGCTTAAGGTAACCGCCCTTTCCAAGTGTTACTGTCTTCCATACGGTTCCGTTTGCCTTGCGGAGATTTACTTTTACTGACTGCATCTGTACGGAATAGTATCTGATATTACCGGAGATTTTAATCTTCGTTCCTACTTTTTTTGCAGTAGATGCCTTGCCGTTCTTTGCTATTGACCAGCCAAGATTTACATATCCCGATCTGGATGGAACTGCAGGCAATGTGTAATATGTACCCTCTTCTACTTTTTTCTGCAGCTTCTTATATGCGGAATTGGTGCTTCCATTTCCAAGATAGAAGTTTACGGTATAGTATCTGCTCTTTCTGCGGACCGCATACAGAGTCATATCTTTTCTGACCTTTACGCGGGCACCTGCTTTATATACTACCTTACTGCTCCCCTTCCGTGTAGTCCATCCGAGATTCTGATATCCCACAGCCTTGGGTACTGCCGGAAGCCGGATCGTAGTATTTAATGTCACGTTCTGTGTCAGTGCGGTATACGTCTTACTTTTGCTGGTACCTGAATTATTATTGAACTTAACGGTATAAACAAGCTTCGCCGCCGACACCTTATGCGATGCAGCCGGCACAAAGATCAGTGCAGCTGCCACAAGTGCCAGCAAAAGCCATTTTATCCGAAAGGCCTTTCCGGTTTTTTCTCTGTTTTTCATATAAACAAACTCCTCCTGAAATACATATCCATCCCCGGGTGCCTCCGTACTTTTTTACAGAGTATTGATAAATCTCATAAATGCATCCCTGCCCTCTGGTGTGCATTTATAAACACCGGCATCCTCCAGTACATGAACAAATACATTGCCCACTTCCCTGCGAAGGACTTCCTGGATATTATCTTTATCAAGTTTCTCATATTTTGGCAGAAATTCTGCAACCCATGCAGCATGTTTCTCGATTTTCTCATTGGAAGCAATGTCCCTGCCGCTTAAAATGTATTCTTCAAGAAGCTCCAGCTCTTCTTTCAGACGTGCCGGAAGAACAGCGAGTCCCATAACTTCGATAAGACCGATATTCTCTTTCTTGATATGATGATAGCATGCATGCGGATGATAAACCCCCAGCGGATGCTCCTCTGTTGTGATATTGTTACGTAATGTCAGATCCAGTTCAAAGGTATCTCCCACTTTACGTGCGATCGGTGTGATGGTGTTATGCGGCTCTCCGTCTGTTTCTGAAAAGATAAATGCAGCCTCATCCGTATATCCTCTCCAGCCTGCCAGTACATGTGTTGCCAGATCGATCAGTCTCGTCTCGTCTTTGCTGCGGATACGCAGTACGGAAAGAGGCCATTTTACAATGCCGGCTTCCACATCTTCGTATCCCGGGATCGTCACATGCTTTTCAATCTCTGCCTTCGCCATGGCAAAGGTGTAATGCCCGCCCTGGAAATGATCGTGGCTGAGGATAGAACCTCCTACGATTGGAAGATCCGCATTGGAGCCAAGGAAATAATGTGGGAACAGCTTTACAAAATCAAACAGCTTGATAAATGTATTTCTCTCGATCTTCATCGGAGTATGCTGACTGTTAAATACGATACAATGTTCATTGTAGTAAACATATGGAGAGTACTGGAAGCCCCATGGACTGTCATTGACGGTGATCGGGATGATCCTGTGGTTCTCCCTTGCCGGATGATTGACTCTTCCTGCATAGCCTTCATTTTCCGGACAAAGCAGACATTTTGGATAGCTGCTGGATTTTACCAGCTTGGCAGCTGCGATAGCCTTTGGGTCTTTTTCCGGCTTGGACAGGTTGATCGTGATATCGATCTTGCCATATTCGCTGTCTACTGTCCATTTCTGATCTTTTTTTACGCGATAACGTCTGATATAGTTACTGTCCTGACTCAGCTTATAAAAATAATCTGTAGCTTTTTCCGGATCTTCTTTATAAGCATCCCAGAATTCTCTCTGTACCTGGGCAGGACGCGGCATCAGACAGTTCATCAGTTTTGTATCAAAGAGATCTCTGTACACAATACTGTCCTCGATGATGCCCCTCTTTACAGCCTCATCAAGAAGTTCGTTCAAAGTCTCCTCAAGATTGATTTTAGCATACTCTGTCTCCGGTTCTGTATATTCGCTTTCCCCAAAGGCATCCAGAAGGAGATTGGTTGCATAAATTCTTTCGCATTCCGGAGTAATACCACTCTCCACCCCATACTGTACCAGTTTTTTAATACTTTCACTTAACATTGATTTTTCCCCTTTCCTGTCGCGCTTTCCCCGGAAAACAGGAACTTTTTTCCTGTTTTCCGATTTATGCCAAACGGGAACTCCCGTCTTGCCATCCTGCTGTAACCCCATGGCCTTCATCCGGCCTGCTCTGTAAGCATCATTCTATGACGTTTTCTATATAGGTGAGAAATACATTTCCGGCACTCTCAAACAGCGCTGTACTGTCATTCATTCCATACGGGCTGATCTGCCCTGTTGCCGGATCATAAAGATAGGTATTATATTCATCATAGCCTACGATCACCACACTGGAATTTTCTCCTGTCTTGGCGATCACCGGTCTCTGGGCACTGACCTCATAAAGAACATTGTCAAGAGTGCAGCCGGTCAGATCGATCACCGTTCCCATATCACCAAGGCTATCCTGAAGTTCTTTTTTCTTCCAGTTGGCTGTACGTATACTTTCCGGTACATCCTCTATATTCATCTGGAGCTTTGTTTTTTTGTTTCCACGTTCCCAGACATACTGCTGCGCACGGTTAAGTACCACTCCAGTCTGCGCATCCGCGCGTTTCACAGCTGCAGCCGGATCGGTATAGATACGGTCAAGAGAACCATATGCATAAACATAATAAAGTTCTCCCTGTGGAACGGTAGTATCCAATGTTACCGATGAGTCTTCAGTACTCTCGATCTTGGAACAAACAAGCAGCGGACTGTCTGTCTCCGGTTTCTGGGTCATGGTCAGGCGGATCAGCGTTCCTGCACGGTTTGTAGTGATCAATGCTACATCTATCTGGCTTCCGGATGCTTTTTTGTTATTCATGATATTGTCCTTTTTCTGGACTGTATAAGCATTCCCGGATTTTGCAGAAAGTTCAAACTCCATCATGGTACTGCCAACCGTTACGTTGGTGATATAAAGGCCATCCTGACGATACTCTTTTTTCACCTTTCCTTTAAAGCTTTCAATGCGGAATGTACTGATTCCCTCTGTTTCATGTCCGTTGGCATCCGTAAGAATGTCTTCATCGGAAAGGATCCCATATACCAGATCTTCATTCATAAATCCCAGAGCTCTCAGATTTTTTCCGCTTTCCGGCGAAATATCTCTTGTTTTCAGAGAATCAAATTCAATTTCCCGGATCTTCCCTGCATCATCTCCGGATTCGATCAGCCATGCTGCATGTGCCTTGGTATCTGACACAACAAAATGGTTCTGTTTGATTCCTTCTTCCAGAACCTGTGAGGTTCCTGTCTCAATATCTACCTGATACAGCTTCTGTGCAAACAGCAGAAACAGCTGATTGTTTTTGTTTACATAAGTGAGTGTTCCAAGATCTTCCTTCAGGAACTCGTAGGATTCTGTACTTGGTATGAATACTTTTTCTTCCACCACATTACGGTCGCTGTTGTAGTGATAAACACAGACACCGCTGTATCCCTCGTGAACACCACGGTTCATGTAACCGTACAATACAAAGTCTACATCCCCGTTATCTGCCACTCGGATGATCTTGATATCATGTTCGTTGCGCACATATCTGGAATCGTTATCTTCCTCTTTGCGGAAGCTGAAGATCCTTGTGATCTTTCCGCTGGACGGTGCATAAGACCAGAGATCCCCATCCTGCTCAAAAGCAACGATCTTTCCACTGCTGTCTGAAGCATAGGTGACATTCTTGTCACGGACACCCAGAAGCAGGCCTGCATCGGAAACTACCTTCTGAGACGGATCAAATACCTTCGTTGCAGAACGTTTAAAATCCAGCAGCATGATCCTTGTTTCTGTATAACGCATACGGTAAAATTCCGTAACATCATAAATTTCGGTTTTACCCTCATCATCCTGTGCGGAAACCTGATAATCCAGCGTGATACTTGCAGTCGTTTCATTGATATCATCGATCAGCGGAACTCCTTCCATGTAGAGCTTCGGAGAAAGGGATCCCCAGCTGATATTGGAAAGTCCAGAACTGATGGAAATATTATTGTAATTCGTTCCGCCGGAAATATCCTCCGCTTCCAGATATCCGGTCAGCGTATCTGCCTGTTCCTTGTCCAGACACTTTGTGGAAAAATCCTTGACAAACTGAAGATACGCTTCTGTATTCAACTGGGTTCTGGAAACCACTCTTGTATAGTAGTAGACTTCCCCCTCACTGGTATCCAGCGTGATCTGCATGGAATACTCCTGGTTCATGCGAAGGTCACTGCCGATCTCAATCTCTGTACTTAAACAGCCGTTGTCCTCTTTCGTGAGATTCTTGATCTTACGGTTCTCCATAACCTTGCTTCCGTCTGAAGTCCGTACCTCATAAGCAAGCCCTGTTACTGTATCAGCATATGGGTTGATCTCAAAAGACACTTTTTTGGTCGTATCCAGCGGAGTAATACTTCCTCTCATGAAATCGGTCTGCATCTGCTGTCTGTATCCATACATCTTATTTGCCTGGGTACTTCCGATCTTTACCATAACCTCTGGAAGTGTGGCATCGTTCATATCTGAGCGGTTATCTGTAGACTGACTGTTCATCAGAAATGAGGTCCCGGCTACTACTGCCACAAAGATCACCAGCAGTATCGCTCCCTTACGTAGGATCTTCATCATGTCATTCTCCCTTCTGTGAGGCTGACTCTTCCGGATAAAGAAGCCTATCCAGGGTAGGAGCCACATGAAGAGCCTTCATGGTATCCGAAAAACTGTCCCTGCTCTTTTTCTTTCCGGTTTTTACTGCGCGGATCAGAATATTCTTTGGTGTATGTTCCATATCGATAAATTCAAGAAGCTGGGTTTCATATCCTTTGCTTTCCAGAAGCTCAGCACGAAGACCATCTGTGATCAGAGCTGCCATTCTTTCCTTCAGGATCCCATAACGCATAACAGGCTGGAGCATTTCGTTTCGGATCTGACGATTCAGTTCATGCTGACAGCATGGAACAGACAGGATCACCTGAGCCCCCCATTCCACTGCCTTGGCCAGAGCGAAATCTGTTGCTGTATCGCAGGCATGAAGTGTCACCACCATGTCCACAGAAGAAACGCCTTCGTACCCTGCAATATCTCCCTGGTAAAAATGCAGCTTGTCATAACCATAAGATCTGGCCAATTCACTGCAATGCCGTATCACATCTTCCTTAAGATCCAGCCCTATGATGTTTACATCAAAACCCTCCAGTTCTCTGAGATAATAATACATAGCAAAAGTAAGATAGGATTTTCCGCAGCCAAAATCCAGGATCGTGATCTCTCTGTCTTTAGGAAGCTTCGGAAGGATATCCCTGATAAACTCCAGAAAGCGATTGATCTGTCTGAACTTGTCATATCTGGAAGCAACGATCTTTCCATCCTTTGTCATAACTCCCAGATCCACCAGAAACGGAGCTGCCGTTCCCTCTCTGAGAATGTACTGTTTCACCCGGTTATGAGGAGCGATCTTTATCTTCTCATTCTGTGCAGGCCCGTGTTGTTTTGTTTTGATGGTTGCTTTCCCTTTCTTGCTGATAAGGATACTTCCATCCTGACTGCGTCCGGTTGCCTGAAGCTGACGAAATTCCTCCATGGCATGCTCCAGATAAGCGATCATCTCTTCCCTGGTAAAATTCTTATGATAAACCTTCGTCCCTTCTGTCATGGACGCCTGGTAAAAAATCTGACCCTTCAGCTCCACAGGACGAAGCTTCACCTTGGAAGGTCCCTCGCCAGTCCTGCGGCCACTGACAACAGCCTGTATCAGCTGTTCATTAATCTGTTCTTCTAAAAATTCCCTTATTGTTTTCATCATACTTCCATTATATTCACTTTTTGTTTTATTGTATATGGACAGATGTTGTGCGAACCAGTTTTGGTCGCTTCTGCCAGTATCACTGTATCGTTCATGGGTAAACCGCCATTTTAATACTCAGTGCGGAAACATTTTCTGCACCTTTTCCTCCTGCATCTTCGTCTGGAAATCTCCTGATACACCAGCACTTCGATCAGATCATCCAGGAACCCTCCTGGAATCTCCTGTACACTGGTATCTCCTTCCATCTGTCCTTTCACCTGGTGACAGATGTGATAGAGCATGAAACGATCCGGATATTCATCATACAGCCGGCTTCCCTCATAATCCAAAAGCTGACACTGTGCTTCCGCTTTTTCCTGGATCCTTCGGGCTGTATCCGGATAGTATGATCTCATCAGATCAAATTCCTTTTCCTGTTCTCTCTCTTCATTATAAAAACCAGGACTTCCCTGTGTAGCATAAAACGGATAAAAATCTGGATAGATCATAACTCTTCTGCTGTCCTCTCTCTGCTATCTCTTACAGTATATGCAGAAGAAAAATGACGGTTCCCTCCAAAGTTCCGATCAGGCCATCCGTTTCAGCATTCCCTGGGTCAGACGTACGCTGTGCTCAATTGCAAGCTTTTCAAAAGCCGGATAATCCATGTTTGCACTATTATCTGCTTTATCTGAGATAGCACGGATGATCAGGAATGGAATCCCGTTAAGAGCTGCTGCCTGTCCGATCGCTGCGCCCTCCATCTCAACAGCATAGGCGCTGAATTCCTTTACAATATTATCTTTTACACCCTGATCACATACAAACTGATCTCCGGAAGCAATTCTTCCTTCAAAAACCCTGATCTCCGGATTTACTTCCTCGCATACATCATGTGCGATCTTACGAAGGCACTCATCTGCCTGGAAGGAAAACTCTTTCATCTGCGGGATCTGTCCCTTCGGATATCCGAATCCGGTTGCATCCATATCATGATGAAGAACATCTGTGGAAAGTACGATATCTCCAATATTGATATCATTGTTAAGGCTTCCTGCGATACCGGTATTGATCACCGCTTCCACCTGAAAGAGATCTGCCAGGATCTGGGTGCACATGCCGGCATTTACCTTACCGATCCCGGACTGTACCACAACTACCTTCTTTCCTTCCAGAACACCCTCATAAAAATCCATTCCGGCTCTGGTAGTAATGGATACATTCTCCATAACCTCTTTCAGTCTTGCTACTTCCTGTTCCATTGCTCCTATGATTCCAACACATTTCATGATCTGTAAATCCTCTCTTTCAATATGATATCCCGCTGAATTTCACAGTTTTTTTTCGTTCAGCAGTATCTTTTTCTTTTTCTACATTGTTCATTATAACAAATTTTATTTTTTATGGAAACTTTTTTTGAGAGATGCTATAATCGATAAATAAACAGAACAGGAGGTAACCAGAATGGTTTATAAGACAAAAGGCGTCTGTGCTCAAGGAATTGAGTTCGAGATCGACGATAATAAAAAAGTTCACAATATCAAGTTTACAGGCGGATGTTCCGGAAACACACAGGGTGTTGCACAGCTTGCAGAGGGAATGGATGCAAATGAAGTGATCTCCCGTCTGGAAGGCATCCGCTGCGGATTCAAACCAACTTCATGTCCGGATCAGCTTGCAAAAGCCATCCGCCAGGCATTGAACGAAGGCTGATCTCACATAATCTTATTTTGTATATCGTATTTATCATCACCCTGCGAAAAATTTCCGCAGGGTGATTTTAGAATGATCTGACAAAATAATTGTTTCAATGTTATCTTTGTTATCCGGTTAAATGTCCGTTCTATCCCACTTGTCACACAGTGACTGGATATCTCTTGCAAAACGATCCAGATCTTTATTGGGGCAACCTTCATTCTTCCGGATCACGGACATCAGGCGACGTCCCATAGCCAGCAGCTTCTCATATGCACGGGCAGCCTTGGTTGTTTTCGGCGAAGCAGTTGCCTTTACGATCCGAACACCGACAGCCTCATGGATACACCGGTTCTCCAGAAGATCATATTCAGTTCCACTAAAGGGTGCTGTTGCATCATACCCAAGCTCTTCTTTAAGCCTCTGGGCAAAAATCTCCGTCACCGTATCATCACCATGCGTAACAAATACGTGTTTTGGTCTCGTCTCAAAGGCTTTCGCCCATTCTATAAGTCCGTTTACATCAGCATGACCGCTGATTCCCGGCATTTTGCATATTTCAGCAGCTACCTGCACAGTCTCACCAAACAACTTCATCTCCACAGCACCTTCCAATAATGCCCGTCCCGGAGTTCCGATAGCCTGGTATCCAACAAAAAGAATGGTATTTCTGGGATTCCACAGATTGTGTTTCAGATGATGTTTGATACGACCAGCATCACACATACCGCTGGCGGAAATGATCACCTTGCAGTCCTCATCAAAATTGATAGCTCTGGAATCATCGGTAGTAACGGAGGTCTTCAATCCCTGGAAGGATAACGGATTGATACCTTTATTCAAAAGATCCATTGCTTCCTCATCATAGCAGGTATATGCATTTTCACTGAAGATCGTAGTTGCCTCATTGGCAAGGGGACTGTCTACATATACCGTAAAACCATCATGGCCGTGAACCAGTCCCTGTTCTTTGATCTGTCGGATAAAATACAGCATTTCCTGAGTACGGCCTACTGCAAAGGACGGGATTACCAAACTGCCGCCTCTGTCAAAGGTCCTCTGGATGATCTCTGCCAGTATTGCCGGATAATCCGGACGTTCTCCATGACTGCGGTCTCCGTAGGTAGATTCCATCACAACATAATCTGCCTCTCGGATATATACCGGATCCCTGATCAGCGGCTGATTGATATTTCCGATATCGCCGGAAAAAACGATCTTTTCTGTTTTGTCCTCTTCCGTCATCCAGACTTCAATACTGCTGGAGCCAAGAAGATGTCCTGCATCCACAAATCTTACTTCGATTCCCTCTGCCGGTTTGATGATCTTATCATATGGGCATCTGACGAAGTTCCGGAGCACACCCATGGCATCTTCCATCGTGTATGCAGGAATAAATTCCGGTTTTCCTTCTCTCCGCCCCTTTCGGTTTCTCCACTCAGCCTCGAACATCTGGATATGTGCGCTGTCACGAAGCATGATATCGCAGAGATTACAAGTTGCCTCTGTCGCATAGATCGGCCCCTGATAGCCTTTTGCATACAAGGCCGGAAGATTTCCGGAATGATCCATGTGTGCATGTGTCAGAAGCACAAAATCCAGATCACCCGGAGCCACCGGAAGCTCCTTATTTTCATAATAATCCGGTCCCTGCTCCATTCCATAATCCACCAGAAACTTCCGTCCTGCCGCTTCCAGATAATAACAGCTTCCAGTCACCTCATGCGTAGCACCGATAAATGTTATCTTCATGCACAAGCCCCCTTTTCCGTCCCACGTTCTGAAATTTCCATATCAAAAAAGCCTGAAGGATCTCTCTGTGATATCCGATCGTCCAGAAACGCTGTGATATACAATTCCAAGAAGAAATAATCGACTTTTTGTTTATTAACGGTTTGTTATTGTATTTATTATACACGAAATATATGTTTTTTGACAGTCTTTTTGTGAAAAATGTTTCTTTTTTTAAGGGGATTTTTTTAGATTTTTTGATATTATTCAGAATTTTTAGACATTCCCCAGCGAAGGTAATGTAAAGTTTACTGGATTTTTTATTTTTTTTGGGGGAGTGGCATCGCTGGGGGGTGTGTTATTTTGTTGATTTATTATTTTACAAGAATACCATTGGTTAAGGTTGTGGTTGATTCTTTACTGCCATCTTTAGCTGCGTGATAGCCTCGTACACGGTAGTAATAACCCTTTGGTACGATTACCGTAAGATCTTTAACTAAATTACTTGCGTTTGATGCTGTAAAACTCCAGCTTTTATATGTAGAATATGTTCCATTTACCTTTCTTTCCAAGTAAACATCCAAATAAACTTTACTGCATACATGATGGCACTGAGTTATTCCAGAGATTCCAACTTTATTACTTGCCATCTTTTTTATCGTTGTTGTTCCAAAACTTAAGTTATTGCCTCTAAGAACACTGTAAGTCGTATCCTCTGCATAATCTCCATCCGTATCTGTTTCCACTGAAAAATCATCTGATAAGCCTTCTGCCATTGCAGGAACTACAAATAATATACTGCAGCAACATGCCAAAAACAACATGCTTATTATTCTTTTCATTTTCTCTTTCATATAATGCCTTTCTCCTTTAAACTTTCATTACATTATATATACGATGAAAAAAAAACATTATCTCGTCAAAATTTTATATTTTTGATTAATTTTATAAACTCCTTTTCTTCCATTTGGGATTCTATTTGATAAAATTCTGTGGAATTATTCCAATATGCAACATAACTGGCTTTCTTATCTCCTTTAGCCATTATTCTTTTCACCTGAATGCTCGCTTCTCCCTCCGGTAATTTGATTGTTTCTATTTCTTTTCCATCTAAACTCGCACCAGTACTTTTGGTTTCCTTATCATATTTATTAATATATAATGTCATAATTGTGTCATTATAATCATACTGCAATAAAGCATATTCAAAATCTTTACTTATATTGTAATCTTTGAATTCAAGTCCCTCAGGCCGATATAAAAAGCGTGGAATATCAACACTTAACTCTTTTTCTATATCATCAATTGCCTTTTGCTCATCTTCACATTCTTTCTCATTCGTTCTATCATTATCTACCACAATCTTCGTATCATGTCCAACCCAATACCTCACAGAATCAATAAAATACCTCCTGTTCGCCTGGCTGGTCATGCTTGCGGCGAAGATACCGGCTGAGCATACAAGTACTGCTGCCGCTACGCGAGCTGCTTTATGACTTTTCTTTTCGGGCAGATAAACGATTTTTACATTCTCTTTATGATCATCAGTTTTAATACTGTCAGTTTCGTCTTCTTTGTAAACACCATCTGCTTTCAGTTTTTCTACAAGCCTCTGATAAGCAGCCTTTGCCTCCTCTTCTGTTTCTCCATCATCAGGAATCACTCCATCTGGAAACAGGATTTTTTCCATCTCTTCGGTTTCTTTTTCATATTCTTCTGCCAACCATTTTTTCAGTTCGGCATCCCTGAAATTTTCCATTATTTTTCTCCTGTAATCCTATCTTTCCTTGACAATTCCTCCGTTAGAGTTCATATTTAATGATAGTATATGACTATTCAGGAGGAATCCAAATGAAACACATCGTACTTACCGGCGGTGGTACTGCCGGACATGTAACTCCAAATATTGCCCTGATTCCAAAGCTCAGGGAGCTTGGTTATAAGATTTCCTACATCGGTTCCTACGAAGGAATCGAAAAAAAACTGATCGAAGAACTTGGAATCCCATATTATGGAATCTCATCCGGAAAGCTGAGACGTTACTTCGATCTCAAAAACTTCTCTGACCCGTTTCGTGTACTGAAGGGATTCAGCCAGGCCAGAAAGATTCTGAAAGAGCTGAAACCGGACGTTGTTTTTTCTAAAGGCGGTTTCGTTACGGTTCCCGTTGTGATCGCGGCCAAACGTTTAAAAATCCCCGCATTAATCCACGAGTCCGACATGACTCCAGGTCTTGCCAATAAACTCTGTCTCTCTTCTGCATCCAGAATCTGCTGTAATTTTCCTGAGACAGTCGCCAATCTTCCAGCTGACAAAGCAGTTCTTACAGGAACTCCGATCCGCCAGGAACTTCTTTCCGGAAATGCGGAAAACGGTCGTAAATTCTGTGGTTTCACTGCTGACAAACCGGTACTTATGGTTATCGGTGGTAGTCTGGGAGCTGCTTCTGTCAATGATAATGTCCGCAAGATCCTCCCTGAACTTCTGAAGGAATTCCAGGTTGTTCATCTCTGCGGAAAGGGAAAAACCGATGAATCTCTCAACGGTACTGCCGGATACGTCCAGTATGAATATATCCAGGACGAGCTTCCGGATCTGTTTGCCATGGCTGATATCGTGATCTCCCGCGCAGGCGCTAACGCAATCTGTGAGATCCGCGAACTTCATAAGCCAAATCTTCTGATCCCGCTTTCTGCCAAAGCCAGTCGTGGTGACCAGATCCTTAACGCTCGATCCTTCGAACGCCAGGGCTTCAGTAAAGTGCTGGAAGAAGAGGAGATTACAGAAGAAAAGCTTCTGGAAACCATCCGCCAGCTCTATACCGATCGTCAGAAATATACAGATGCTATGGCAGGAAACGGCCAGGTAGATTCCATCAGTAAGATCACTGATCTTATTGAAGAATGCGCCAGAGCCTGACTATATTTCCACAACAGCCATATGAAAACTCTGCCACTCCCTTCCGGGCTGGCAGGGTTTTCTTTTATTCGTATACTTTGCGAAATTCTTCCTGCAGCCAGCGCTTCGCTTTATATATCCTGTTATTGACACCACTTTTCGTCAGACCATATTCTTCTGCAACTGTTTCAACGGAAATCTCCAGATATTTGACCTGAATTAAGATCTCATAATTTATCGGCTGTTTCTTTCGAAATCTTCTCAGCACCATATACATAAATTCTTTCTTCTCTTTACGCAGAAATACCTCTTCCGCATCGACCGAATTCTATTCTTCCAGAAATGCCGCAACTTCTTCCTGACAGACAAACTCATGCTTGGAGCTTGATTTCTTTATATAATCCAAAGCCTTATTCATAGATGCCCTCTTGATCAGAGAAAACATCATCTTTTCATTATCAATATTCAGGCCATCCTTTATAGTATACATTTTGTAAAGTACATCCTGACTGACATCATCAGCAATGCTCCAGTCATGGAGAACCCCATACGCATACCCTCTGGATATTTTTCGGTATTTAAGATAAAACTCTTCAAATGTCTGATTATTCATTTTTCCTCTTTAGTGGCTATTTGTCATTCTTTAATTTTCTTTAAGATTTCATCTCTCACCTCATCGCTGAGTTCTCCGGGTTTCCAGGTTAAACCAACACCATCTCCCTCATATCTCGGAATCAGATGCATGTGAAAATGAAACACAGTCTGTCCTGCGATCTCTCCATTGTTCTGCACAACATTAAATCCATCACAGTTCAGTGCATCTCTCAGCTTTCCTGCCATTTTTTTAGCCAGGATCATTGCTTTTCCGGCAGTCTCATCCGGAAGTTCATAAATATTCGCTGCATGCTTTTTCGGCAGGATCAATGAGTGTCCTTTGCTTGCCGGTCCCAGATCCAAAATCACGCGAAATTCCTCATCCTCATAAAGTGTTGCTGATGGAATCTCTCCATTTGCGATTTTACAAAATATGCAATCTCCCATTATTTTGTCCTCCTTGTTTGCAAAATTATTTTATCTATATTCTTATTTTGTCGTATTTTCTCGAATTTTTCAATACTGTTCTTGTTGATATTTGAAATTTCTGATGTTAATATTTTTTCGAGGTGATAATATGTGCAACGATACTACAGTCAGTAAATTTAAAAACGATTTTCATTATACACTTTCAAAATTTTCACATGAACTCCGGAATCCTCTGACTCTTATTAACAGCGGACTCCAGATGATCGCATCTGCACATCCTGAGGTCAAAGAATATGAGCACTGGGATGATGTTATGGATAATCTTGATTATGTAAAAGAACTTCTTGATGAACTTTCTGCATTTAATAATGCAGGCCATGTCAAAAGAGAAAACATTGACACCTGCAGCTACCTCCGAACGATCCTTTCCTCCATAAAACCTACTCTGGATTATCTGGAGATCACACTTGAAACAGATATTCCGGATTCATTGCCATCGATGGCTCTTGACCGGATCCGTGTCCGGCAGATGCTTCTGAATCTTCTGAAAAACGCATGGGAAGCCGTTCCTATTCCCGGAGGAAAGATTTCTTTTTCTGTCATTCCGGAAAATTCCGGCATCCGCATTGATATCCGGGATAACGGATGTGGAATCTCAAAGGAACAGCAGGCTACGATATTTCAGCCATTTTTTACAACCAAAGAATCCGGGACCGGCCTTGGCCTTGCTGTTTCAAAACAGATCGCTCAGGCACACAGTGGAGACATCACGCTTGAGAGCGCTCCCGGTCAGGGAACTGTTTTCCATATTTTTCTGGGATGATAAAGAATTACAGCGATCAGGAAACCACTCAACAAACCGCCTATATGCGCTACGTTATCCACGCCTTCACTTGCAAATCCAAAATACAGTGAAAATGCGGCCATGATCAGCATCTGTCTGACAGTCAGATCCGCCACTCTTCCTCTGTGCCGTATGATCACATAGATCATACCGCCCATGACTGCAAAAACAGCTCCGGAAGCTCCTGCAGATAAAGAAGCGTTTCCTGCATACATATCAAAAAACAAAGAGAGCATATTTCCGCCCAGACCACCAAATATATAGATCAGAAAAAATTTTATCTTTCCTGTTACCGGTTCCAGCCTCTGGCCAAGCACAAACAGAACCAACATATTATTGATCAGATGCGGCGCACCAAAATGCAGAAACATACTGCTAAACATCCGATACCACTGTCCCTGTTCCAGGATCAGCGGTGCATAAGCAGCACCGCATTCCAGCATATGCTGCCCGTTCTCCGAGCCGCCGGTAAATTCCACCACAAGAAAGATCAGCGTATTTATGAGGATCAGTAAAACTGTCACAGGTTCTTTTTTTATTTCTTCCAATTCCGGCCTCTTTCCACAGCGGTTCCGGAAATATTTCCCATAACTCGCTGTTATAATCTGAAAATTTGAATTTATTTCATTATTTTAACAGATTTTCATCAGGCGGACAACCTACGGTCCCATATTAATACGATACAAAACTGGATTTTTCGCTCTGTTATTTCAAAAAAATATAACGGGCCTGTGCAAAATCGACTTCATCCTCATCCTCCAGCAAATAATCTTCTCCTGTTTTCAGAAGCTGTCCATTTACAGAAGTCCCATTTCTGGAGTTCAGATCTGCCAGATAATATGCCCCCTCCCTTTTTCGGATCTTGGCATGGATCCTGCTGACAGTTGGTATATTGATCACTGCATCCGCCGCAGTTTCCAGTTTTCCGATCACTGTGATATCTTTTTCCAAATAAATGGTAGCCAATTCCCCCGGTTCCCGGCTCACTAATGTAGCAGGACCTTTGGATGCACCTGCCGAAAGAACTACTGTTTCACCAAATCCATCTAAAAAATCTTCCGCTTTTGTCGGGATATTTTTTTTGATCTTTTCCAGTTCTTTTCTGCTGTCACCGGCATTGCTCCCTGACAGCGTACCAGATTCTTTCTGATCTTCAGAATATACAGCTGCCTCTTTTTCCGCCGCACCATATTTCTGCTCAGGCACCGGCGTATCCAGTTTTTTCTTTTTTCCACAGACTTTTTTGATCAGAATATAGCTCAGCATCCCCAGTATCATTGCTGCAAGAATTCCCAGAAGAAAAATTTCTTTGCTTATTCTTGGAATATATCCGCCGGCCATTCCTGCCGTAATTCCTAGAAGAAGCACCAATGCTGCACCAAATCCAGCCACTGGCTTCCATATTTTGTTTGTTTTTCGCTTCTGTGAGTCCGCTGAAGATTTTTTCTGTTTTTCATTTCCGGACACACTGGCTCTTTCCCAGCCTTCCACCTGCCACAGATCCTCTGCTTTTTCCTCCTCTGTCATCCTGTTTTCTTCCTGGACCACTGTTTTCTTTTTTTCATATGAAGAAAAATCTTCCTCGTCGCTGTTACATATTTTATATAACTCTTCCTTGATGTATTCCAGATGAAAGCTGTCCTCCAGTGCACGTCTGTATACATTATATCCCAACATGACCGCTTTTCCGTCTTCATGATCCAGCTTTGGAAGGATATACTCCGCAAGACTCTGAAACTGTTTCTGTATTTCCCCATGAAATCCCGGAAGATAACAAAATCGGACACTTTTTCTTTCCGCATCCAGATAGATATATTCCGGTTCCAGGATCAGCTGACAGGGATTCAAAAGATACTCGGACATTTCTTCCATGATCTGTATAAATCCTCCCAGTATCACCTGAAGCGACTCCAGATCCATCTTTTTTTCCTCAAAAAGCGCAGTCATGGAATGCCTGGAAGTTATATCATAATACACCATGAATTTTCCGTCGATTCCCTGTATCCGACACTGAAGAAGATCAGGCACAGCATTGGCCACGATCATCCTTACCTGGTAAGAATCTGTATCGATTCTCTCATCTCCTGTCAGGATCAGATAATTATGATTCATATCTCTTTTATATTCCGTTCTCATTTTATGGCGTCACCTCTCCCAGCATATCCACAGTTCCTTTTACCTTGCGAATCCATCCCACAGGCCGCAGAGGCTTTGCCTTACCACTGACTTCCAGCTTCCATTTCTGCCCCAGGAACCCGGCAGGTACTTCCAGTCTGTAAGTTACTTTCACAGTTTTTCCTGCATTTGTCTGCATGCTCAGATTCTCTCCTCCCGGAAGCCCGATATCTCCCAGCATTCTTCCCTGTATATCCGCCTTTTCATATATGTTCCCTTTCTTTTTATATCCTTCCATACTGCCGCTGACTGCTGCCTCATAAGCTGCCGCAGTGAGATATGCTCTGTCATGTACAAAAAAATCCAGATACAGCACTCCGATCAGTATCATAAGCACCAGAGGCATGAGCAATGCAGCTTCTATTGTAAAGCTCCCCTTTTTTATTTTTCTCACAAAAATATCCCTCCCAAATATCCGATCAGCAGAAACGGTACAAAAGGAATTTCCTCACTTCGACTCTTTTTTAGCATAAGATACTCAATGCCTGAGTAGATTCCGCACAACAATAATGCACCACAGAGGATCCCTGCCAGTTCTCCGGCTCCCAGCACAGAGCCCATTGTCAGTATCAACAATCCGTCTCCAAATCCGACCATTCCTCCGCTGATCAAAGCGGTCAAAATTATAAATACTCCGATTCCCATGGAAATAATCCCTGCCGGCCAGAGAAGCCCCTGCCTGATCCGCCACAGGATCCCGCCTGTCAGGAATATAAAGAGCACCGGTAAACAGATTTCTTTTTTTCGGATATCTGTCCAGGTATTAATTACAAGAAGTACAGTCATGCAAATTTTTACACTGCTCATGATCTCTCCCTTCAGCCACATCGTCCGCAGGCACTCATTTCACCGGAAACCTCAGTTTCTTTCACCATCCGTACAGATCGTTTCAATGCGCTGCAGCTTTCCCTGTTATGAAAACGGTTACTCTTTTTTGTGATATATACCACTCCGGCCGGTTCCTGCCCACGACTGCACAGCTCACAGGCCTGATACTTTTCTCCATATGCATTTTTTAAAGCTTTAACCGAAGAGCCTGATATCTGCTGAACAGACAGATTCAGATAACTGCACCCCAGTTTTCTGTGATACACACTTCCTGATTCTGTCACATACACCATAGGCTGGCTTTCCACTGTATCCTTTCCATTTTCGTATATCACACCATTCCACGTATGAACCTTTACCGTATTATGGAACCATATTTTAGGAAGCGGGATCAGACCGCCTATGGGCTGATAGGAATATACGTCCGGCAATGTGATCGTTTCTGTACCTGAACCGCCGGCACCATACGCATACATACCTGCTTCCTTTGCTTTCTGGCACAAGCCAGTCAGATGCTCCGTCTGTACCTTGTAAATATCCATAAAAGAAAGCAGCGTGAGCACTCCGAAAAAAAACAGCGGCAAAGCCATCGCAGTCTCCAGAGTGAGACTTGCTTTTTTCAGAAAGGTGCACAGGGATACTTTTCCAGAAAGCGTTTTCCGGCTTATCGGGGAAAGCAGGAAAAAAGCTCTTCGAGAGCGCCTTTCTCTTTTTTGATCCAGTCTGTTTATCTGATTTTTATCTTCTTTTTCTTTCTGAAAAAGCATCCCTGTACACCTCTCTTTCTATTCATACGCATACTGACGTGTAACTGTAAATATTTTCCGTCTGTTTGCTTTTACATCTGCAGACGCTTCCATGGCAGTGATGCAGTGATCCATCTGAAAACCCGGTCTTTTTCCCTTTTCACGTACAGAGCACTCGATCATGTCCATTCCTCTCAGAATTTTATCCTGTTTTCCTTTCGCCATAAGCAGAACCTGAAGATAATCCTCATAAGACATTCCATTCCCTGCATCCTTTCTTGAAGAATCCAGTTTGTCCAGGATATTGGGCAGATTACTCAAAGACAGCTGCCAGTCTGAGGAGTTTTTTATAAGAGGTACATGTCCTCCTGCAAAAAGTTCCCGGACATCCAGAATACTCTCCGCAAATGCCCAGCAAAAGATCAGTGCCGCTTCGATCACTGCTGCCGCCGGTGGGATCAGAAAACCTGATGCAATCGCCAGCGCCAGTGTTTCGACCTGTATCCGTTTTCCACTATCTGAAAGCAGATACGCCATGTTAACCCCCTGACGGATCACCAGAAGTTTTCCTGCCACGGACTTCAGATTTTCCCGATCACTGTTCTTCCCTCCAAGAATATATTCCACCTGATAATTCAACCCCGCCGCTGCCGGTCTTCGATAATTTCCCAGTTTCTTTAGCAGATACTGTCCAAACAATATTCCGGACGTATACGAATTATCGGATCGTATATCCGTATCCAACATTAGTCCTGTCTGGAGCTTTCTTCCGGATGTAAGGCTTTTTCTGTCTGTAAACGCATCCGATATTCCCCGTTCGGATGGTACTACCAGATCAAGAAGTCCCATTTTACGGACTCTTCTGATGATCGGAATAGGATTTTCCACGCTTTCATCAACACCGCCGGTAAAATCATCCCCATTTCCTGCATCCGAAAAATCTCCCTGGTTTTTTTGTTGTTCCTGTTCTTTTTTTGCTTCTTCGCTCTTCTGCGCGGCGTCCGTAATAGCAGAATCATAGGAATCCAACGTTCCTTTATTTTCTGCCTGTTCTCCTTTTTTCTCTGCGTCCTCTGTCTTCTTTTCCTGATCCTTCAGTTTTCCGAGAAGAGTCTGTACCCCCTGGCTTCCCAGAGTTTCACGCATATACTGAACAGCCTGCTGGTAAAAAATCTCGCCTTTTCCGTCGCTCAGAAGCTGATAACCATTGAATCCGCCCTGGAGAAGCTCCAGTTTCTGACTGTTCTGTTTCAATACAGGTTTCATATAAGTCTGAAAATCATCATATACAGAAGCCATATCCAGTTCTTCTTTTCCACCTGCATACAGTGCAAACAGCTCATAATCTTCCAAAAGCGTTCGGTCATACTGTCCAAATAAGGAATATAAGCCAATATCCATACTGTTAAGTATCTGTGTCCTGGCAGCTGCCATGCGTACAGATTCAATGCTGGCACACACAAGAGAAAGAACCAGGCTCAAGATCAGAGCCAGAAAGATCGTAATGCTGCCTTTTTTCACATTTCCTGCCAAGGGGTACCTCTCCTTTCCAAAACGGAAATATCAGCAGATATCACCGTTTTTTCTCATTTTCAGATCGTGTTGCTTTGTTTTGTGATTTTTGTAAGGATTTTTTTAACAAGTGCTGTAAGCTGTTCCTTAAAGATGATGACCAGACTGATCAGAACCACCAGAATCAGGATGATCTCCACAACACCCACCGCATCCTCTTCCATCGCAAATTCTTTTACATACTTCCACATATTTTCATTTGTCACCTCACATTTCCTTTCTCTGTTCTCCAGTCCTACCCTCCGTAAAAGGAAAGGCATGCCGGAAGCATGATCACCGCCATCACCACCAGGAGCATCAAGACCATCGGAAGAAGCAGTTTTGTTGCTGCTGTATCTCCCAGCACTCTTGCTTTTCTTTTTCGCTCCTCCCAGGCTTCCACGGATTCCTTTTCCAGCAGATCGGCCAGATACCTGCTTCCTTTCTGGAGGTTCTGGATCAGTAGTGTTGACAGAGTTTTATACTTTACCTGTCCGCACCGTTCTCCAAATCTCCGGTAAGCCTCTGCTTCGGAAATCCCACTGTCCATCTCATAACAGGCTACTCGGATTTCTTCGTAAGCCTCACGTTTTTTACCATCTTCTCTCTTTCCGTAATCCAGTGCTATTTTCTGGAACGCTTTTCTGGCAGTTAAGCCTGCCTGCACCAAAAGGGTAAATTTCATGATCAGTCCTGGATAATCCATCAGCATCTGTTCTCTTCTTTTTATCTGAGCATTCTGTGCTTCCCGTTTTTTTGCAATGACAGCTGCTGCCGCTGCTGCCAGACCAAGAGCTGAAAGCAGGTTTCCTGTTTTGTCTTTTGGCTGCTCCCATTCAAGATGTTTTCCATTCCATTCATCTGGAAGATAATAGTACTGTGGATCGTTTTTTTTCTGATTATATTGTACGATCATGTCCTGCAACTCTTTCTCGCGCTGCTGTTCTTCGCTAAGTTCTGTTTCCGGTTCTTCTTCGGATCCTTCTGTTTCTTTTTCCGGCACCTGCACATACAGGGAACCGGCTTCTTCTCCGTCTACAGATACTTTGAATTTCTCTTCATAAGCACCTGTCTCCTCTTTTTCCATACGGTATCCGGATGAATAAACCTTATCTCCGCCACTTTGAAATGTCAGGAGCATACCGATGATATTTCCGGTAAGCGCTATCCGTATAAACAGTTTCTTTTCTTCCGGATTTCCGGCTTCCGGAGGCAGCCGCCCCATTTTTCCTGCCAGAAACACCCCAAGGATCACCATAAATATCAAAATATGTATCCACATTATCCTCACCTACACTTCTATGTCTACAATCTTCACACCCAGCCAGTAAGACAAGCCATAGATCACCATGCAAACTGTCATGGCACAGATTCCGAAAGGATTCCCATAAAGTACATCCAAAAATCCCGGCGAAGTCAGTTTCAGATAGCAGATGATACCGGCCGGCATGATACTCATAACCATCTGTTCCGATTTCTTTGCGGCCAGCGTTGCCTCGATCTCTTTTTTTACCTCGATCTTATCACTAAGCATTCTGGCTACTTTCTGGATCACCTGCGTCATATCCCCGCCTGTTCTTTTTGCTGTATAAAATACTGCTGCGAAATTTTCAATATCTTCCACTCCGCTGCGTTTTCCCAGATCCAGGAACAGCTCTTCCACCGGAACACTCAGACGCAGCTGGCTTTCGATATACCGAAATTCATCCAGGATATCACTTCCCTTTTCATAAAGTCTCCCCAGATCCTTTACACTGGCACGCACCGCATTCTCCGCGGAATAGCCGGCCTGTACCGCCACATTCATGGCCGTCAGAGCATCCCGGAACTGGTAATTCAGCTCCCTCTGCTGCCGTGCAGTGCATTTTTTCCTCTGCATTTTCAGAAAAAGCACTGGTATTGGAAGCATAAACAGCAACACAGGAAGGCTCTGATAAAACAGATAGTCGGCTGCAGCGCATACGGCAGCTCCCTCCAGAAGATACTTTGCAGTCTCCTTCCCCGTAAAATGATACATCCTGTAATCTTTCCTCGTAGATCTCCATTTCTGATTCTTTCCTTTCCGCTCTTTCATAGTCTGATTCCTGCCCGTTTCATTTTTTCACAATGCAAAAGTTCTCCGGTTTTTACAAGTCCCTTTCCTTCTTCCCAGCGATACAGCGGCCTGGTCTGGATCTCTCCGTTTTCAAATCCACATACTTCTGTGATTTCCAGCAGCTTTCTGCTTTTATCCCGCATACGCCCGAGATGTACCAGAATGTCTACCCCGGAAGCGATCTGCCTTCGGATCGCTTCCAGGGGAAGATCGATCCCCATCAATGTCATCGTTTCAATTCTGGAAAGCATATCCTGACTGCTGTTTGCATGAAGTGTTGAAAGGCTTCCATCATGTCCCGTATTCAGGCTCTGCAGCATATCCACTGCCTCTCCTCCACGAACTTCCCCTACAATTATCCTATCCGGCCTCATTCGAAGGGCTGACCGGATCAGATCTCGGATCGTTACTGACACCGCGCCCGCCATATTGGCCATTTTTGCCTCCAGACATACCAGGTTATCAATTCCCCGGATCTTAAGCTCCGCATTATCTTCAATGGTGATCAGGCGCTCATCTTTTGGAATATATTCTGTAACAGCTCCAAGGAATGTTGTTTTTCCACTGCCTGTACCTCCACCGATCACAATAGAATATCTTGCCTGAACAAGTTTTTTTAAAAACTGTGCACATTCTTCGGTGATGCTTCCAAAAGCGATCAGTTTTTCCATTGTGATAGGATCATCCGGAAAACGACGGATCGTCAGGATCGGACCATTCAGAGCAACCGGATAAACCACTGCATTCACACGTGCTCCGTTTTCCAGCCTTGCATCTACAATGGGCATGGACTCGTTGACAACCCGGTTACAGCGCCCTACGATCTGCTGGATCACATCCTCCAGCTTCTCTTCTGACGTGAAGACCTTATTCCATCTGGTCAGTTTTCCTCCACGTTCCACAAAAATATGATCCGGACCATTTACCATGATCTCCGTAACACTTTCATCATCGATCAGTTCCTGCAGAACATCCAGCTTGCGCACAGAACAGAACAGCTCCTGTCTGAGCTCTACTTTCTCCTTCAGTGAAAGAAACAGTTCCCTTGCCTGAGTTAATATCAGTTCATCGATCACCCCCAGGATCTCATCATCGGACAGCTCTCTGGAAACATCCAGCTGTTCCATGAGCAGATCATACATTTTCCGGAATTTTTCTCTGTTCATGACCGCTCCTTTCTCAAAAGTTCACGGATATAATCTCCCAGTTCACTCCAGACCAGCTGTTCTACGTAAGCGTCAGAAGAGATCCTATCCATATGAAAGGGCAGATGCACCTTTTCTGTTTTTTCCAGGATCTTTTCTTTATTCCAGATACGCAGAAGATTTTCGAATTGTGTCACCTTACAGACAGAAAGTGTGTCATTCAAAACCGGCATATAGATTTTTCTGCACATTTCCAGAAGCCGGAAATCCTCATCTCCATTTTCTCCCATATCCAGGATCAGCACTTCATAGGAACTGTGAAGTACGATCTCCTGCAACAGCCGCTCCCAGTCTTCCCAGTCCACGGTCCGGATATCTGAAGGTGTTCTTACAGGCGGTATAAAATCCAGATTGTTTACTGTCTGGATCATTCCGTTCATTCTATGGATCAGGTTTTCATTTCCCTGGCGAACATAATAAAACAGATCACTCAGATTAGCCGGAAATTTTTTCCCAAGAAGTTCTTCAAAACCAGAATAGGATTCCAGATTCAGATAAAGAACGGCACGTTCTTTCGCCAGTATCTGTCCCAGCGCAAGTGCAAAGGATGTCTTCAGACACCTGCCAAGAGGAGAAAAAACACCGATGATCTCCATTGTCTTTTTCAACACAGGAAAAGTTACCGGATCAAGAGACTTCTCTTCTCCATAGCAGGCCATCACCTCCCTTATCACATCTGAGGAAGATTGATATTTATACACACTTGAATACTGATCCAGTTCCGGAGGATGCACACCCTCTGAAAGAATGATGATCTTTCCGATACCAAGGTCACGGACTTCTTTTCGCATTGCTTTATCGGAAATCAGCAGCAACTCAATATGATTTTCTTTTCCGTAGGCAATGAGACTTTCCGCCGTGGTAAATGCCTGGATCTCAAACGGAAGATTCTTTTTCTGGTTCAGATAATCCATAAAATTGAAAGCATAATCCACCTCCAGATCACAGACCGCAAATATGTTTTTCTTCAATACACACCTCCTGCATAAAGCACCGCACTCAAAAATATGGGTACCGTAAAATGAAAGTTCTCCGGAAAGCTCATCCCCTTTCTGTAATAAGGACGTATCTCACCGGTACAGTAAAACTCATTCATATACTGATATAAATAAAGGAATCGTCGGCGGATACCGCCTGTAGAAATAAGAATTGCCAGAGAAATGCCTGCACCTGCAAGCAAAGAATAAACAATACATTCCATAACTGTCCGCGGCCCCATGATCCCGCCAAGTGCGCACAGAAGCTTGATATCTCCGGCGCCGATCATATGGAATATAAAAAGGATTCCCAAAAGAAGCACCGGCACGGCCACTCCTGCCAGAAAGATCACTCCACCTTTCGGCCCGTTTTCTGTGATCTGGATCAGGAAACCGATCATAAAAGAAAAAAGGATCCATCCATTGTCTACAGATGCATCTTTAAGATCCATCCAGACCGCCATCGCAGATATCACCACGGATAATTCTCCATAAAGAAACATACACGCCCCCTTTCCTTCTTAAAATATATGTTTATTCAGTTATGATAAAAATGGGATTTCCCGCCTGACCTGGCGGTGATCGATACCAGAAGATCTCTGGTGAAATTAATTATAGAATTTCAGGAGCATTTTGTCCAGCATTTTCGTTCGACAAATTCTGACACGAATTTTGCTGTCATCTGCTCCTGAAATTCTTTTTATTTTTTATCGTTTTATCTTCTATGATCCTATCGAATCTTTACTCCGTCCTTGATCACTGCTTTCAGTTCCAGATCCTGATCCAGCAGTACCACATGAGCTTTTTTACCTGCTTCCAGAGATCCGTACTGTTCTTCCACACCAAGGCTTCTGGCCGGATTTATGGTCGCGCAGGCCACGGCTGTTTCCAGCGGAAGCTCCATCTTTTTAACAACTGTACGCATACAGTCCATCAGATTTGTGGCAGATCCTGCGATCGCACCGTCAGATACCAGCGTGGCAAGTCTTCCCACAACCTTAACATCCAGTCCGCCCAGTGTATACTGACCGTCCGGCATACCGGTAGCTCTCATACTGTCGCTGATCAGGATCATCCTGTCAGCTCCCATCATCTGAAAGGTAGCTCGAACAACAGACGGATGGATATGGATCCCGTCACAGATGATCTCTGCCATAACATCCTTACTATCAAAAACAGCACCTACGACACCTGGTGCACGATGCGTAAACGTAGGCATTGCGTTATACAGATGGACTGCATGGTTTGCCCCTGCTCTGCATGCTTCCATTGCTGTATCGTAATCTGCATTGGTATGTGCCAGAGAAACATTGACCCTTTCATGAACTTCTCGGATAAATTCTGCTGCATGCTCACTTTCTTCAGGTGCAATCCCTATAAATTTTACCAGACCTTCCGAGGCCTTTAAAAAACGGTCACAGATTTCCACATTACATGGCAGGATATTCCTCGCGTCCTGTGCCCCTTTTTTCGCCGGGCTGATAAAAGGCCCTTCCATATTGATCCCCAGAAAATCCGCCTTACGGCAGTCCTTTGTTTCTTTTTTATATTCTGCTGCTGTATGGAGGATCTGCTCCAGTTCCTCTACCGGTAAAGTCATAGTAGCCGGCGCGATCGCTGTAACTCCTACCGATGCCTCATATTCCGCGATCCTTCCGATCGCAGCCTTGTCTCCGTCGCAGAAATCATCTCCCTTGCATCCATGAAAATGCAGATCGATCAGTCCCGGAATGGCGTAGCAGCCTTTTCCGTCCAGAACATCCCCGTTAAGCTGCGGCGCATCCTTTTCTTCATAAACCTGTCGGATCTTATCCCCATCCAGGATAATCCCGCCTTTTACAAATGCTTTGTCCGGTGTAAAAACATACACATTATCAATGATCATAGTAAAACCTCCCAAAATCCCCATTTGTGATCATAAACAAAAAAGCAACCAGAAACATGTTCTGATTGCTTTCAGTTAATAGCCAGTACGGGAATCGAACCCGTGTTTCCGCCGTGAGAGGGCGGCGTCTTAGCCCCTTGACCAACTGGCCATATTCTTTTGTTTCTGCCGTTTGATTTCGTTTTTTGTTGTTTCCCTCAACCGACTTCGTTAGTATATAACACTTTCTTTCAAAATGCAAGTACTTTTTTTAATTTTTTTAAAAAATTTTCATGTTTTTCACGTTTATTCGTTTTTTACCCATTTTCCGGTATTTCGTACGCTTGACCACTGCTGGTGTAAGTGCTACTATCAAAGCACCAATACGAAAATAATCGACTGCGGATAATTATCCGCCCGGTATAACAGAAAGAAGGAATTGGATGACTCGCATTTTGTGTCTCGGAGACAGTATCACAGATTGCGGACGGCTTTTCTCCGCAGATCCTCTTGGAAAAGGATATGTGAAGCAGCTCTCCTGTCTGCTTCATAACACAGATCACCGATTTTCCATTGAAAACAGAGGTATTGATGGTTTCACCCTGGAACGGCTTCTTCAGAACACAGATTTCTGGCTGGAAAGCTCTGATCCGGATATTGTTACCGTCCTGATAGGGATCAATGATGTGGGGATCATGATGAACACCCGCCGTTCATCTGCACAACAGCAGGATCTGATGAACAAATTTGTCACCCGTTATGAGCTCCTTGCAAAAAAGCTATCCTGCACAAACTCCCGGAAACGAAAGCTCTATTTCCTGGAACCCTTTGTTTTTCCATGGCCACGCTGCTACGCTTCCTGGGCTCCCCTTCTTTCACAGATGTCCGTGCATATTAAAAAGATCAGTCAGGATCATGGAGCCGTTTTTCTCCCGCTGCAGAACGATCTGGATCAGGAAGCTGCACGGTCCGGGCCTGCATCAATAACTTCTGACGGTATCCATCTCACACCACAGGGGCATCAGATCCTGGCAGATAAACTTTATAAATTGATCATATCAGAAAGGTAATACTATGGAAACAACGATCAAAAAAATCGAAGATATGTCACTGAACGCATGGCCTTCCCATAAAATGGAACTTTATGACGGATGGATCTTACGTTTTTCTTATTTCTATACGCACAGGACCAACAGTGTGGAACAGTTCGGAACCTCCACACTTCCATGGCGCGAAAAAATCCCCTACTGCGAACAGGTCTATAAGCGTCTGGGAACTCCTGCAATCTTTAAGATCAGCCCCCTTGTATCCCCGGATTTTGACTATATGCTGGAAAACAGGGGCTATTCCGTTCAGCACATAACAAATGTTATGACTGTAGACCTAGACAATGCCGTTCTGGATGCGTCTGTCACCGATGTGCTTTTTTCCAATGAAATTCCTGATTTCTGGATCCACAGCCTTTTTGACTTGAAAAGAACTACAAATCCGATCCATCGAAGCGTCGTTCCTTCCATGTACCGTGCCATTCTTAAGGAAACTGTCTGCGCTTCCATAACAAAAAACGGCGAGATCATTGCCACAGGTCTTGGAATCCTGGATCGCGACTACATCGGTATCTATGCCATTCATGTGCGTGAAGATTATCGCCGCAGAGGATATGCCCGTCAGATCTGTACCGGTCTTCTCAATGAGGGCAAAAAAAGAGGCGCCAGCCACGCTTATCTTCAGGTGGTAAAAAACAATACTTCCGCAGAAAAGCTTTACAGCTCTCTTGGATTTCAGTATTTTTATACCTACTGGTTCCGTGTTCAGCCTGTAGGAACACGTTTTCAGTAAATGCATGGATTTTCCGTAAATCCCTGTAGAAATCAAAAAATCTTTTTGCTATAATACCCTTAATATGTATAAAATCTTTCCTGCCTTCATATACTGATCCTTATCAATCAATAAGGAGACTGATCCGATGAACGATCCGCAGGAAAAAAACACCCAAAATCCCTATCATATTTATTACGATAATTATCTGGATACCAATGCCTGTACTGAATGCACGGGTCTGATCAACCATGGAATCGACAGCCGTGAGCAATGGGATTCTTTCCGCCAGATCTTTGACTTTATACCGGCGTCGGAAACCCATGATCTTACAGATAAACAGGACTGACCGTTATCCCGGGTCGGAGGACACAAATGAAAAAACTGTCTGCTGCATGTATGATTCTCGGCCTTTCCCTTTTTGCGGGAGGCTGCAGCAATGATCAGATCGATGATCATATTATTTCTCTTCAGGATAAAATTTCAGACGTTACTGCTTCAGATTCCACAGAACAGGAAGATCAGGAGCCTTCCACGGAAGAACGTGTTTATATAGATGAGCTTACCGGCACACTGCTGGATTTTGACGGTACACACCTGACGATTTCCAGCAATGGAGAAACCTATGTATTTGATGTTTCCCAGACAAGGCTTGAATGCAAATACGGCGTTGTATCCAGTGATCAGGTCAGTGTGATCTACCAGGGACAGCTTTCCGGAACGGATATCAGCACCATTTCCCCCATCAAAATAACCGACAAATATCATAATGAAACTCCTCTGGAGGACCGCACTTTAAAGGGCAAAGTGAAATCACTCACATCCAATGCCCTTGTGATAGTTACAGAAAAGGGAAATACCGTAACCTTCCCTGTCACCGGTGTCAGACAATACTACAAAAAAGGCATCAAGGCCGGCAAGTGGGTCTATGTCCATTTTCGCGGTAAATTCATCAACGAAACACTCGTGGATGACAAACAGTATGACGGCAGTTTCACAAAAGTGATCAGTGTCTCCGATACGGATCCACTGAAAGTACCTGCAGCAACTCCTACGCCTTCCCCTGAACCGAAGAAAAAAGAACAGCATCTCCGTGCAAAGATCGTAAATGTCAGCACCGGCACAATGACTGTCATTCCGCAGACCACAGGATCGGAACTGACTGTTTCACTTTCCTCGGTTCCTGTATATTTCAAAGGAGGAATGGCTCCGGGATCTTATGTAAACATTATCTATACCGGTAAATTTAATGGTGAATCCACCAGCGGCATGAAGATCCGTGGAATCACCGGGGAGGATCCGGACATACTTTCAGTACGCAACATTACTTCTACTGTAACCGGCACGATCCTGGGCACAACCGCCAATACCGTGCTGCTCCAGACATACGACGGCGTAAAGATCCTCTGCAGCCGTGAAAACGTTCCGGACCTTTCCTCAAGCGGAATGGAAGAAGGTGCCGATCTCCGGGTTACTTTCAACCCTGCGAAATCACGCACCTCCAATATTTATACCTGTATTAAATTCGAAGACCCGTGACGGAAGATGGTACGGATCCTTTTTTCTCCATCTTCCATCCAGCTTCGTACTGCCTGCGTATCACCCAGTATATCAAAAAAAGCTCTGCTTTCATCCTGTACACCCTGGCCGTGAAGAACCTGATATGCACCGGCATCGCTTCCTACTGCCACATGAACCTTCTTTTCAAAAGCTTTCTTCAGATTCTGCTCGCCTGTCTTTATAATAGATGCAAGAATCGTATCTTCAAATCTGCCGCAGCCTTTAAGATTCCGCACAGTTACAAGTGTCGGAACCCACACGCTTTCGCTGTCTGCCAGCATGGAAATCGTCTCATCATCCATATAGTTCCCATGCTCAATACTGTCAACACCAGCCTCCACTGCTGCTTGTACGCCATAGCATCCATTTGTATGGCTCATCACGGCAAATCCCTCTTCATGAGCAATATGTACCATTTCTTTCACATCCGTTGCTGAAAGCGGCGTTCCCGTAATTTTCCCGTGATCTGCAAAATCCAGAAGCCCTGTAGTCATGATCTTGATAAAATCCGCACCTTCAGCGGCAGCTTCCAGAACTCTTCTGTGATATTCCTTCATGTCTGAAAAGCTTTTTCCAACGATCTTCCCGTAATGCCCCTCTTTATAAATGGCAAAAACCGGTGTGCGATAGTCAATTTCATATTCAGGGGCCAGTCTGGCAGCCCGTTTTGACACACCGTAATGATCTCCTCCGTCTCTCACAAAACGGATTCCTCTTTTCCGGTATTCCTCAAAATGAGCACGGATCAGTGCATCCCGGGGCCCGTTTTTCTGTGTCTCAACGGCTTTCCGGTAATCATAGCCATTGAGAAATATATGTGCATGACATTCCCCAAACATTTTCATCACTGCTCAAAAAAGTTTCGGATCTCTTTCTCAGATGCCTGCACCGACCCCTGTACAAAGAACGGCTTTCCACCTCCGCGTCCGTTTAATTTCGCATTCATCTCTTTTGTAAACTGACGGAGATCGCCGTCTTTTTCGCCCATTGCATACTTGTAGCTTCCGTCTGCATTTCCGGAAAATACCGCACAGCAGCCCTGGCAGGTCTGTGTCACGGCGTCTGCAAGCTTCCGCACACTGTCTGCATCCATTCCATCCATAAAGATGAGAACGCTTCCGCTTCCTGCATAACGCTCTGCCTCTTTCCGGCACATGTCGTCTACCAGCTGCCCAACCTGTCCTTTCAGTCGGAAATTCTCTTCCTGAAGGCGTTCCACTGCCTGCGCAGTCTTATCCATTTTTGCGGAAAGCTTTACAGAAATCTGGTGGTTCTGGTCATTGACCATGTTCAGATAATCCAGCACACGTTTTCCGCAGATCATCTCAATACGGACACCTTCACGAAATTTTTCCACGGAAAGAAGTTTCACCATTCCGATCTCTCCGGTATGTGTCACATGAGTTCCGCAGCATGCACAGATATCCACCCCTGGAAATTCTACGATCCGCACCTGACCGGTGAGCTCTTTTTTGCTTCGGTAGTCGATTTTTTCCAGTTCCTCCGCTGTAGGATATATGATCTTTATCTGCGTATCTTCCCATATCTTTTGGTTTGTTTTCCGCTCGATCTCAGCAAGCTGCGCCTCATCCAACGGGCCATTCAGATCTATGGTAATGGTATCGCTTCCCATATGAAAGCCTACATTATCGTATCCGTAAGCCTCGTGGATCAGTCCGCTCACCATATGCTCACCGGAATGCTGCTGCATCAGATCAAATCTTCTTGCCCAATCGATGCGTCCCTGTACTTCTGTTCCGACTTCCATCGGCTGATCTGTATAATGAAGAAGTTCTCCCTCCTTTTCATGCACTTCCTTTACTTTCACATCGTTGAGATATCCGGTATCGCTTGGCTGTCCACCGCCCTCCGGGTAAAAAGCGCTCTCATCCAGAATGATATGAAAACCTTTTTTTGCTTCTCTGCACTCCAGGACTTTGGCTGTAAATTCTTTTTTATATACATCTTCATAATATAAACGTTTCGTCTCTGTCATTTGTCTCATCCTTTCTGCATCTCTGCTTTGACGACTTATAGTATAGACCAAATTTTCTCTCCCCGCTATATAAAAGCGGCATTTATCCAATGATTTACATATTTTTCTATAAAAGCTGAAGGCTTTCCTTCAGGTTCCGCGTTATAATAAATGAAGCGGGAAGAGAAGGGAGCTGATTGCATTACACGGGAAGAATATCTGGAATATCTGATACATACATATCAAAACTTAATATTTTCCATTTGTCTGAAATCGGTGGGCAATCCCTTTGACGCCGAGGATCTGACACAGGATGTTTTTCTTTCCGCCTACAAAAATCTCTCCCGTTTTGATGGCACCTACGAAAAAGCCTGGCTCAGCAAGATCGCAGTCAGAAAATGTCTGGATCATCTGAAAGCAGCCGGCAGACGTACCATTCCCACAGAGGACACCTATTTTGAACAGCTCCATGATAAAGAGTTTTCCCCGGAGGAGGCATTTCTGGACAAAGATTTCAAGGATCGGATCCGGCATTTATGTTCAGCGCTGAAAAGCCCCTACAGGGAGGTTGCCCTTGAACATTTCTGCGAAGAAAAAACCGCCGCAGAAATTGCAAAAGCGCAGAATAAAAATATCAAAACAGTCCAGACGCAGATCTACCGGTCCAGATCTATGCTGAAAGCACTGCTGGAAAGGAGTGATTAGATGCACATACCACAAGATGAATTACAGAAATTCCAGGACGGAACCATGAATACGGATGAAATGATCCATTTTCTGGAGCATATGGAGCAATGTGACTTCTGTCTGGATGAACTTCTTCAGAATGAGGATGCCGCTTCTGAGTATGCTCCATCCTATCTGCAGGATGAAATTCTGAAAAAAGCAGCTTCTCCGGAAGTTCAGGCTTCCAGAAAAATACATGAAACTGCTTATTGGATGAAGCTTCTCTGTGCAGGCTTACGGACTGCCGTAGGCATGGGTGTTGCGCTGATCATGCTTTTTTCTGTATCTCAGACAGATTTTACGGCTCTTCATCCTTCACCGGAAACAAAAGTTAAGATTTCTTCATCCCTTGGCATTGGTTCCGGCCTAAACCAGCTTTCCATGCAGGTAGGTTCCCAGCTCAGTGAACATTCTCAGAAGATCAGTAATAATCTGAACGATCTTACGAATAAAATTATAAACGGAGGCAAGTAAATTTATGAAAAAACAAAAACATGGTTTCTGGGTATTTATCTTTTCCCTGATCCCCGGTGCCGGGGAAATGTACATGGGATTTAAAAAACAGGGACTTAGCATTATGCTGCTGTTCTGGGGATCGATCGCACTGGCATCCATAACCGGTCTTGGATGGCTGGCCATGTTTCTCCCGGTGATATGGTTCTATAGTTTTTTTAATGTCCATAATCTGAAATCCCTGTCAGAAGAAGAATTCTACTCTGTAGAGGATAATTACATTCTTCACATGGATCAGTTTTCCGGTGATATGGGAAAATTCTTACAAAAGCATCAGAGTGCAGCTGCATGGGTTCTGATCCTGTTTGGTATCTGTATCCTGTGGAGTCGTTTCACAAGTCTTCTGTACTTCATTGTACCGAATAATATGGCCGACTATGTATACAATATCTGCAACAGCCTTCCGCAGATCGTCATTGCTGCAGGTATCATTGCTGCAGGTATTTATCTTCTTACTCAGCAGAAAAAGAAACTGAAACAAGAAACCGAAACAAAAGATGAACATTACTGGGAACCCTATCGTCCATATCAGCAGCTGACAGAAAAGCCTGTTCATACTTCTGATAACTCAGACAAAGATACAGCTTCTGAAGCTTCTTCCATTACTGATCCGGAAAATACCGAATCTGATCCTGCTTCATCCACAAAATAACAGAGAAAAAAAGATCCACTGCCAGTTTCCTGACAATGGATCTTTTTATATGATTTAAATTTACTGCTTATGTGTTACTTTAAGACGTGTCATCGCTCTCGCAAGTGCCATCTGGTTCATATGATACTCCTGGATGCTCTGTTTCTGACGAAGCTGCTCTTCTGCACGTTCCTTTGCTTCCTGAGCACGGCGGATATCAATCTCGTCCGGACTCTCTACGCTGAGGCAGAACAGCTTGGCACGGTTATTGATCATCTCAACAAATCCGCTGCTCACAGCAAACACATACTCATTACCGTCAGCATCCTCAAAACGCATCTCACCGGGAATGATGGCAGCTACAACATTCGCATGATGGGCAAGAAATCCCTGCTCACCATCCACTGCCGGGATAATAAGCTTCTGAGCACGTCCTGCATAAGCCAGTTTATTGCTGGCATATATTTCCAGGCCAAATGTCTCACTCATAGCTGCTCCTTACTGCCGGTTCTCCTCGGCTTTTGCTTTTGCAATTACATCATCAATGGTTCCAACATTAAAGAATGCGTTCTCCGGATAATCATCCATCTCACCGTCAATGATCGCCTTAAATCCGCGGATCGTCTCTTTCAGAGGTACATATTTACCTTTGATACCGGTGAAGTTCTCAGCTACATGGAACGGCTGGGAAAGGAACTTCTGGATCTTTCTTGCACGGAATACTGTCTGCTTATCTTCCTCTGAGAGCTCCTCCATACCAAGAATAGCAATGATGTCCTGAAGTTCTTTATATTTCTGAAGGATCTCCTGTACTCTACGTGCAACCTCGTAATGTTCCTCACCAACAATATCTGCCTCCAGGATACGGGAAGTAGACTCAAGCGGATCTACGGCCGGATAAATACCCTGCTCAACGATCTTACGGGAAAGAACGGTTGTTGCATCCAGATGGGCAAATGTTGTTGCCGGAGCCGGGTCTGTTAAGTCATCGGCCGGTACATATACTGCCTGTACAGATGTAACAGAACCTTCCTTGGTAGATGCGATCCTCTCCTGAAGCTCACCCATCTCAGTTGCCAGTGTAGGCTGATATCCTACTGCGGACGGCATACGTCCAAGCAGAGCGGAAACCTCAGATCCTGCCTGTACAAAACGGAAGATATTATCAATGAAAAGAAGTACATCTCTGTGCTCCTGATCACGGAAATACTCTGCCATGGTAAGTCCTGTCTCAGCAACACGCATACGTGCTCCAGGTGGCTCGTTCATCTGTCCGAACACTAAGGCTGTCTTTTCAAGAACACCGGATTCCTTCATCTCTGTCCAAAGGTCATTACCCTCACGGGAACGCTCACCGACACCGGTGAAAATAGAATATCCACCATGCTCGGTAGCGATATTCTGGATCAGCTCCTGGATAAGGACTGTCTTACCAACACCGGCACCACCGAACAGACCGATCTTACCACCTTTTGCATATGGAGCAAGAAGGTCGATAACCTTGATACCTGTTTCCAGGATCTCAACTGCCGGTTTCTGCTCTTCAAATGAAGGCGGATCACGATGGATGACCCAATGCTCTTCACCGTCCAGGGAATCACCGCCATCTACGGTATCTCCAAGAACGTTGAACAGACGACCAAGTGTTTTATCTCCAACCGGAACCTTGATACCGCTTCCGGTAGCTGTTACTTCTCTGTCTCGCTGCAGGCCCTCGCTGGCTCCCAGCATGATGCAGCGTACGATATTATTTCCAAGGTGCTGGGACACCTCCATAACGCATCTTTTACCGTTGTTCTCGACTTCAAGGGCATCCTTGATATCCGGAAGCTGTCCGTCTTCAAAAACAACGTCTACAACAGGTCCCATAACCTGTACGATCTTACCTTTATTCATAGTCATCACTTCCTTTTTTGTGCTTTAGCACCGCTGATAACCTCTGTGATCTCCTGGGTGATCGCAGCCTGACGTGCACGATTATACTGAATGGAAAGATCCTTCAGCATCGCCTTCGCACTATCTGTAGAGGACTGCATTGCTGTCATTCTCGCACTGTTCTCACTGGCATATGCCTCTACAAGACATCCATAGATCACACCTGTAAGGTAGTTGGGGATCATAGTATCCAGAAGCACATCTGCAGACGGAGATAATACGATCTCCTCCTGATAAATATCTGCCGGGATCTGACCCACCTTAAAATCAGCCTTTTTCAGCGGTAAAAGCTGCATATTCACATTTTCCATTGCCATCGCATTCAGCATCTGTGTATAGACAATGTGAATTTCATCCAGCTCTCTTTCAAGAAATGCCCGTACGATCTCTTCCGTGATAAGGCGTGCTCTGTGCATAGTCGGCTTCTGCACGGTATAATGAAAACCGCCGTCCATATCCACATCTCTCTTGCCGAAATACTGACGCCCTACCATACCAAGGACATACAGCTTGTGATGTCCCGGTACCTCTTCCATGAAATCTTCTGTCATTTTCTGTACATTATGATTGTATGCACCAGCCATACCTTTATCACCTGTAATGACAATGGTACCTACCTTTCTTTCATCCTTCGGAACAAGATGACGCTCACTGAAGAAAGGATGCTGAATGTCCGGCATATGACGGAGGATCCTGGCAATGGCAGCCTGCATATTATAGAAATATGGTTCCGTATCCTGCAGGATCTTCTTGGCCTTCTGCATCTTGGAAGAAGAAATCATGTACATCGCATTGGTGATCTTCATGGTGTCCTGAATGCTTTTCATACGAGTCTGTATTTCTTTTGCATTTGCCATATCAACACCTACCTGCTCTTATCTCTGAATTCTTCTGCCGCCTTTACGATTTTCTCTACAAGCTCATCAGAGAGCTGCTTTGTAGTCTCGATCTCTTTGCCGATCTCAGGATATACATTATCAAAGTACTCCAGAAGATCCTTCTGATATTTCTTGATCTCTTTCTTTTCTACATCTACCATCAGCTTGTGAGTCGCAACGCAGAGAGTAATTACCTGCTGATGAAGACTTAACGGGCTGCAGAGCGGCTGTTTCAGAAGCTCCATCAGACAGCTTCCGTATTTCAGCTGTGCAGTTGTAGCCTCATCCAGATCTGAACTGAACTGGGTGAACACTTCCATCTCTCTGTACTGTGCCAGGTCGATACGTACACTACCGGAAGCTTTCTTCATAGCCTTGGTCTGTGCAGCACCACCAACACGGGATACGGAAAGACCAACATTGACTGCCGGACGCATACCTGAGAAGAACAGATCACTTTCCAGGAAGATCTGACCATCTGTGATGGAAATTACGTTTGTAGGAATGTATGCAGATACATCACCGGCCTGTGTCTCGATGATCGGAAGTGCCGTAATGGATCCGCCGCCTGCCTCTTCACTCAGACGGCTGGAACGCTCCAGAAGTCTGGAATGAAGATAGAATACATCACCAGGATATGCCTCACGTCCCGGAGAACGCTCAAGCAGAAGTGACAATGCACGATATGCCACTGCATGCTTGGAAAGATCATCATATACGATCAGTACGTCTTTACCCTGATACATGAAATACTCTGCAAGAGCAGTACCAGCATAAGGAGCAATATACTGAAGCGGTGCACAGTCGCTGGCTGTTGCGGAGAATACGGTTGTATACTCCATTGCACCGTATTTTTCAAGATTGGAAACTACCTTTGCAACGGTAGAAGCTTTCTGTCCGATGGCAACATAGATACAGATCACATCCTTACCTTTCTGGTTGATGATCGTATCGGTTGCGATGGATGTTTTACCTGTCTGTCTGTCACCGATGATCAGCTCTCGCTGTCCACGGCCGATCGGGAACATGGAATCAATGGAAAGGATTCCTGTTTCCAGAGGTACAGTTACAGACTTACGGTCGATGATTCCAGGAGCCGGGTTCTCGATCGGGCGATATTCCTCTGCCTGGATCTCTCCCTTTCCATCAATAGGCTCACCAAGTGCGTTCACGATTCTTCCGATAAATTTATCCCCTACCGGAATACCTGCCTGCTTGCCAGTTCTGGCAACCTTGGTGCCTTCCTTGATTCCTGTATCCTTTCCGAAAAGAATACATCCCATGCTGTTGGCACGGACATCCTGTACCATACCTTTCAGACCATTCTCGAAGGTCACGACCTCACCGTACATGGCATGATCGATGCCATAAACAGTTGCGATACCATCTCCCACGGAGATGACAGTGCCTACTTCCTGGTCCTTGCTGATTTCGTCATAGTTCTTTATTTCTTCCTTGAGAATCGAAATGATTTCATCTGGATTTATTGCACCCAATTCAATTTCACCTCCGGGTTAATTTCTGTTTCAGTTTCTTATAACGTCCGATGAGGCTCCAGTCGTACTCACGATCTCCTGCCCTGAGAACAAATCCACCTACAAGGCTTTTATCCTCTGTAAGGGTAAGTTCCACTTCTCTGGCAGAAAACTGGCTACGGAGAAACTCCTTCATCTTATTTTCCTGCTCTTCGGCAGGACGTGTTACATAAAGAAGCTCTGCCTTGAGAATTCCTTTCTGTTCCCGGCTGTAAGCATCATAAGCTTCAAGGATCTCTCCGATTCTGTCAATCTTCTGATACTTACACGTTACTTTAAGAAAACTCTTCATTTCCTGCGGAAAAACCCGCTCTATTACCTGTTCTTTTTCTTTGAGGGAAACAAGTGGATTTTCAAGCATCTTACCTATCTCAGGTGTATTCTTAAAAATCCTTCCTGTTTCGCAGATTGCCTCCCCCGGGACAGAAAGACCGTATAATGCTTTTGCATAATTAATGGACGTCTCTGTCATGAGGATCACCTGCTCCTTCTAAAAACTGGTCATATAGGGACATATCCTGTGCTTCGTCGTTCTTTTTTCCCATGATTCTGGATGCTGCATCCATTGCCAGCTCAGCCACTTTGCCTTCCATCGCTTTCATAGCAGCTTCCTGCTCAGTGCTGATATCTCTTCTTGCTTTCTCAAGAATCTGACCAGCCTGATCATTAGCTCTCTTCACGATGCTGTCTGCCTGTACTTTTGCCTCGTCCTTAGCCTGCTCTACAATACTGAAGGATTCCTCCTTCGCAGATTTCAGTGCATCCTCATACTGTCCTTTCAGCTGGTTTGCTTCAGTAGTTGTCTTCTCTGCTGAAGCAAACTGCTCATCGATCATAGCTTTTCTCTTCTCCATAACACCAATGATCGGGCCGAAAAGGAACTTCTTCATTAAAAGATAAAGAACGATCAGGTTTATAATAGTAAAGACAAGGTTGATATCAATTTTAATCACCTGGTCCACCTGCCTCTCTTAATCCTGAATTAGTATCTCGTCTTTACCTATTAGCCAAGCATGATGATGATCAGAAGACCGATTACGAAACCGTAAATAGCTGTTGCCTCTGCAAGAGCACATCCAAGAAGAAGTGCTTTACTGATCTTGCTCTCTGCCTCTGGCTGTCTTGCGATAGCTTCTACTGCTTTAGATGTTGCAAGACCGATACCAATACCTGCTCCAATACCTGTAAGAACTGCGATAGCTGCACCAATTGCGATTAACATAGTTTTTTCCTCCTGTAAAATACAATTTTTTTCATTTTTAGATCAAGCGGATCTTCCGCTTCACTACTCAATTGCTTCCTTAATGAACAAGGATGTTAAGAATACAAATACATACGCCTGTATGAATCCGTCGAAGAAATCAAAATACAGGCTGAATGGTATGGGAAGAATGGCCGGACAAACAAACTCCAGCAGCTTCATAACTACGAAGCTTCCCAGAACATTACCGAACAACCGCATGCAGAGAGATGTAGGTCTGATCGCTATTTCCAGAATGTTGATCGGAAGCATGATCGGAACCGGCTCCGCAAAGCTTTTCAGGAAACCCTTCAGTCCCCTTTTATGAAAGCCTGCATACTCGATCAGAATAATGCTCATCAGCGCCAGCGCAATGGTAACATTCATGTCCTTCGTTGGTGGTGTAAAACCAAATACGCCTGCGATATTGGCTATTCCGATGTAAATTACGGTTGACATCAAATAAGGCACATACTGTTTGCCTTCTTCTCCAAGGATACCCATGAAGAAATCCTGAAGAAAACTTACCCCGGTCTCCAGAAGCAGCTGCTTCTTACCCGGATTTTCCACACTGAGATTCCGAACTAAGATCAGAGACAGAATCACAAGAACCGCCATGATGACCCATGTGACTACCACGCATTCTGCAATTGGTATTCCACCAAACGCCGGAATGGTAAAGGCTGTCTTACTGTTTAGTTCTTCTGCCAGTGTACTTGATAAATCTCCCGTTTTTCTCCCTCCTTTTCTCTTGGCGCTGATCGTATCTTTTTATAATTGGTATGACCACGCCTTGTAGTTGACTTTATTTTACTCCGCATTTCCAGAATGTCAATATTATTTTTGCCTGTTTTGCACAAAAAAGAATCTGTTTTTTATACAAAATATACAATTCATTTCAATTAACCTTGATCCGACTTCCTGCGTACAGATACTTCTCCATAAGAAAGCAGGGTTTCTGAACCATCCTGTTCTCTCACAAGAAGCCTTCCATCTGGTGCTATGGATTCTGCATAAGCTTCCCTTGTACACTGTCCGTCTGTGATCACGATCATGTTTCCAGGAATGATATTATTTTCTGTATATTCTCTGGAAAGTCCCGGAGTCTCCACTTCCATGAGAAGCTGATTGACGATCTCCGCCACAAGAATACTGCAGTTTATATGCTCTGCGTCATTCCTGTTTTCAAATAATGCTCCAGCCGTTTCCTGTATATCTTCAGGAAACCCATCTTCCGGCATATACAGATTCAAACCAATTCCTACAACTGCAAACTCAATGTTCCCGCTTTCAAAGTCTGTAACAGCCTCTGTCAGTATCCCACACACTTTCTTATTATGAAAATACAGATCATTGACCCATTTGATCCCAAGGTCGATCCCGCAGATTTTCTTCACTGCACGGCACACTGCAGTTGCCGCCGCTGTAGTGATCAGGAGTCCTTCCTTCAGAGTTCGGTCAGGTCTTAGAACGATACTCATATAAAGTCCTGCATTTTCAGGAGAATAAAAACTTCGGCCTCTTCGGCCTCTTCCGCTTTTCTGTCTGCGCGCCAGTATCAGTGCACCATGACCTGCTTCTCCGGAAAATGCAGCCTCCTTGGCTGCCCGGTTTGTAGAATCCAGTTCTCTGTATATTTTTACAGGGACATCCGGATGATCGAGGTAAAGCCGTATTCCTTCTTCCGATAAACGGCTGCCTCCTCGAAGCACATAGCCTTTGTTTGGTCCAGCTTCTATGGTATATCCCTCTTCACGAAGGGATTTCACAGCTTTCCAGATGGCTGCCCGTGTGCAGTTTAGTTCTGCTGCTGCCGCCTCTCCGGATATCAGTTCATTCTCGTGCTGCTCCAGAAGCTTTAGCATTCTTGCTTTTACAGTCATATCTTCACCGTCCGTAATCTGCCTGAAATGGCAAAATTTATTCCCTCCTAAGAGTCGAAAGCATTATAGCACTTAAGCATCGCGATGTCTATTATCTTTTTTATATATGCTATCTATATTATTTTTATATTTCAGATGCAGCTATTATATGATTTTTCTCATTTTTGTCTGTTTTCATTTATTTTTTTATATATTATTTCTGTTGAAAACCTGCAGACTCAGGAGTGAATTTTCCTGAATCTTTATTATATACAGATTTTCTTTATCATATATTTATCATTTGTAATTAGAAAGACTTTTCTCAAGAAATTCCCGGTACTTATCGCGAACCTCATCCGGTGACGCGATCACCGCATCCGGGCCAAGACTGGCTATCCAGCCAAAGAACTGGTCACTGATATTTACACGAACCAGTGTTTTGAAATGTTCAGGATCCTTCCTGTGTATCATAATATCTCTGCCAAACCGATCCAGCACCACCCCGACCAAGCGGTTATGTGCTTCCAGACATATGGTTACTTCTCTGCCGCCAAACATCCCGAAGGTCCTGGATGTCAGCTCCCCTATATCATAATTCTCAAAAAATTCTCTGCCGCGTCGCACCTCCTTCTCTATACGGATCTGCTGGAGCTTATCTACCTGATACTGCTTAACCCTTCCACACTTCTCATCGTAAGTGATCAGATAATACTCCTCATTCTGCCATACAAGTCCCCAGGGACTGACCGAATATCGTTCTCCCTCATTCTCCGGACGCAGCTTCTTCTCCACAGTCCATTCACAATATTGAAAAGAAATCTGCCTGTCCTCAGTTAATGCACGCTGGATCATATCAATACTGTAATACACATTCTCGTTTATAGTCCGGATACGGTTCTCTGCAAATCCCTGTCGCCGCAGCTGTCTGGACTCATAAACACTGGCAAGGCTCTCCAGTTTCCTGATCAGCTGTCGGGATTTCCCATTGGTGATACATCTGGAGGACTGTACTGCATCCACCAGAAGTCTCAGCTCCGGAAGCTCAAATTCCCGACTGGCAAGATAAAAACCAGCCGGGTGCTCCCGCCGGTTCAGGATATCCATTCCAAAATTCCGCAGGGTTTCAATATCATCATAGACAGTTTTACGCTCTGCACTGATCCCCAGACTATTCAGATAGGCGATCAGCTCCTTCACAGACATCGGATGCTCTTCGTCCGTCTGCTCCAGAAAAATGCGCATCAGATATAAAATTTTAATCTTCTGGTTAAAGACCCTTGGCATCCTTTCTCCTCCGTTCTGCTACTTGTCTGTCAGTGATGCTACCACTGCAAAATATAATACCATGAATGACAATACAACAGCAACGATATCTGCTCCGCGGAAATCAAAATTAAACAGCATCGCCCCGCCAAGCATGATCTCCATTGTAAGAAGTGCACCCAGTACCATTGCCATTCCTGAGGAAAGCTTCTGTCTGCCGCAATGTCCGTTCTCAGCTTCCACATATCTTCCTTCTGCCAATACTGCCTTCCTGCTGCTCTCTGTATTCCACATAAGATCCATCCTCCCTGTCCTATGTTCGTCTCACGATTTATCGAACATATTTTCCAAACATATTTTCTATATGTTTGCATTATAGCTCATTTTTAGTCCAATAAAACGGTACAAATATGGTTTTTCCGAACATTTGTTTATTTTATACAAAAATATGTTCGTCTTTAAGATCCACAAAAAAAGCCTGCCGTAAACGACAGACTTGTAAAATGTGACACTTTGAAAGGGCATTTGAAATCCTATGATATCTGCTTTTACATCATTCCAGCAAACACAGACGCACCTATAACCGTAAGCAATCCGGCTACGGCAATGGCAAGGCTGCTCATGGCTCCTTCTACCGGGCCAAGCTCCATGGCTTTGGCTGTTCCGATAGCATGGGCAGATGTTCCAAGTCCAAGACCTCTTGCAATCGGCTCCTCGATCTTTGCGATCTTGTAGACAACCTCTGCGATCATATTTCCCAGAACTCCTGTGATGATGATCACAGCAACGGTGATGGTCACGATACCGCCAAGCTCCTCGGAAACACCCATTCCGATAGCAGTTGTGATAGACTTCGGAAGCATGGTGACATATTCCTGATGATCAAAGCCAAACAATTTCGCCATAAGCAGAATGCTGCAAAGCCCGGCCAGCGTTCCGGAAAAGATCCCGGCAGCCACTGCCTTGAGATTTTTTTTCAGCAGATGGATCTGCTCATAAAGGGGCACTGCCAGACAGACTGTTGCCGGGGTCAGCAGATAGCTGATATATTTTCCACCTTCATTATAATCATCATAATCAATATGGAAGATCAAAAGAACACCAATAACACAGATGATCGAGATCAAAAGCGGATTAAAGATCGCCATTTTAAACTTCTTTTTCAGGATCAGACCGATCTCATAGGCGATCAGACTTATCATTGCTCCGAAAAATGCGGAGTTTTTTATGAATTCCATCATTTTTCAGTTCCTCTCTTTCCCATACGGATCACTCCCTGTGTTACTTTTCCTGTTACGACCATTACGATCACCGTGCTGATAAACGTCATGATGAGAACCGGTACACAGATCGGTTTCAGAGTACTCCAGGCTGTGATCAGTCCCGCACCAGCCGGCACAAACATCACCGGCATGATCTCAACCAGAAAATCTGCCGCACCTTTGACCTGATCCAGCTTCAGAATACCTGTGAGCAAAGCCACCAGCATAATGATCAATCCATAGACACTGGCCGGTACCGGAAGTGGAAGAAAGGTTTTCAGTAATTCTCCAATGACGGAAATCAACAGGATGATGCTGAACTGTTGCACATGCTTCATGTTGCATCCCTCCTGATTCATGTAAAGCGCATATTCACATTTTGCTTTACTGCATACTCATGAACGCAGCTGCGTTCAAAGTCTGCGCTCAAACGAATTTTTCAAAAGTGGTAAGACCACTTTTGTTTTAAACGTTTTTTTATTATACGCTACAAATCCAAAATTACAAGGATTGTATCCAATAAAATACAAAAAATCCTTTTATGCATCAGCGTATTCCAGTAATCTACAGAAACAGCTCTGCATAAAAGGATCTATAAACAGGGTTATGATCATTTCCTGGAATTTTCCGCCAAAATGATTTTTTCCACCTGATATTTGCCATCCTCCACAGTCATCACCGCCATGGTAACCTCTCCGCCAAAGCGGCTTCTTCCACAGCTTCCCGGATTCAGCCACAGTCTGCCATCGATCATCTTCTCAAAATATTTGTGAGTATGCCCGAAGATGACCACCTGTGTGTCCCCCAGCTCCCACGCAACGTCTTTTTTGTTATGAACCATAAAAAATTTTACGCCGCCAATGGTAAAGCTTAGACTGGTGCGGAGATTTTCCGCCCAGTCTTTATCATTATTTCCACGGACCACATAGAGATTCCCCATGGAACGCAGTACATCCAGGATCTCATCTTTATTGACATCTCCGGCATGAAGAATGTATTTGCAGTCTTTTAAGATTTCCAGTACCTCCGGCCGCAAAAGACCGTGAGTGTCTGATATAATGCCGATTTTTTCTTTCATGATCTCTATCCTGCTCCAATCCTTTATCATTATCGCCTTTTACCTTTTGCAGCTCACGCTATGACCGGCAATACTCTTCACAATACATAAATATTTAACAGCTGCTTCTTTTCACACCATTTCAGAAATTTTCTTAATTGGATCAAGCCGATATTCGCAATCCCGCAGAGGACTTACCTGATTCGCTTAAAACAATTCTATTTTTCCATATTCTCCGTCAGATCCCGGTTTCCGCAACACTTCTCCTGCACGGAGCCGCCGGATGCCTTCCGCCAGAACTTCTCCGCCGGCTTTTCGGATATCTTCCGGCGGAACCTCTCTCAATATGGTAAATTCTGCACCTAGTTTCTCAAGCAGAGCCTCGTACTGTCCCTGAACTTTTTTGCTTGCCGTGGAAAATCCCACGCAGGCGGAGATCACCTCTGGCAGCGGCATCAGGCTTTCATATGGGCGGCCGCTTTCCGGCATGGCCGCTGAACTCTCGTCACGGTCAGATAACTGCAGGATCCGGTGATCCACACCCATGGTCAGTTTCTTTCCGCACACCGGACAGATACCATTATACTTTTCTGCCTCTCTCGGGCTCAGGCAGACGCCGCATTTCCGGTGTCCGTCATAATGATACTTTCCCTCTTCCGGAAAAAATTCGATGGTGCCCGTAAGTCCTTCTCCCTTCTGCACCGCATTCCACAAGCCCCGGTAGGAAAGCTCAATATCCAGAAGATCTGCTTCCCGTCCAAGTTTTGACGGGGAATGTGCATCAGAGTGTGATACCAGCTGATATCCATCCAGCGCCGAAATCTGCCAGTTCATCACTGGATCTGAGGACAGTCCGGTTTCCAGTGCATGAATGTACGGAGTCAGATCCTCAAAGCACTCTTCTATGGTATCAAAACCGGACTTTGCCCCAAACAGGGAAAAATGTGGCGTCCAGATATGCGCCGGAATATACATGCCTTCCTCACTGACTTCCAGCATGATCTCCAGAAGATCATGACAGGGCAGGCCAAGGATAGGACGTCCGTCTGAATGGATATTTCCGATCTTTTCCAGCCTTGCGGCAAAAGCATCTGCCTCATTGAATCCCGGAAGCAGGATCAAGCTGTGCACCTTCCTGGTTTTTCCGCCTTTTTTATAGATGGAACTGATCTCACCGGACAATACAAATCTGGGTGCTTTTTCAGGATAGCGTGCCGCCTCCGGCAAAACATATTCATCTTTCAGCCGGAACAGTCCCTGTTCCGCAGGGATCAGCTTCGTCTTCAACTCCTGCCGCCAGATGGGATGTGTCATATCTCCGGTTCCAAGGAGTGTGATACCTTTTTTCCGCGCCCAGAGATCCAGCATCTCAGGCGTGCCATCTTTGCTGGTTGCCATGGAATATCTGGAATGTATGTGCAAGTCTGCGATCTGTTTCAAAATTTTTCCTCCTGTATCTCTTTTCCTCTGTCCACATGTACATCCTGTCTTTTTAACAAAAACGCAGACAAAGAAATTACCGTCTTCTTTGTCTGCCTGAATGACCGGATCGTATATAACTCACCAGAAATCCATCTGTAACATGATCAGATATCTTTATAATACGATGGTGATATCACATCATACTCCCTACAGGAGCATCCGTTCTCATAGCTGTCACAGCAGTCACAGTTGGAACAATACATATGCGCGTCATTAATATAAAATAAACCGCCGTACTGCATGGAAGTGCGCTGATTCTTAGATTTCTTTTTGCTGTTGTCGTAGTAGGCTCCGTTGGGGATCATCATATTCTCCGGGGAGAAACTGCTGAAATCAAAGAAATGAGATTCCGTACCATGATGTGGTACCTTGATACACCAGTAATGCTCATGAAGCGGAATCCTGCCATCATAGTTTTCTGCGATCATCCTCATGTACTGTGGCTGTACATCTCCGGTAAACAGAAGGTTCAGCTCTCCATCTCCGGTATTCTGAAATGCCAGACTGATCTTGTGACGGAACTGACGCAGAAAATGCCCCTGTTTTTCCGCACTTTCCAGAAGTGCCTGAAATTCTTCGGTTGCCTGTAATTCACGGAATTTCTTTTCCAGCTTTTCCGGTTTGAGGCGACGTGCTCTCTCTTTTTCGGCCTCTTCCGGAGTCTCTGCTGTATCCTCATCTGCTGCGCCTGTGTCTTCCATTATAAGCTCCAGCTTCTCCTGCGTATATCCTTCGTTTTCCCCACCAGGCTCTGTCTGTCCTGTCAAAGAGCGCTCGGATTCCTCTGTATCCTCTTTCACCAAAGATGCCTCAGACAGTGAAGCCGATTTCGGCTCTGCTTCCGGCGTCTCCTCTGTCATGGACAGAAACAGCTGACGTACCTCCTCCGCAATGTTCACAAGCTCGGTCATTGCGTTTTCATGATTCTCGATCAGGGAATTAAATACATCCTCCGTTTCCCGGCTGACTTCACTGAGATCCGGCCAGAGTGCCGTATATTTTCCCTCAAACTCTGAGCCTCTGGATAAAAGGTCGATCTTTACCCTTCTGGCGCAAAGAGCTTCTGCAAGGGCAAAAAGGCTGACACGTCTTCCGGGAAGGCTGGCCTTTTTTGTCACATCCGCAAGGAGCAGAAGCGCCAGTGTGTATTTCATTTCCGGACCGGAAAATACATCCGGAAGATAGATCTTTTCAAATTCGTAAGCATCTCTTCGGTAACGCATCATATAAAGCAATCCGGAAACATGGTCCGGATGAAAATGTGTCAGAAGCAGATTTTTTTTGCGGATAGTAGTAAGGTCTGAGATGATCACATCAAAGACCTCTCTCCGTGGCCGCCCTTCGATCTTGCTGTTGGCTGCCCCGAAATCCACAAGCAGGCTGCTTTTTCTGTCACGGATACAGAAACAGTCCCCGAACCCCACATTGTACATTCGTATTCTCATTTATTTTTCCTCTGGTTTCTTATTCAGCTGACCTTTGTTTCTGCAGCTGACTCTTCTTTTTTCTTCTGTTGCTGTCTTCATTTCTCAGAACCAGATCTGCATATCATACCAGGTTGCTCCGCCATGACAGGAATTTGCCACACCCAGCTTCTTCAGTCCGTGGCTCTCATAGAATGGGATCATATGCTCCTTGCAGGTAAGGATCAGGGCTTTTTTTCCACGCTCTTTCGCAAGCTCCTTGAAATATTCCACAAGCTCTCCGGCGATCCCCTGATGACGGTATTCCGGGATCACATTCAGTCCGAATACAGTCTGGATCTCCCCGTCCTTTCTGTGAAGAGTGATATCATGATAAAATTCATCCGGGAGTACTGGTTTATCTGTGGTTCCTCCGTTGATAAAACCTACGATCTGCTCATCCTTTACTGCTACAACGAAATTTTCCGGGAATGCTCCCATACGCTTCACAACTTCCTCATGACTTGCTGCCTCCGCAGGTGGAAAACAGATTGCCTCGATCTCTGCCAGACGATCCGCCTCACCGGGATCTGACAGTCTGATCTGTAAATTTTCTGCCATTTTTTGTGGTCTCCTCTATATTTATTCCGTTTTCATCCGGTTTCGATTCTTTTTTAATTATATCGGGTGAGAGAAAATGCGTCAACGTATAACCTGCAAAAAAGCCCTCAGTATCCGCACTACTGAGGGCTTCGCTCTTTTGTTTTTATCTGTTGTTATTACAGTACCGACCGGATCAGCCGCTCCGTATACTCTGTCTTCGGATGCTCAATGATCTCTTCCGGTGTCCCTTCCTCTTCCACATGTCCGTCATGCATCACGATCACCCGGTCGCAGAACAGCTGGACAAGGGCCAGGTCATGGCAGATAAAAAGAAAGGACAGCTGGTTTTCTTTTTTTAACTTCTGAAGCAGTTCCATGATCTGTTTCTGCACAGTCACATCCAGGGCGCTGGTTGCTTCATCACAGATCAGGATCTTCGGTTCCACAGCCAGGGCTCTGGCAATAGCCGCTCTCTGGCACTCCCCTCCGCTGACCTGATGGGGATACCGATCTGCATATTCCGGAGTCAGTCCGCAGGTAAGCAGAAGCTTTTCCACACGGTTCCTGGTTTCCGCCTTACTTATCCCCATATTCCGGAGACTTTCCCCGATTCCGTCCCCAAGAGTGCATCTGGGGTCAAAGGATTCTGCCGGTGTCTGAAAAACCATCTGCATTTCCCGGTAGATTTCCCGGAGATTTTTTCCCCTTGCATGTGTGATATTCTTTTCCATGAGAAAAATTTCTCCGGCTGTGGGTTCTGTCAGATGTGTGATCATCTTCGCCACAGTGCTTTTTCCTGAGCCGGATTCACCTACGATCCCTAATACTTCCCCAGTTTTCAGAGAAAAGCTTATGTCTTCTACAGCCGTGAAGGATTTTTTACCGGTGGTGAAGCTTTTTTTCAAATGATGCACTTCCAGAATGTTTTTGTTTTCTGTCATCATCTGCCTCCGTTTCCGGTACCTGTACGTTTCAAACGAAGTACCGAACTCATAAGTTCTTTTGTATAAGGATCCTCCGGAGCTGTCAAAACCTGAGCTGTTTTTCCGTATTCCCTCACCTTTCCGTTTTTCAGTACCAGAACCTTATCTGCCATTTTTTCCACCACACCGATGTTGTGTGTGACAATGATCATGGCTGTTCCGTATTCCTTACGCATCAGCAGCATTTCCTCAACCACCTGTTTCTGTATGGTTACATCCAGAGCACTGGTAGGCTCATCTGCCAGAAGAAGCGCCGGATTCTGCAACATGGAAATACAGATTCCCACACGCTGATTCATGCCGCCGGACAATTCAAATGGGTAGCTTTGCAAAACACGTTCCCCATCCTTAAGGCCGATCTTAGCCATCATCCGAACGGCGCGCTCTGCACACTCTTTACGGCTGATCCTTTCATGCTCCCGCATACTCTCATAGATCTGATCGCCTACGGTGCGGATGGGACAAAGGGCTGATCCTGAATTCTGAAAAACCATGGCGATCTCAGGGCCCAGAAGTCTGCGTAATTCTTTTTCCTGCATATCCACTATATTTTTTCCCTTGTACCAGATATCGCCTTCTGTCACCATGCCTTCATTTCCCAGAAGTCCCATGATTGCCTTGATAATGGTACTTTTTCCGCTTCCGGATTCGCCTACCACACCCAGGATCTCCCCTTTATTCAGTTCCAGATCCACATCATGTACAACCGGCTCTCCATTGTAGCAGATCGTCACATGCTCAAGCTTCAACAATGATTCCATCTTATTTCACTTCCAGATCCGCTGTGATCTCGTAATAATCACATGGATGAGCAGTCAGCCCTGATACATTTGACTTTGACACAAGTCCCATATTCAGATGAGAAACAAAGAAATACGCATCATCATCCAGAATGGTCTGCTGTGCTTCCACAGCAAGCTTGCTTCTCTCATCTGTATCAAAGGTCTCATGCAGCTTCGCTATGATATCATCAACATCCGAATTGCTGTATTTGCCATAATTTTTGGCAGCATCAGATACAACTGTACTTGTGAAGAAATATTCCGGATCGCCGGTAGGTGCAGTTGTAAGCGAACTTACATATACATCAAATTCTCCGTTCTTCGCATATGTCGCATGGTCTGCTGTATTGTTAACATTGACCTCAATTCCAATGTCCTTTAAAGTGGACTGTGCATATTCTGCAAGCTTAGGCTGTTCCAGACGGGTTGGATAGGTCAGCCATGTGATGGACAGCTTCTTTCCGTCCTTATCTGCATAGCCATCTCCATCCGTATCTGTCCATCCGGATTCTTCCAGAAGCTTTTTCGCCTCTTCCGGATCGTAGGACGGTGCTTTCACCGCATCGTTTCCATAGGAAAAGCTGCTTGGGAAGGCTCCCACTGCCGGAACACCTCGTCCCTCCATGATCACACTGCAGAAGCCATCCTTATCGATTCCCATCTCAATGGCTTTTCTCACATTCTGATCCTGCATCAGTTCAGATTTCATATTAAACTGTCCGAAGAAACAGCGGCTTGTTGCTACAGAGCTGATCTGATAGTCCGGATTTCCGTCAAAAAGTGCATAGTTATCATACTGAAGTCCATAGGTTCCCTGTATATCGCCTGTCTGCAATGCTGCTGTCAGGGCACTTCCATCTGAGAAGGATTTTACGATAACGTTGTCTGCCTTTACATCTCCGCCCCAGTAATCCTCGTTTTTTACCAGCTTGATCTCTGTTGGGGATACCTCTGTTGCAACATAGGGGCCTGTTCCTGCCACATTTGCAGAGCCACCCTCTCCCTGTACGCCATAATCCATATCAATGATGGCACCATACGGATCACCGAGATAATTGATCAGTGCCGGACATGGTTCGGAAGTATGGATCGTTACTGTCATTCCATCTGCTTCGATCTTATCGATCTTCATATCGTAAGGTGCACGGTCATGGTTTGCGATCAGATCCTCCAGGCACTCCTTCACCGCTTCTCCGTCCATGGTTCTTCCGCTGGAAAATTTCACACCGTCACGAAGAGTGATCTTTACTGTATTGTCGTCTGTAAATTCATAGTCTGTAGCAAGCCATGGCTCTAACTCCATGTTGTCATTGTACTTAAACAGTGTTTCTCCTACGCCATAACGAAGACAGCTCCATCCGGAATAATTGTCGTGAGGGTTTAATCCTGCATCTCCCATTTCTTCACTGTATCCGGTAGTTCCGTAAACAAAGGTAGTTCCTTCACTCTTTTCTTTGCTTTTTGCTGCTGCCGGAACTCCTGTCATGCTCATGACCATTGCCGCTGCAAGCACTGCTGCCAGAATCTTTTTCTTCATAATCTCTGCTCTCACTTTCTGTGTTATGTTTATTTATAAGTGCCTGTTATCCTCTTCTCCTGTTTCGTTCTTTCGGATCCATATAATCCCGGATCGTATCTCCCAGAAGATTAAAGATCATTACCGTAATAAAAATCGCCATTCCCGGCGCAAGTACCATCCACGGTGAAATCTGCAGCATACTTCTTCCATCGTTGATCATACTTCCCCATTCTGCCATTGGAGGCTTTACCCCAAGCCCGAGAAAGGAAAGTCCTGCCAGCTCCATCATCATGGTTCCGATGTCAAGAACTGACGTAACAAGTATGGGGCCTGCAATATTTGGAAGGATATGTTTGAGCAGAAGCTTTCCTGTACTGCTTCCGGAAAGCTTTGCCGCCATAAGATATGCAGAGTCCTTCTGAGTCAGCGTAAGCCCTCTGGCAAGTCTTGCAAACTTCGGCCAGCTGATCACCGCCAGGGCAATGATCGCATTTTGGATACCGCCTCCCAGAACACCTGCTACTGCCAGGGCAAATACCAGTCCCGGGAAAGCCAGGAACAGATCGGAGATACGCATCAGAACGGTATCGGCTTTGCCGCCCTTCCAGCCACAGAAAATACCAATAGCCGTTCCCACCACAGTGATCACCGCAACCAGGAGCAGCGTTGCATAAATACTGGTCGTGCTTCCTATGATCACACGGGAAAGCATATCTCTCCCATAACGGTCTGTCCCGAGCAGATGCTCCGGTCCCGGCGGTTTCTGGGCAAGTGCCAGATCCTGGGCATAAGGATCATAAGGACAGAGATATTTTGCAAATGCCGCTACAAACAGAAGCAATGCTGTGAGCACAAGAAAAAAGACAAGCTTTGCTTTTGTATGATTTTTCCGGATCTTCTGTTTCCGGACTGTGATATTATTTTTTCCACTCATGCTCTGTCACCTCCAAGTCGTACTCTCGGATCCAGATAGTGGTAAATAATATCTGTCACCAGATTTACCAGAACATAAATGACCGCCATCCATGCCACATAGGCCTGGATGATCGGATAGTCACGCATGGTGATCGCATCTACCGCCAGTTTTCCGACACCATCCCACATAAAGATATTTTCCACAATGGCAGTTCCTCCCAGAAGATTACCGATGGACAGCGCCAGCAGTGTGATGATCGTCAGCATGGAAGCCTTCATTACACTCTTCCAGATGATCACACGACTGCGGATTCCTCTTGCCCGGGCTCCGGTCACATAATCCTTATTCAGTTCTTCCAGAACCGTGGCACGCACCTGTCTGGTATATTTTGCAGCCATGGAGATCGCCAGTGTCAGTGTCGGCAGAATAATACTCTGTCCGAAATCTGCATTTGTGACTACCGGCAAAACGCCCAGCCTGATGGACAGAAAATACATCAGCACCATGGCAGCAAAAAAATTCGGCATGGAATTGCCGATAAAGCTTAAAAGTCTTATCAGATAATCTACCCATTTGTTGTGCTTTACTGCTGACAGGATTCCCAACGGGATCGCAAGAACAATTGTAAGAAGGACCGATGACAGAGTCAGCATCATCGTTGCCGGAAGCTTTGAAATAAAGGTTTCATAGACATCTCTGTGAGACACATAGCTCTCTCCCATATCTCCGGTTACCATTCCCGCAAACCAGGTAGCATATTGTACAAGGAATGGTTTATCAAGGCCATATTCCGCCTTTGCATTGTCAATGACCTCCTGGGATACTGCAGAGCCTGCATTTTCATACATATAGGTTACTGCATCTCCGCCGGCAAGCCGCATCATGGCAAAAGAAAGAAATGTGATCCCGATCAGGACCGGGATCAGCTGCAGCAACCGTTTTATTATATATTTTCTCATATTTTCCTCTCCGCACTTTGTTTCTCAGTATTTCGAATAACAAAAGTTTAACAACACGGCTGTTCTGCCACAACCCCGGCGGGGGGATTTTTCACATTCCATTTTGTCATACATATGTATTCCATTATGCTCTTATATTCTCACACAGTGACATGCGGATAATTCTTTCCAGCCCTCTCCAAGCGACTGTAGCTCTTCATACTCGATCAGCCTTCGTTTTCTCTCTTCCAGCGGATCCGGGATATGGATCGCAGAAAGCAGGGACTGTGTATAAGGATGCTGCGGATTCTCAAAAAGCTCTTTTGTAGGTGCCATTTCTACCAGCTTTCCGTTTTTCATCACACCTGTTGTATCGCTTAAAAAACGTACCATTGACAGATCATGGGCAATAAAAAGAAAAGAAAATCTTTTTTCCTGCTGAAGCTTTTTAAAAAGCATGACGATCTGTGCCTGGATAGAAATATCCAACGATGCGATCGGTTCATCCGCAATGATAAGACGTGGTTCCATGAGAAGGCTTCTTCCTATGGCAACTCTCTGTCTCTGTCCGCCGGAAAGCTCTCCCGGCTTTTTCGACAGAATGCTTTCATCCAGTCCTGTCTCCTTCAGGATTTCCCGAAGCCTGTTTTCCAGCATTTCTCTGTCACGGATCCTGCGGCTGATCTTTACAGGCTCCAGCATGATCTGCCGTATGCTCATTCGGGGATTCAGTGCAGCGCCCGAATCCTGAAAGATCATCTGGATCTCAGTCTGCATTTTCTTCCGCATTCCGAAAGGATCCTTTTTATCCGGCACTCTTTCTCCCTGATAAAAGATCTCCCCGCCTGTAGGCCGGTAGATTCCTGCAAGCGTTCTGGCTGTCGTGGATTTCCCGCAGCCGGTCTCACCCACCAGCGCCATGATCTCACCTTCCCGGATACTGAAGGAAACATCATCCACTGCATGGATCGTATAATCGGAACGGATACGGAAATGCTGCTTCAGATTTCTGGCTTCGATCAGTACAGGCGCCTGTTTCTGTTCTGTTTTCTGTAAAAATGACGCTTCCTTTTTATCCGGTTTCTGTTTACGACCGCTGTTTTCCTGTAATCTGTCCTTCAAAATGGAGGGCATTTCTATTTTTGGAGCTCTTTCATCCAGAAGCCATGTGGCTGCATAATGCGTATCACTGACTTTAAACATCGGAGGAGTCTGTTCATAATCGATTGCCAGCGCCTGGGGATTTCGAACGGCAAACGCATCTCCCGGCGGAGGATCCAAAAGAGAGGGCGGCATTCCGGGGATCGGATTCAGCTCCCCTTTTTCACCTGCAAATACAGGCAGAGAAGACAGAAGTCCCCAGGTATAAGGATGCCGGGGATCATAATAAACCTCTTCCGCTGTCCCGATCTCAATGATCTTTCCTGCATACATAACTGCAACTCTGTCTGCGATCCTTGCAACAGCTCCAAGATCATGAGATATGAACACAATACTGATCCCTGTTTTTTCTCTCAGCTCAAGAAGCAGATCCAGAATCTTTGCTTCCACGGTTGCATCCAGTGCTGTAGTCGCCTCATCGGCAAATAATATTTCCGGATCACAGGCCAGTGCAATAGCCAGAACACAACGCTGACGCATTCCACCGGAAAAAAAATGAGGCTGCAGGCCATAGCGCTGTTCTGCATCCGGAATTCCTACCAGCTTCAGCATTTCCACAGCTTTTTTTCTGGCCTCATCCCTGGATACTTTCTGATTTTTGATGATAGCCTCTGTGATCTGTTTGCCAACAGGGATCGTTGGATTCAGCGTCAGCATAGGGTCCTGGAACACCATGCTTACCTTACTTCCGCACAGCTTTTCCATTTTTTTTCTCTTATAAGCTGTGATATTCTCTCCGCAGAGACTGATCTCTCCGCTTTTTACATGTGCATTCGGTGGCAGAAGCTTCATCACACTACGGCACATAACGGTTTTTCCACATCCGGACTCACCTACGATACAAAGTATCTCTCCTTTTTTTACCGTGAGGTCAACATTCCGGACGGCCTGTACCTCGCCGTCCGGTGTGTCAAAGCTTACCGAATAGTTTTTTAATTCCAAAACGGTTTCCTGCATGATCTTTTCCTTATTTTGTAATGGTCCAGTCTTCAATATTCCACATAACACCTACGGAATGATGTCCCAGAACACGTGTGGTATCCAGTCCGTCAAGTCCGGAAACGCCTACATAATCTCCCTGGAGATAAGCAACCAGAAGGATACCAGGTGCCTCGGCGTATGCCTTTTCGAATTCACTGTAAGCCTCTTTTCTGGCTTCCTCAGTCTCACCGTGACGGCCTTCCTCAAGATATTTGTCCACATCTGCATTGGAATAATGCATGTTATTTCCACTTGCGTCGGTTACAAAGTTTACATATGCCATATCCGGGTCAAACTGTGTTGAATAACCTGCAAGGAATCCATTGTATCCTGCATCCCAGTCAAATTTGGTAACAAGCTTTACTTCCATTTCCACGCCAGCCTGCTTCAGCATATCAGACATGACATTGGCAATATCCACACGCTCTTCTTCGTAATCACGCACCTGGATGGTAAAGTGGAATTTCTGTCCGTTCCTCTCATAGATCCCATCATCACCTTTTTTCCATCCCAGCTCTTCCATCTTCTTTGCAAAGGTATCCAGATCATAGGAGTAGATATTAGCTTCCTTATCTGTTCCGAGAGGATTTCTCTGGATCGGGCTGTATGCCGCCTCTCCCTGTCCTGCAAGAACACCTGCAATAATGGAATCCTTATCCAGCGCATAATTCAGAACGCCGATGGAATCTCCGTTTTCCTTCCAGAAATCTGTGCTCATATCCATGGCAGCTCCACGGTAATCTGCTGTGGTGAACTCCCAGTAATTATATCCGTCCTTATCCTTGAACTGAGAAGCATAGTTGGAATTCAGCCATGCAAGATCCGCCTCGCCGGACTGGAGCATGGTTGCCTTTGTAGTCTCATCCGATACTGTACGGTATACAACGGTTTCAATATTCGGAACCTTTCCGTAATAATCTTCATTTCGTTTCAGTGTGATCATTCCGCCGGTAGCATCCCAGTCTTCAAATTTATAACGACCTGTTCCCACCGGATTCTGATTAAAGGATGTAGTATTCACATCCTCTCCTTCCAGAAGATGCTCAGGAAGGATTCCCATGGTAAAGTAATCCAGCATGGCAGCATCATACTGATCCAGTGTAAAGATCACAGTCTGATCATCCGGTGCCTCAATACTTGTAATGTCCTGGTAATTGCTGGTGATACTGGCTCCCAGAGTTTCATCCTCTGTAAGCTCCTTATAGGTGTATACAACATCCTCTGCATTGAAATCTTCTCCATCATGCCACTTAACACCATCTCGAAGCTTAAAAGTATAGGTATTGGTATCCTTGTCAAAGGTATAGCTCTCTGCAAGATCCTCTACCGGCTTTCCATTGGCATCATATTTCATCAGTCCTGAAAAAATAAGATCCGGAAGCTCATCATGGTTATTCAGAAGGGGATTGATCGTACTTTCTGACTCACCTGCATATACCAGAGTTTTGTTTTCTTCTGCCGCAGCTACGGTTACCACACTGCCTGCAGTTGCTCCTGTACATGCTGCGGTCACTGCTGCCAGTGTTATCGCCGCATATTTTCTTCCATAGTTGTTTCCTGTTCTCTTTTTCATTCTGTTTTCCTCATCTTTCCTTATTTTCAAACCGGTTATCCACACTTCGGAATGTTTTATCACGGTTTGCGTCCAAATATTTTTTCTGACTGCATCAGAGATTGCTGTAATGATTATTTACCTCACTTCTCACAAAGCTTCCCATACTGGTAATGCACATTAAAGTAATGACCAGAAAAACTCCCGGGATCACGATCACCCACCAGGTATTCATGATCAGTGCTTTATTTGCCAGCGAGAGCATACTTCCCCAGGAAACTACATCTGCCGGAAGCCCAAGGCCAAGAAAGCTTAAAGTAGATTCCATGGTAATACAGCTGCTTATCGAAGAGATCACCACAAACATGATCGCCGAAACAAAATTCGGTATCAGATGGTGATACATCACATATCCAAAACTTCCTCCACAAAGTCTTGCATACATCACATAATCACTGTTCCTTATCTGCCGCACTTCACTTCTTACAATACGTGCCAGTGCAAACCACCCGGTAATGCCGATGATCACAGATATGCTGATCACATCATCGGCCTGAATAACCGCAGACAGGATCAGGATCAGCAGAAGGGTCGGAATACTTCCGCACATTTCCGTAAACCGCATCATAACCGAATCCACCTTTGGACCTGCTGTTCCGCTGATGCATCCGTAGGTAACACCGACCAGGGTAATGATCGCCGCACCCAGAAGTCCGATCACCAGAGAAACCCTTCCGCCATACCAGATCAGTGAATAAATATCTCTTCCAAGCGAATCCGTTCCAAAGATAAATTCCTTTCCTGGTGGTGTATTCAGATTCTGGAGATAAAAACCTGAGGGATCATGATTTGCCACAACATTTGCAAATATACAGCCCAAAACGATCAGAAAAAGCAGGAACAGGGAAAATACCGGTTTCCCTTTCAGCTTTTCCCGAAATGTTTTTTTCCGTTTTTCAGATTCATACTGCTTCCACCCGGCACCGACTACCTGAAAAAGCTCAGCTTCTGAAAGTTTCCGGTCAGCTACCATACCCTCACCTCCGAATCCTTCATTCTTGGATCGATCTCTTCATTGACAGTCTGTGCAACAAAGCTGCTTAAAAATACGATAAATCCTGTGATCAGCACATCGATCATCAGCAGATTATAATCATGATATTTTGCAGATTCCACTGCAAGGTTTCCAATTCCCGCATAATTGAAAACAGCTTCCACAGTTACAGTTCCACCGGTTACATGGGGTACCGAAACTGCCATGATACTCACGATCGTCGGCATTACATTTCGAAGACAATGCTTCCACAGGATCTTTCTTTTGGAAAGTCCCTTGGATCTGGCAAGAAGTACATAATCCTTCCGCACCTCATCCAGGAATTTGTTACGTATCATATATGCGTAATACCAGAGATGGCTGAAGATCATTACTACCAGCGGAAGGATCATATGCTTCATACGATTGCCGATACTATCTGCCATTCCCACATCATAGGCACCGCTGCTTGGGAACCATCCAAGATTTACACTGAAGATCAGGATCAGTACCACACCAAGCCAGAAAGCCGGCACATAATAGGCTGCTGTTCCGATCTTGCAGATCAGCCGGTCGATCCACTGATCCTCATGGAGCGTACAGAATATGGCGATCAGAACTGCCAGTATAAAGATCACAATATAAGCAATTCCTCCCAGCACCAGAGTATTTCCGATCAGCGGTCTGATCACATTCATAACCGGCTGCCTGTATTTCAGCGACAATCCGAAATCACCATGGACCACGTTGGTAAACCACCTTACATACTGTACCCCGATCCCCTGATCCAGTCCCAGTCTCGTTCTGGCCGCAGCCACTTCCTCACTGGTCATCATTTCCAGGGAATCTCCGTAAAAGGACTGCAGGGGATCTCCCGGTGCCAGTCTCGCCAGCCAAAACACCACCACAGACAGCAGAAACATAACCACAGCAAGCAGAAGGATCCGTTTCAGGATCCGGATGACGAGTTTATTTTCTTTGTTCATAATTTTCCTTTCCCACTGCCCTTTACAGTTCAGACAGACATTCATATTTCAAAAGCAGTTATGGTATTCAAAACCATAACTGCTTTTGAAAGGGTCGTGTTATTATTCGACAAAACATTCGTATGCACAAATAGGAGTGCGCGGAGGTTATGTGCATCACAGTGTTTTTATATTCAGCACGCGGAGTGTGCTGCTGATATTATTTTATCATTTAACAGATTTCGGACAACCCCGGTACGGGGATATTGGACAGTCGGGTTTTGCATGGATATGTATTCCATATAAAAAACGGGACTTTTCTGTATCAGGAGCCTGTGTCCTGTGCAGAAAAATCCCGTCTGGTCTTTTGCTTTATTCTTTTATCACTTCCCGGAAATCTGAAGTCTTTCCTTCACGAATCCCAGAAAATCCTTTCCCTGTTCACTGAGCTCTTCACCTCTCCGGCAGATGCACCCGTAAACAAGTTTCTGGCCTTCTCCCGGAAATGTATATTTCACGGAGGAATATCCCGGATCACGGCCGGAAAGATCCGCACCACTGATATTACACAGCTCTCCGGAACCAAGAAGACGTTCCACGATATAATCACTGTTTGTTACGACTACAGTCTCTGCCTCCACTGCGGAATGACCGTTTTCCTCTACAAGATTCCGGTAATTATCCGGGGAAAATTCATCGGGAAATCTCTGGATCAGCCTGAGCTGGGACATATTAAAATCTTCCTCATCTGCCGTATCTGCTTTCCCTTTCCCGGTATAAATATTTACCTCGGTTTCCGTCAGCAGCTCAAATTCCAGGTAATTCCGGGAAAGAAAATACTGGAACGCTGCCAGCTGATTCTGCATCACATAGGCGAATCCCATATCGTCCTGTCTGGCTTTTACACGTTTTATGATCTCATGAGTATCTGCTGCGTAAACCTGATAATGAAGATCATCGCACTTATGTGCTTCATAATACGTTACGAAGGTATCCGCAAACCAGGAGCTGGGATGAAAGCATACACACAGGCTGCTTTTTGCAAGTGGCTGTGCCTGCATTTCCAGTTCATCTATATTTTCCAGGATCCTCTGCACATGGATATATGCACGTTCTCCTTCCGGTGTCAGCTCTATGCCCTTTGTATGACGGACAAACAGCTGAGTACGCATATCGTCTTCCATGGAACGGATCACCTTGCTTACATTTGACTGCGTGGTAAAAAGCAGCTCTGCAGCCTGGCTGAAGGAGCCTGTTTTGACACAGGCCGCAAAATACTGGATCTGTTTGATATTCAGCATGCTCCTACCTCGTTTTCTTCGCAAAGATCAAAAACATCGGGGTCGGATTATAAAACTTGTCTTTTTCTGTATAAATACGTTTGCTGATACCAAGATCAAAGGAAAATTCTTCCACACCTGTACGGCTCAGCGTTTCCAGATCCCAGGCCGGACGCAGAAAAGAGCTGATAGGCAACTGCCGCTTAATATCCTCACATTCCTGCATCAGTTCATCCTGGATCTGATGATGGGCATGATTCTCCGGAAGATCCGCAGTGTCCGCAAAGTCTGCTGCCCCGTAATTTGCATCCAGATTTATCATCACTCCGCCCGGTTTCAGTACGCGGAACCATTCCTGATAAGCATGCTCCGCGTCCGGAAGTGTCCAGGTAAGATTCCGGGATACGATCACGTCAAATTCCTCATCCGGAAAATCCGGAGCTTCTGCATCCATCACCATAAACCGGCAGTCTGCTTTTTCTTCCTCAGCCAGCTCCTTTGCATGAGTGATCATATCCGGCGTCAGATCGATCCCGGTTACCTGATGGCCTTCCTTTGCAAGAAGAATGGTAAAAAATCCGGTTCCGCAGCCTACATCCAGGATCCTGAGATTCTTTTTCTCCGGCAGATACTTCTTAAGCTCAGCCATCCAGCGGCCTGCAAGTGCACTGTGAAGCTCTGCTCTTCTCTGTTCCAGAAAGCTGTCGCTGCGCCTGGTCCAGTACTGAGCGATCCTTGTTTTCCGCTCGTCTTTTTCTCTTACGATATTTCCGTAAGTGATCACAGGGCCGCCTTCCACAACCTGAAGGCTTGATACCTGATAAAGGATCACACCATCCATGTCTGCGCGACAGATTTCCTGGACATTTCCCTCATAATCACGGATTTCTCCGAGATACTCATCCTGATGAACGATATCGCCTGGTTTCTTGACCGGGTACCAGAGACCGTTGACACTGGCACACTGGTAACGTACGTCATCCATCTTCAGAGGATAATAGGTGCTGTGGGAGCGGATTCCTCTGTAGGCCCCAATGCTGCAGAGAATATTCCGCACATCCCGGCGCATGGAATCCACTTCCTCCCGCTGCCAGGTTCCCATACATCCCCTTTCCAGAAGCACAGCCGGAATATCGCAGGTACTTGCCGCATAATTATAGGCGCCGCCTGTACTCACATTTGACTGTACCATATATGGGACATCAACCTGCTCTGCCATTTTTCGGGAGGCTTCCACGATCTCCGGCTTTGCCACGCCTGCAAAATATACATACGGAGTCAGCTCCTCATAATCGTCACCACCGTGAAGATCGATATAATAATCCGCCTTCCGGATCAGGGATTCTGTGATAGCTGCCGCCAGACGTTCCATTTTTGTTCCGTCCTTTTTGCCCGGGAAAACACGGTTCAGATTTTTTCCGTCTTCCCAACTGATGCTGCCTGCACGCTTCTCAAAGTCTTCCCGGTTCAGCACCTTTACCAGAACCAGCTGGCCCTTTACCTTTTCCGGCTTCAGCCGCTTCGACAGCTCGATCAGAGTCTGGATTCCCACATACTCTCCTGCATGAAGACCTGCTGTGACGAGAACGGTTTTTCCCGGATCTTTTCCACGGATGATGGTTGCCGGAAGGACAAATTCTCCATCTCCGAGCTCAAGAAAGCCTTCTGTTTTTTCTCCTGCCGCAACCGGAAGATTCAGGAAATGATCCGGTTTCACACCGGTTACCATAAACATCGGTGTGGACTGATAATTCAGTCTTTCTTCCTCACTCCAGACCGTTTTCCATATTTCTGTGTCTGTGCGGATTCCAAGAAGTCCTGCTTCTCTGAGAGTTTTTACATCCCAACGGGGACGGCTGATCTTTGACAGCGGTACCTGGAGGGCAATCCGTTCCATGCGCTCAATATCCGTACAGAGATAGTGATCATCCAGGCTGTTGTTTTCCACATTTTTCCGGTCGTTTTCGTAGGCCTTACGCTGCTCTTCCTCATAAAGATAGCCGTACCAGTTGGCATCAAAATTCAGAAGCCTTCCTCCTGCCTTCAGTACACGGACCCACTCTCTGTAAGCAACATCAGGATGCTCCAGATTCCAGGTAAGATTTCGTGAAATGACTACGTCAAAGGTATTATCCTCAAAATCCAGCTTCTGTGCATCCATCCTCCAAAAACGGATGTTCCGGCAAAGATCTCCCGCATTTTCCTTTGCCTTTTCCAGCATTCCTTCCGTATAATCTACTGCATCTACATGATATCCGGCTTCTGCCAGGATCACAGGAAAAAATCCGGGGCCTGTTCCGATATCCAGGATACGGATCTCTTCCTTGGGCTTGTCCGGAAACTGACTGGTCAGCACCTTAAGCCATGCGTTTTTCTGCGTTCCTGCAAGCTCTTTATGATTCACTTCGGAGTACCCTTCTGTACGGGTGCTCCAGTAAGATTCGATTTCATCGAGAAGTTTTTCCACGTTGATTCCTCCGCACTTTTCTATTCACGTGAGGGAAATCAGGTCCCCCCACAGGTCACGTTTAATGTACCAAATTGTCAGGGTATTAACAAGCCCCTGGGGGGGATTCCCCACATTGCTCTGCCGATAAAATTTCCGAATGCCAAACACTGCTTCCGTACTCCTGTCCACCTTGTAATTCTCCGAATGCTGTGGTATCATCCTGGCTGTAGTAGTTCAGTAATATAACCGAAATTGAAAGGATGGTTCATATACAAATGACAACACAGGAACTGGCCTATGAAGTTATCAGCCGTTTAAAAAAGGAATATCCTGATGCAGACTGTACACTGGATTATGATGATGCCTGGAAGCTTCTTGTAAGTGTCCGTCTGGCAGCTCAGTGCACCGATGCCCGGGTCAATGTAGTAGTTCAGGATCTCTATGCAAAATACCCGGATGTGGCAGCCCTGGCAGCTGCAGAGCCGGAAGCGATCGAAGCCATTGTACGTCCCTGCGGCCTTGGAAAAAGCAAAGCCCGGGATATCAGCGCCTGTATGCGCATTCTCCACGAACAGTATCACGACAAGGTACCGGAAGACTTTAACGCACTTCTGAAGCTTCCCGGTGTGGGCCGAAAAAGCGCAAACCTGATCATGGGTGACGTATTCGGCAAGCCTGCCATTGTAACAGATACTCACTGTATCCGCCTTTCCAACCGCATCGGCCTTGTCCATGACATGAAGGATCCGAAAAAGGTGGAAATGGCTCTCTGGAAGATCATCCCTCCGGAAGAAGGCAATGATCTCTGCCACCGTCTTGTCAATCATGGAAGAGAAGTCTGTACAGCGCGGACAAAACCTTACTGTGACCGCTGCTGTCTCAATGATATCTGCGAAAAAAATGGGATTTGAATGTATGCAGTTCAATAAACCTTCAGACCCCGGAAAGGAAAAACATAATGAATTTCAAAAAACTGGAAAATAATCTCCTGGATATGATCCAGGAACAACAGGTAAAGATCGGATACATGAGCGGAGTTACCCGTTTTTATTATCCGCTGCAGTCTCTGAACCGCCTTCTTGGCACAGAGCTTACGGAAGAAGAAATGCAGCATGCAATGGAAAAATTCTCAGATTATGCCTGTGACCGTCTTGGAAAAGTAACGGCTTCTTCCAAAAACGGACGTTTCTGCATCACCCTGCCGCCTCAGGCCTCGGACTACGTTCACGAAAACCGAAAGCCAAGTGAATTTCTGGTACGCTTTATAGGCACAGTTGCCCGTCATGGCTGTACTCTGGATGAAGTGATGGACGTTTTTCATGCTTATTCTGACCATGTACACGTAGAAAAAACAACCGGAACCGGATTTGATTATCTTGTATATTTCGAAGACGGGATCCCAGATGACTACCGGTATTGTCTGTCCCTGGAGGGTGAGCATATGATCTATCATAAGTTTACACCGGAGGACTATGAAGATTTCGGATTCTGATCTTAGAACACCGGACAAGTTTCCACCCACTGCTTATTGCTTTTCGCAACCCTGCAGGAGATTTCCTGGATTTGATTAAAAAACCGCCGGTCTGCAGACAGATCGTAAAGCGGACATTCGCAATCCGCTTCGCTACTTGCTCATGAACGCAGTCGCTTCGCGATCTGCGTTCAAAAAATCCTCTGCAGATCGACGGTTGTTTTTATTTTCTATGCCCGGAACTTCTTCTGCATCTCCCGCACCATATCTTTCCTCTTAAACAGAAACAGCCATACCAGCATCAGGAAACTGACGCATATGCAGATCAGCGACGGATACAGCACCGTCACCACACCGGCAACCAACAGGATCACAGGAATCACTCCTCCGAAAGCTCCTGCTTCCAGAAGATAGATCATATACTCCGCCACCTCCAGCTTCTGTACCGCAGTGATCACCCACATGGAGCAGATCACAGCAAGCGCAGCCAGAGGAAGCAGATAATCCACAGACCAGCCACGCCAGCCAGTAAACACATCCCAAAGCACTCCTGCAACAGCTGCGATCACCAGCTGCCACATCTCATTCTTTAGGAGATTCCTCCGCTTCACATAAGCCACTGAAACCATCAGCCAGGTGCAGAACGCCCCTGCAGTCACAAACCAGGCCCAGCCTATATGACCATCCAGCAGATAATTGATCAGATTACATACCACAGCCAGCACAATACACAGAAATGTAAAGCTTTCAAAAATCTTCATCTGCTGCTTCTGCTCCTCTTTCTGTCCCGGAAGATCATTCTCCCGAATTGTACAGGACACCTGCTCATTTTTCAGTCTCTCCACAAAATTCCGCTCAATATTTCCATTGGGGATCTTGGACGTAAAACTTAAAACCATCTCATCTCCAAAAGAACAGGAACACAGCTGCAGACTATCCGTGCTTGCAAAAAGTCCGAATCTCTGAATATATTTCCGATATTCCTCCGGCATCCGGATGATCCCCACATTGGAATAGATCGCCGTGATTGACCTTCCTCCCAGAGTTGTCCCGGCAAGAAGAAACGGGGTTTTGATCTCCAGTGGTACCAGACGCAGGATCGGATTCTTCTCCAGGCTTACCAGATCATTCAGCTTTGCTTCGATCACGTCCTTACTCAGTTCCTTTGCAAACTGCTCCTTTACGGATTTCAAAATATCCTCAAAGGCTGTATCAGACTGAAAATAACAGCTGATCTCAATCCATCCGAAAAAATTTGCCATAGACCGGGATGGAAAATAATTTCTCAAATTTACCGGGATCATCAGACCAATGGGCTTTTTCGCCTGATTCTGAGGCACTTCTTCATGGATCGCCCAGATAAGTGTTGCCGTAAGAAAAACCGTGATCGACACACCGGCCGCTTTTGCACGGGCGTGGATCTCTTTTACCGGAATACAGACTTCCGTGATACTCATATCCTCCTGCCTGAGCTTCTCACCTTTTAGCTGGAAGGCAGGCTTCTTGGACTCTCTCTTTCTTGGCGCATCGGAGGAATAATACTGAGAAAAACTGTCCTCCTCCATATCCCTGCCCGTAATGTTCTCATCCGGAAAAAGCTCCGGGAGCTCTGCGGATGGGTGCGTCTCCTGAAGATAATTTTTCACCAGTTCCATCAGAAAATGCATGGCTCCCGTTCCATCCGTCAGCGCATGAAACACCTCGAAATTGATCCTGTTCTTATAATAGCTCACCCGAAAAAGAAGCGTTTTTTTGTCCGGAATATAAAGTCCGCTGCAGGGTGCCCCTGCTTCTTTCTTTACCACTGCCGGAATATCACGTCTCTCCAGATAAAACCAGAACAGTCCCTTTCTTAAAACTGCACGGAAAAGAGGATATTTTTCCAGTGTCCTCTCCAGGGCTTCCTGCAGTGTTTCTTCTTTTATCTCTTCTTTCAGTTCACAGTAAAAACGAAATACCCTGGTGTCATTCTTTCCTGTCACCGCCGGGAACGCCAGCGCCGCATTGTCAAGTTTTCTCCACTGTGCATATTCGTTCTTCATGATGCTTTCCTTCTTCCTGTTCCTCTGTTTCCAGAAAACAATTTACATATGCAAAGCTCTCCTGCACATGCAGAAATTTGATTCCCAGTGCAAAATACCCATGAAACGCACCTGCGATCCTGTGCACTTCCACACGATTTCCCGCTTCCTTCAGCTTTTCACCAAATGCCTCTCCTTCATCTCGAAGAGGATCGAACTCAGCGGTAAGTATCAGTGTATCCGGCATATTTCGAAGATCCTTCTCCAGGATCGGCGCAAAATATGGATTCCTCCTGTCTTCCGGACAACTCTCATAGAGTTTCAGATAATCTTCCATCTTCTCTGCTGTGAGAAGATAGCCGGTTCCGTTTGTTTTTACGGATTCAAAGGGAGAGTCTTCCGTATAACAGTTGTTCAGTGCCGGATAAATAAGGATCTGTTTTTTCGGAAAAAATTCTCCGCGGTCTCTGGCCATCATACATACAGCCGCTGCCAGATTTCCGCCTGCACTATCTCCCATAATGGTGATACGATCCGGATCCGTATTCAGAAGAAAACGATTGGTGTAAAAAATCTTCGCAGCTGCATAACAATCCATCAGTCCCACCGGGAAACGGTATTCCGGTGCCAGCCTGTATTCAACAGACGCCACGATCTGACCGGTAGACTGTGCCATTCTGGCACAAACCCGCTGATAATTCTCTACACTTTCCGTAACCCAGCCACCACCATGGAAAAACAGGATCACCGGTGGTTTTTTTCCGGAGGCGGCACCGTTTTCCATGTCCTCTTCTGTTGGAAAAAACAGACGGATCGGCACTTTATAGTCTCCGTTATAAACTTCCGCATCCAGTGTCCTGTAAAAGATCCTCATAGGATCCATCTTCTTAAGATCTGCCAGCTTTCTGGAAGCCTCCACTTCGATCCCGCCATAGGAAAGAGCATGGAGCACTGTCCGCACGGCACGTGGCATAGCAGTTTCTCTCCCGGTCGGAATGCCCGGAACTATGACCGGGCGGCTTCTTCTGTTTTCTTTTCTTGTATAGATATATTTTGTTTCTGTTCCATATCTTCCAGGAATGCAGACTTGTTTCACGCAGGTACGTCTGTAGGCAATCCTCTTCAGAATCTCATGATCTGTACGGATGATCACTTCCGTTCCCTTATAGCCCCGGATATAATATCTGTTTTCTTTCTTTTTTATACGTGGTTGTCTCAATCGCAGTAAATATTTTCTGATTACTTTTTCCTCCGTGGATTTTTCCTTTATTTTCACCTATGATAGCATCCGCAGTCTATGAGTACAAGTCATAGTAAAAAATATACTGCTGCATGATCCCACGCATTCCTCTGTATCTGCGGTTGGGAAATCCTCTTTTGTAATGCACGTCCATGACCTGACGGATGTGGGTATCTATGGGAAATGCATCCATATGATGCAGTGCAAACAGGCAGATACACTCAGCTACCTTTTCTCCCACACCACAGAGCTTCATCAGCTCCTTCTTTGCCTGATGGTAACGCATATTATAGATTTTTTCCAGAGAGATCTGGCCGGATGCAATGGTCCTGGCCGTTACTGCGATATATTTTGCCCGGTATCCCAGGCCGCATCCTCTTAACTCCTCTTCCGTTGCCTGACTCAGCGCCTCTACAGTCGGAAAAGCGTAGTATTCCACACCTGCAGATGAAATTTTTCGCTCTCCGTATTTCCGGCAGATGGTTTCGATACATTTGCGGATACGCTTGATATTGTTCTGCTGAGATATCAGAAACGTAACGATCATTTCCCAGAGATCCTGTCTTAATATCCGTATCCCGTCTCCTGCCTTTATTGCGGCACCCAGATATTTATCCCGTGAATTAGCCGCATTCATGTAAGCTTCATAATCCGTATCCAGATCAAAATAAAGCACCCAGTAACAGATAAACTCCTCCTGAGAGCAGCAAAAATCCACCACTCCGTCTTTCTGATGCATTTCCAGATACTGGTCTCCCGCCATCATGGAAAAATGTCCGTCTCCAAGCTTTTTCATCCGGAAACACTGTCCGGAATCGCATATTTTATCAAGGCTGAAATGTTCCAGTTCTACTGTGATCATGTCTGTTCCTCTCGTAAATATTTTTCCTTATATAATGTCCTGTATTCTCTTGGTGTCATCCGGTACCGTTCCCGGAATACCCGGTTAAAAGTCCTCTGACTTTCAAATCCCGCATTCATACAGATATCCGTAATACTTTCATCACTACATTCCAGATGGATCGTCACATAATTCAGTCGCTGCTCATTGAGAAACTGATTGAAATTCCGGTGAAAGGTTCCGGAAAAAACTCTGGACAATGCGAACCTGCTGATGCCCAGATCTCTGGCCATCCGATCCAGAGACATCTCCCTCTTCCATATGAGAAAGCTCCTGTCCCATACCAAGCTCCAGAGTTCCCTCTGTGATATAGATAAACTCTATGGAGTTATGAAGATGGGGTGAAGCATGGGCTGAGGTCCGCAGATGAATATGGAGATTCTTCTTTTTTTCTTCGTATACTGGAAACATAGATTTTTCTCTCCGCAATATTTGACTACTTTTTCTGTGTTTTTGGCACGTAATATTTCCGAGAGTTTATTATAATGCATTTGTAAGTTAAAGAAAAGAGGAGGAAAACAAAATGAAAAAAATCATAGAATTTATCAAATATGCGATCAAATGCTACATGGAGATCAATGCAAGAAATCCATACTTCCGCTAAGAAGATCCACAATAATATCTGAGGTCACGGATATTTTGTGTGGACCATGCGCATGAAAAAACTGAATAAGGATCAATAAATGACTTGTGCGAAAATAATATCACCTGGCATCATGAAGTATCTCCAAAGCCCGTTTATATCTTCCATGCAGCCGTGATATCTGTTCAGCAGACATATTTTCGCAGTCAGAAAGACGTGTTACATCAGAATTGTGGAGCAGATCAGCCTGCTTCACTTTTTTTGCGATCGGATTTTTCCGAAGATTCCGGATATAATCAAAATAATTCATATTCTTATCTCTTGTAAGACAACGTAACGCCTCCACAACCTCTTCCGGAAATTCTCCGGTAAGATCCTCAAATGTGATCTCTGTATCTTCTATCACATCGTGCAGAAGTGCCGTACATACACTGAGTTCATCATCCATTTGCTCCGCTACATGAAATGGATGAAAGATATAAGGTGTCCCGCTTCGATCTGTCTGTCCATGATGTGCCTCGTATGCCACCTTCATAGCTTTTTTCGTCAAAGCTGTATAAATCATAGCTGTGCCCCCCGTCAGGTCTTTCGAACCCCCGTTCATACTCTGTATTACACAGTATAGCATCTATATTTCCTACATACAAGGATAAAAAGTTTTATATATCTATCATTTTTACTTATATACGACAATTTTCTGATTATAATATCCTCAAAACTCTGCTGTTCTTGTTACTTTTCACTGGTAATGTTCCGCGAGGTGTTTTTTGTGAGCGAAGGTCACAGAAAACCCGAGACATACCGCGCGAATTTATGCGATCAGCATAAATTCTGTGCATCGCGAAGCGTGTTACTGAGAACGGAGTGAACAGTGACCTTATTTGGATCTTTCGTTCGGTCATGAACTCGCTTGCCCTCATTCTGAAATTGGTATATACTTATTTTGGTCAGGTAAAACTATTCATATTCGTGGTATTACACGGGTCACTTCATTTTAAAAAAGAAAGGAATCTTACCTATGAAATTTATATATCCCGCAGTTTTCCGTCCCACAGAGGACAAAAAATACAATGCTTTTTTCCCGGATCTTGCCTGCTGTGAAGCCAACGGTGACACGCTGGATGATGCCATCGAAAATGCCAATGCAGCTGCATACGACTGGATCTACACAGAGCTTATGGAATTTGAGGGAAAGCTTCCTCCGGTTTCCGATGAGAGCGATCTGGAGCTTCAGGAGGGAGACGTTGTCCGCAATATCTCTGTAAATATCCGCTTCCAGGATGGCTGGGACGAATAAACTCTCATATCACAAAAACAAAGGCGACATTTAATATTATTTTCAATAAATGTCCGTGTTGAAAATGCCTGTTATGCAAAAAGCATCCGGATCGGTAATTGTCCTTTATTACCGATCCGGATGCTTTTATTATACGTTTCTTTATTGTTCATGATACTGTCTGAAAAATTTACGCAGTCCGTCCAGTGCTTTTACCAGCACTTCTGTCTCATTCTCATTCAGCTCTGCGATCACCGCTTCTGTCATCTGCCTGTGAAACTCCGCATGATGATGATATGCCATACGTCCCTTATTTGTAAGCTGGATAAATACCACACGCCGGTCCTTCTCACTTCGTTCTCTCTTCACATAGCCTTTTTTTACAAGACTGTTCATAGATGTTGTGAGGGAGCCTACAGTGATCTTAAGCTTAGCTGCAATGGAGGACATGTTCCCTCCTCCAAGACCTACAGCCTCGATAATGTGCATATCATTGTTGGAAATATCTTTATATTTATCTGTGATGATGGCTTCCTCCTCCAGTCGGAGGATCTCATTGAACAGATTCACCAGCACGTCATTTATAACTTCCCGATTGTCCACTCTACCCGCTCCTGTTTCTCCGGAGTAAAAAGGCTTCTCCGGTTCTCTGTTTATGAAGCCATCGTAACATAAATATGGCATTTTTTCCACTGGATTTTTACTTTGCGGGATACAAAATCACTGCACTTATTGCTTCTACATTTTCCGGAAACGTTCATAGCGATGTTCCAGAAGCTTCTCCGACTCTTCTTCGCCATATTTCTCAAGAAAATCCGCAATTCCGTTTTCCAGATAACCTGCAATATCATTTATGTTCTCACGGCTTACAGGCTCTGCTTCCGGGATCACATGCTCGATCATCCCCATCTGGTAAAGGTCTGCAGCTGTGAGCTTCATCACTGCTGCTGCTTCCTTCGCCTTTTTGCTGTCTTTCCAGAGAATGGAGGCAAAGCCCTCCGGGGACAGGATGGAATAAACGGAATGCTCCAGCATCCATACCTCATCTGCCACAGCCAGGGCAAGGGCACCTCCGCTTCCACCTTCACCGATCACAACGGAAAGCACCGGCACTGTGAGACCTGCCAGTGTATAGAGATTTTTAGCAATGGCTTCACCCTGTCCACGTTCCTCTGCTTCTAACCCGCAGAATGCACCTGGTGTATCTACAAGACAGATCACCGGACGGTGAAATTTCTCTGCCTGCTGCATCAGACGCAGGGATTTCCAGTACCCCTCCGGAGAAACCATTCCGAAATTCCGGACAATGTTTTCCTTTGTACCCTCTCCTTTTTCCTGTGCAAGAACAGTTACCGGCTGTCCGTGGAAAAGTGCCACACCACCGATCACTGCCGGATCATCACCACAGTGACGGTCTCCGTGAAATTCCATGAAATCGTCAAAAAGTGCTTCGATGTAATCCTTTCCTGTAGGGCGTGTTTTGGCTCTGGCAAGCTGGACATGTTCCCAGGGAGTGAAATCTCCGGATGGGGCGAAGTCCGGCCAGATCGTATTATCTTCCTCAACAGTTTCCATTGATTCCTTATTGTCAGGATTGAGCCTGTTTTTAATGTCTGTATTATCGGACTGTACATTATTCAGGACTTTATTTTGATGCAATCTCAGAATATCTGCCAATACGATCCTCTGCTCCTCACGCTTTACGATCTTGTCCACAAAGCCGTGTTCCAGAAGAAATTCAGCTCTCTGGAAGCCTTTGGGAAGCTTTTGCCCGATGGTCTGTTCGATCACTCTGGGACCAGCAAAACCGATCAGCGCTTTCGGCTCTGCCAGGATAATATCTCCCAGCATGGCAAAGCTTGCAGTCACACCGCCTGTTGTCGGATCTGTGAGGACCGGCACATAGAGAAGTCCGGCATCGCTGTGCTTCCGAATTGCCATACTGGTTTTTGCCATCTGCATCAGAGATACCAGGCCCTCCTGCATTCTGGCACCGCCGGAACAGATATAGAGGATTACCGGCAGTTTCTCCTCTGTGGCACGTTCAAAAGCCCGGGTGATCTTTTCTCCCACGACTTCTCCCATACTGGACATCATGAAACGGCAGTCACAGACACCAAGTGCCACAGGTATCCCTTTTATAGTACACTTTCCGGTAACTACAGCCTCATCAAGCCCTGTCTTTTCACGAAGCCCCTGAAGCTTTTCTTCATAGCCTCTGTACTGAAGGGGATTCTGTTCTTCCATGTGAGCATCCCACTCCACAAAGCTCTTTCTGTCTGCGATCATTTTGATTCGACGGTAAGCGGGTACATGGAAATAATTTCCGCAGTGGGGACAGATGTATTGATTCTGCTTTACCTCGTCTACAAAAACCGCCGCTTTGCAGGCGTTGCATTTACGCATCAGGTTATTCGGCACCTCCGGAGTGTTTTCCTGTTCCTCACCCCGGATATCCCTGACTGTTTTTTTGAACATGTGCTTAATTCTCATTGATCTTCACTCCCGCAATGATATGGCTGGCAAGAAAGCCAGTGTCAAAGTTTCCGGACTGATAATCCTCATCTTTCAGGATTTCGTACTGATAGTCAATATTTGTATCGATTCCGTCAATGATCACCTCACCAAGAGCGCTCTGCATTTTTGCAATGGCTTCTTTCCGGTTACCTGCATGAACGATCAGCTTCGCAAGCATGGAATCATAATAAGGCGGGATCTTACAGCCGTTATACACACAGGTATCCACACGGATCCCGTTTCCTCCCGGAAAATGCGCTCCCTGGATAGTTCCCGGCGAAGGACGAAAATTTTTCTGAGGATTTTCAGCATTGATCCTGCACTCAATGGCGTGTCCCTGGATCCGGACATCCTCCTGAGCAATCTCAAGAGGCATTCCGGAAGCGATCTTCAGCTGCTCCTTTACAAGATCGATCCCTGTCACCCACTCTGTCACCGGATGCTCCACCTGGATCCTTGTATTCATTTCCATAAACCAGAATTTTCCATCCGGTTCCAGAAGGAATTCGATCGTTCCCGCATTTACATAACCGGCTGCTTTCGCCGCCGTCACCGCCGCATGACCCATTTTTTCTCTTAATTCCGAAGAAACTGCAGCACTTGGAGATTCCTCGATCATCTTCTGATGATTCCTCTGGATGGAGCAGTCACGCTCTCCCAGATGGATCACATTTCCGAAGCTGTCTGCAAGGATCTGAAACTCAATATGTCTCGGATTTACCACGAAATGTTCAATATACATAGTACCGTCGCCAAAAGCGATCTCAGACTCTTTTCTGGCAGTTGCATAGGCTTCCGGAAATTCCTCCGGTGTATTTGCCACACGCATGCCTTTTCCGCCGCCGCCAAGAGCTGCCTTGATGATCACCGGATAACCGATTCTCTCGGCTTCCTTAAGACCGGTTTCAATATCCTCCACATCCCCTTCGCTGCCCGGAACTACCGGAACACCAGCTGCGATCATAGTGCTTCTTGCAATTTTTTTGTTGCCAAGCATGCGGATGACCTTTGATGGCGGACCCACAAATGTGATCCCGCATTTTTCACAGAGCTCCGCAAATCTGGCATTTTCAGAAAGAAAGCCAAATCCCGGATGAATGGCATCCGCACCGGAAACCATGGTTGCGCTGATGATCTGTTCCATATTCAGATAACTCTGTGCAGATGGCCCCGGTCCGATACAGATTGCTTCGTCCGCCAGCTGTGTGTGAAGGCTTTCCTCATCTGCCTCAGAATAAACCGCCACTGTGGCAATTCCCATTTCTCTGCAGGCACGGATAATACGCACCGCGATCTCGCCTCTGTTGGCGATCAGTAACTTTCGAATCATACAATCACCTTACCCGATCATAAATGTAAGCTCTGCCTCTACGGCAACCTCTCCATCCACAGATGCCACTGCAGAACCAATGCCTACAGGACCCTTTCTGCGGATGATCTTTGTTTCAAGACGGAGCTTGTCTCCCGGAGCTACCTTTCTGCGGAATTTACACTTATTGATGCCTCCGAAATAAGCGGTTTTTCCCTTCATATCCTCCAGGGAAAGAATGGCTACCGCCCCCACCTGTGCCAGCGCTTCTACCATCAGAACACCCGGCATTACCGGCTCCTGGGGAAAATGTCCCCGGAAAAAATCCTCGCGGAAGGTCACACATTTATATCCGACAGCAAATTCACCCGGCTCATAATCTTCAATATAGTCCACAAGCAGAAACGGATGTCTGTGTGGAATGATCTCCTCGATCTGTTTTACATCAAGATGCTTCATTCTCTGTCCTCCTGTAAAATCCCGGAGAAAACCACCGATCACATGATCTGCATTCTTTTTCCCCGGAATACTCTCTCTTATTCTCTGATTCTGATCTGAAGGTACTTATCGGATACGGAAAAGCTTCTGACCGTATTCTACCGGCTGTCCGTTCTCCACATAGATCTCTGCGATCTCGCCGTCAAAATCACTTTCGATCTCATTCATCAGCTTCATAGCTTCCACGATTGCAAGAACCTGGCCTTTTTTTACCTTGTCTCCCACCTGAACGTAAGGCGGAAGATCCTGGGACGGTGCAGCATAGAAGGTTCCTACCAGCGGAGATGTTACCAGGCTGCCTGTCTGATCTTCCTCACTCTGTGGTACGGTTTCCGACTGCTCAGTACCTTTCACTCCCTGTGCTTCTGCCACAGTTTTTCCTGTCACTGTCACTGCCATTTCATCTGTTGAAGCCGGTACCACAGGATCTTTGCCTGCCACCGGTGCTGTATTCACTGCCCTGCGGACTTTTCCACCGGTCATTCCTACTGCCGGAATGTTTTCCACAGTTTCTCCCATAACCCCCTGGATGATCTGTGGCTTTCCATGCTCCATACTTAAGGTCAGATCTGCTGTCTCATATGTAAAGGCAGTAAGCTCTGATGCAGATACGTGATCGATCAGTTCAAGAATCTGGTTAAATTCCATAGCTTCAGTCCTCCTCATACTTCTTTACAAGCAATGTTCCGTTGTGTCCTCCAAATCCAAGGGAATTGCTCATTGCATAACGAACTTCCTGTTTTGCCGGAGCGCCGATCATATAGTTCAGATCAAGCTCCTCCTCTGTTTCTGTTGTTCCCACTGTCTGATGGATAAATCCGTCCAGAATGGATTTTACGCATACGATAAACTCAACAGCTCCTGCTGCGCCAAGAAGATGGCCCACCATGGATTTTGTGGAATTGATCTTTACATCCTTGGCAGCGTCCTTAAACGCAAGCTTGATAGCTCTTGTTTCAAACAGATCATTGTGATGTGTTCCGGTTCCGTGTGCATTGATATAATCTACCTGCGCCGGTACAACACCTGCTTCCTTCATGGCATTTTCCATAGCACGTGCGGCGCCGCTTCCGTCCTCGGCCGGAGATGTGATATGGAAAGCATCTGCAGTTGCACCGTATCCCACAACCTCTGCCAGGATATTGGCATTTCTCTTTTTGGCATGCTCAAGCTCTTCCAGAACAACCACACCTGCACCCTCGCCCATAACAAAACCGCCTCTGTCTTTATCAAACGGAATGGATGCACGCAGCGGATCCTCACTTGTGCTCAGTGCAGTAAGGCTTGCAAAGCCTGCGATACCGATAGGGCAGACAGCTCCCTCTGTACCACCGGCAAGCATTACATCTGCATCACCATACTGAATGGCACGAAAAGCATCTCCGATGCAATGTGTTCCTGTCGCACATGCTGTTACCACGTTGGTACATTTTCCCTTTGCACCGGTAGCGATAGAAACATTTCCGGCTGCCATGTTTGTGATCATCTTCGGAACAAGAAGCGGATCCACTCTTGAAGGACCTTTTTCCATAAGCTTCTTCTCATTGGTCTCGGTAGCCTGAAGGCTTCCCACACCGGAGCCGATGATAACGCCTACCATGTAAGGATCTTCCTCTTCCATCTTAAGCCCGGAATTTTCCATGGCTTCCAGTGCAGCTGCTACAGCATACTGGGAAAAAGGCTCCATTCTTCTTGCAGTTCTCGGGTCCATGCGATCCTTTGCCACAAAATCTTTAAGCTCTGCTGCCAGCGTTGCCTTGTATCCTGTCGTATCAAAACGGGTGATCGGTCCGATCCCCACCTTTCCTTCTTTTACTCCGTTCCAGAAGCTTTCCACATCATTTCCGATCGGTGTTACTGCTCCAAGTCCTGTTACTACTACTCGTCTTTTCATCAATCTATCCTCCTGACTCCGGGGAGCCTCCTTTACATTGCCATTCCGCCGTCTACGCGAAGTACCTGTCCTGTGATGTAACGTGCACCGTCTGATGCCAGAAATGCGGCTGCCTTTGCCACGTCTTCTGCTGTTCCCATGCTTCCCATGGGGATAGATGCCGCAATATTTTCTTTTACTTTGTCAGAAAGCACGTCCGTCATGTCTGTTTTGATAAATCCCGGTGCAATGGCGTTGACCGTGATTCCTCTGGATGCCAGCTCCTTTGCAGCGGATTTTGTAAGACCGATGATCCCGGCTTTGGATGCCGCATAATTGGCCTGTCCTGCATTTCCACGAAGGCCTACCACCGATGAAAGGCTGATGATCCGGCCGCTTCTCTGCTTCAGCATCATTCTGGACACATGACGGATGCAGTTGAAGGTTCCTTTCAGATTGATGTCAACAACTCTGGAAAAATCTTCCTCACTCATTTTCATGAGAAGTCCGTCCTTCGTAACTCCGGCATTATTTACCAGGATATCAACACGTCCGTATTTCTCTGCAACAGCTTTGAAAAAAGCTTCACATGCATCAAAATCTGCCACATTGCACTGCAGGATATCTGCCTGGCCGCCGGCTGCCTCGATCTCTGCTTTTGTTTCCCGGGCTTTTTCTTCTGAGCCGTTATAATTGATCACTACAAGGTTTCCTGCTTTTGCAAGCTCCAGGGCGATGGCTTTCCCGATCCCACGTGCACCGCCTGTTACGACTGCGATTTTTTTCTCTGACATATGAATTCCTTTCTGATGTTATGCGGTCGTCCGTGATCCGCATTTGTTACCTGGCATTTCTGTCTGCTGCCCTATGCCAACTTTACTTTTGATTCTTTATCTGTTTTTTCCAATATTTATACCAGTTCCCGGCAGACCTTCTCTGCGTCTTCTGCGGTCTGGATGTTATATACTTTTACATTTCTGTCGATCTTTCTCATAAATCCGGCAAGGGTTCTTCCCGGTCCGATCTCAATAAATGTGTCCACTCCCTGACGGATCATATTTTCCACACTCTGCTGCCAGCGCACGGAAGAAGAAATCTGTTTTTCCAGAAGTGCTTTTGTTTCCTCCGGATCTTCCACATACTCTGCGGTCACGTTTGTCACATACGGGATTTTAAGTTCATGAAGTGTGACACTCTCCAGAACCTTTCCCAGTTCTTTTCCTGCAGTGGCAAGCATTGCGGAGTGGAACGGTCCGCTGACATTTAACGGGATCACTCTTCTTCCTCCGGCTGCCTTCAGCTTTTCAGAGGCTTCCGCAACTGCTTCCGCAAGGCCTGTGATCACGATCTGGCCGGGACAGTTGTAGTTTGCAATACTTACATCTGCAATGTCTGCAAGCACTTCCTCGATCTTCTCTGTCTCCATTCCCATAACTGCTGCCATGCTTCCCTTACCTGCCGGAACTGCCTGCTCCATAAGGATTCCTCTTTTTCTCACGGTAGTAACAGCATCCTTCAGTTCCATGCCGCCGGCTGCTTCAATAGCGCAGTACTCGCCAAGGCTTAATCCTGCAGTTACGTCCGGGTGAAGTCCCATCTCCTCTACCACCTTCTCCATGGCAAGACAGGTGGTGACCAGTGCAGCCTGTGTATATTCAGTCAGGTCAAGCCTGTCATTTTCTTCAAAACAAAGTGCTTTCATATCCAAATCCAGCCACTCACCGGCAGAGTCGAAAACATCCTTTGCTGTATCATATTTCTCATAAAAATCTTTTCCCATTCCGGCCTTCTGTGCACCCTGGCCCGGAAAGATGAATGCTGTTTTTCCCATTTATTATTCCTCCACAAGAAAGCTGTTTTTCTTTACAGTCTCTTTTGTCTCTCTGATCAGTCTTGCCATCAGCTCCTTACAGGTCGGTACATCCTTTACCATACCTGCGATCTGTCCGGACATAACGCTTCCGGTTTTTACATCGCCGTCAACAACAGCCTTCCTGAGACCACCAAGTGTCAGCATTTCCAGTTCTTCAAAGGATGCGCCTGCTGCTTCTTTCTCCAGATATTCCTTTGTCATAGGGTTTCTTAAGGTACGGACCGGATGACCTGTGGTACGGCCGGTTACTCTTGTGTCGATATCTCTGGCTTTCAGAAGGAACTGTTTGTAGTTCTCATGTACGTGACATTCCTCTGTTGCCACAAATCGGGTTCCCATCTGTACGGCTTCTGCACCCAGCATAAAGGCTGCCGCGATCCCACGACCGTCTGCAATTCCACCTGCTGCAATTACCGGGATCTTTACTGCATCCACCACCTGCGGTACCAGCGCCATGGTGGTTGTCTCACCGATATGTCCGCCGGACTCGGTTCCCTCTGCTACCACTGCATCTGCGCCACAGCGCTCCATTCTTCTTGCAAGAGCTACAGATGCAACGACCGGGATCACCTTTACTCCGGCAGCTTTCCATGCTTCCATGTATTTTTCCGGGCTTCCGGCACCGGTTGTTACTACCTTGATTCCTTCTTCTACTACGATCTTCGCAACCTCATCGGCACTTGGACTCATCAGCATGATGTTTACACCAAAAGGCTTATCTGTCAGTTTTTTCGCCTCACGGATCTGCTCACGTACCCACTCTGCCGGTGCATTTGCAGCTGCGATCAGTCCCAGGCCGCCTGCCTCGGATACTGCTGCCGCAATGTGATGATCTGCCACCCAGGCCATACCGCCCTGGATGATAGGATATTCAATACCAAGTAATTCTGTAACTCTTGTTTTCATCTTTTACCTCCGGAAAATTAAATCAAGCGGATAAAAGCATCCGCGGTTTATTTGGTTCCACTCTTATTTTCAACATTCCATTAACAGGGGCTTTAATACTCGATCAGGCTTGCTCCATACGTCAGTCCGCCGCCGAAGCCTGCAAGGACCAGTCTGTCACCCCGCTGCAGTTTTCCGCTTTTTTTCATCTCATCCAGGAGGATAAGAAGACTTGCGGAAGAAGTATTGCCGTATCTGTCCATATTCATAGGGAACTTGGAAATGTCTTCGCCCAGCCGCCTTGCTGCGGAACGGATGATCCGCTCATTTGCCTGATGGAGAAGATAATAACTGATATCTTCACAGGAAACCTGCTCTCGGGAAAGAAGCTCCTTCACAGCCTCCGGTACCTTGCTCACGGCAAAGCTGAACACTTCCTTTCCGTTCATCTGTATGTAGGTTTCCTTTGCCTTCGGATCATTTTCATAGCGGATCTGATTTCTGCTCTGTAAGGTAAGTGCACCGCCTTTTTTTCCGATGGAATGGGTTACCTGTGCATAGCTTCCACCCTCTTCTGCTCTCAGTACGACTGCTCCTGCACCATCTCCGAAAAGAATGCAGGTGCCGCGATCTGTCCAGTCCGTTAAACCGGACAGTTTTTCCGCACCGATCACAAGGACATTCCTGTATATCCCCTGGGCCAGATATGCCTGCGCAGTGTTCAGTGCCAGAAGAGATCCTGTGCAGGCGCCGTTCAGATCAAAGCAGGTAGCATTTTCCGCTCCGAGCCGCTCCTGCACCCCACATGCCACACAGGGCATGATCTCTGTTGGAGAAATGGTTGCCACAAGGATCAGATCGATCTCTTCTGCCTTCATTTCTGCGTCTTCCAGAGCTCTTAATGCTGCCCCCGCTGCCATCGTCACAGTATCTTCGTCCTCTTTTGCAATATGTCTCTGTACCACACCGGTTCTTTCCCGGATCCACTGATCACTGGTTTCCACCCTCTTTGCCAGATCGTTGTTATCCCACACTCTGTCCGGTGCCCAGGAACCGGTTCCGCATATTTTACCTGTCATATTTTTCTCCATGATATCTGTCTTAAATCAGTCTGTATAAATCTGTACTGCTGTTCTCTGAATTATCTTTTATCTTAAAATATTTTGATTATCAAATTATATCATCATAAAAGTATTTGTCAAGAAGGAATTTTTGAGCATCCTTTTATGAAAAAAAATAACAGCTGCCCCAGGCGTGGAGTATTGGTCTCTCCTCTGTCCTGTGACAGCTGTCTTGTTTTTTTCAGACAGGTATTGTATTTATGGTTATTGCATTTATAGTTATTGCATTCATAGTTTTACTTCATTGCCCACTGTACCAGGCACACTACACCAACCTGCACCAGCAGTATCACCGGTACACCAATTGCAAATCTGGCTTTTCGGGTTTTGTGGTGAAAAAATCTCATGCCAAGGATCGCCCCGACGCTGCCACCGATGACAGCACTTAAGATCAGGGTCTTCTCCGGGATCCGCCATTTATTACGACGTGCTTTCTGCTTGTCAACTCCAAAAAGCACAAAGGCCAGGATATTGACTGCAAGCAGATAATAATATATGTAATCATTCATGATAGCTCCCTCCAGGATCTGTGTCCTGTATTTCGGACAGTAACCGATTTATGTCTTCATTGCAGTTTGATGATCAGCACCGGTATGGGCGGATCATTGGGCCGGTTTGCATATTCCGACAGGATCACCAGATATTTATGGGGATCCAGCTGACGGATAAACACAAGCATCTCATCCCGTTCCTGATATCCCGTATCCCCGCCACTGTAAATGCAAAGTGTCATAAGTCCGCCTTTTTTCAGAAGCTTAAGTCCGCTTTCCACCGCTCTTTTGCTGCTGTCTGCTCTGGTTGCCACCGAATGGTCTCCGCCGGGAAGATATCCCAGATTAAAGGTGATGCAGGACACTGTTTCTGCTTCTGCATAAACGTCCATATTCTCATGGGATTCCAGAAGAAGCTGATAATTTTCCGGACAGTTATCTCTTTTCAGGCGCTCCTCCGTATGTTCCAGTGCCTGCTTCTGAATGTCAAAAGCCAGAACCCGTCCCCTTTTTCCTGCAAGCTGGCTTAACAGAGCCGTGTCATTGCCATTTCCCATTGTTGCATCGATACAAATGTCTCCCGGCATGACCTGCTGCCGTATAAAATGCTGCGTGTATGCAGTGATCTGAAGATTTTTCATTTAAAAATCCTTTCAAAATTCTCTTACAGTTCATGATAATACGGACAGATATCCTCATAATGTCCGTCCTTCATACGGAACCCCTTCGGGATCACGCCAAGCTGGATAAATCCAAGTCTCTCATGATGATCTTCTTTATTTAAGCAGCTCCACATTCCGTCCGTCTCTTCGGATCACACCCTCATCCGAGAGATTTTTGATCTCCCGCATCATGGCACTCCGGTCCACACTTAAGTACTGGGCCAGTGCGGTATAGGACATGGGCAGCTTGAATTTCCCGGCATTTTTTTCCGCAGCCAGAGAATGCAGATAGGCTATCAGCTTCTTCCTGGTGGAGGATCGTGAAAGCATGTATATCCGATCTGTCTGCTGTCCGGAACGAAGGGCCGTCATCTGCAGCAGATTACTGACCATCTGGCTGTGATGATGACAGGCATTTTCACAGCGCTTGATCACATGCTCATAATCAATAAACAGCACTTTCGTCACGGTAGTGGCACATACATAATAATGCTGGGAATCTGACGAAAGCAGAAACGGTTCGCCAAATACACTGTCCTTATTCAATTCATCGATGACATACTCATTTCCATCCTCGTCACAGCAGTAGAGAACTGCTCTTCCCTCCTGGATCAGACCGATCTTTTTCATGGAGCTGGAATATTCCATTATGGTTTCTCCATTCTGAAAAACTTTCTCCCGGACTTTGAAGCAGACACGCATCCTTTCCTGTTCTTCGGGCAAAATATCCGTAAATAAAGTGATATGCTCCATAAATTTTCCTCCCACCGGCAAAATAATCTTCCGCATATCTGTACTTTTCTCTCTGCATCCAGGACTATGTAAGAGGACTCTCAAAGCAGATATCCGTATTTTATTTTGCTGCATGTTTCTGATTTTATACCAGCACGAAAAAAATGTAAAGTCTGGAATTTTTTCTGTTTTGTTGTATTTGCAACAGTTTTTGTTGTCGATTTCTGTTATATTTTTATCAAAGTTAAGAAACAAACAAAACCTGAAGCATATAAATAAATCCACCATAGAAAGAAAAGAGGAATCGCTCATGAAAATCACAGATACCATCAAATATGTAGGCGTTAATGATCATCAGGTTGACCTTTTTGAAGGCCAGTACAAAGTGCCGAACGGCATGTCCTACAACTCCTATGTGATCCTGGACGAAAAAATTGCGGTTATGGATACGGTAGATGCAAATTTTACTCACGAATGGCTTGATAATATCCAGAAAGTTCTGGGTGACCGGAAACCGGATTATCTGATCGTACAGCATATGGAACCGGATCATGCAGCCAACATCGCAAACTTCCTGAAGGCTTATCCGGACACCATCGTTGTTTCCAACAAAAAGGCCTTCGCCATGATGCAGAATTTCTTTGACCTGGATCTGGAAAGTCATCAGATCATCGTAGATAACGGCGGAACCCTTTCCCTTGGAAAACACAATCTGACTTTTGTATTTGCACCGATGGTTCACTGGCCGGAGGTTATGGTCACTTATGACAGCACAGAAAAGGTTCTTTTTTCCGCAGACGGCTTCGGAAAATTCGGTGCCCTGGATGCAGATGAACCATGGGACGATGAGGCAAGAAGATACTATATAGGCATCGTTGGAAAATATGGTGTGCAGGTGCAGAATCTTCTGAAAGTAGCCGCAACTCTGGATATCCAGACCATCTGCCCGCTCCACGGACCGGTTCTTACTGAAGATCTTGGACATTATATCAGTCTCTATGATACCTGGTCTTCCTATACACCGGAGGATGACGGAATCGTGATCGCCTACACTTCCGTATACGGTCATACAAAAATGGCCGTTCAGCAGCTGGCCGATAAATTCCGCAGCAAAGGATGTCCAAACGTTGTTGTCTATGATCTTGCAAGAGACGATATGTCCCAGGCACTGAGCGATGCTTTCCGTTACTCCAAGCTGGTTCTCGCAACCACCACATATAATGCAGGCATCTATCCGTTTATGAACGACTTTATTACCCGACTGACAGAGCACAACTTCCAGAACCGCACGGTAGGACTGATTGAAAACGGAACCTGGGCACCGCTGGCAGCGAAGGTTATGAAAGAAATGCTTTCCAAATGCAAAAAGATCAGCTGGCTGAATACCACAGTTAAGATCATGTCTGCAGTAAACGAAGAAAACCGCAGGCAGATGGAAGCTATGGCTGATGAGCTCTGCCAGGAATACATTGCAAAAAGCGATGATCTTGCCAACAAGAATGATATGACTGCTCTGTTCCGCATCGGTTACGGCCTCTATGTGGTAACCTCCAACGATGGCAAAAAGGACAACGGTCTGATCGTCAATACCGTTACACAGCTTACCGACAACCCATATCGCGTGGCTGTCAACATCAACAAGGCAAACTACTCTCACCACGTGATCCAGCAGACCGGTATCATGAACGTAAACTGCCTGTCCACAGATGCTCCGTTCTCTGTTTTTGAGCAGTTCGGCTTCCAGTCCGGCAGAAGCACCGATAAATTTGCCGGACAGAAAGTAAACCACTCCGACAACGGCCTGGTATTCCTGGACAAATATATCAATGCTTTCATGTCCCTGAAGGTAGAAAACTATGTGGATCTCGGCACTCACGGAATGTTCATCTGCAGCGTCACAGAGGCCCGTGTCATGAGCGATCAGGATACCATGACTTACACCTACTACCAGAAACATGTAAAGCCAAAGCCACAGACCGAAGGCAAAAAAGGCTGGGTATGCAAAGTCTGCGGATACATCTATGAAGGCGATGAACTTCCGGAAGATATCATCTGCCCGCTGTGCAAGCATGGCGCTGTGGATTTTGAGCCGATCGAAGGATAAGACTGAAATCCCCATAAATTGATTTAATCCGGTTACAGCTCCCTTATTTTTACAAATTATAAACCACAAAAAAGACAGGCTTCTGAGGTTGCCTGTCTTTTTTGTATTATCATCCAATGTCTTCTCAGCGTCTTTCACCAAATTTATTCTTACAGCAGATCAGACACTCACGCTCTGTATTTCTGCAGGAATCCTGAAATTTACGGATTATATGTCTTTCATTTATTTCATCAGTCTGATAACCTGCTCTGCAGTATCTGCCAGATTCTGCTTTGCATTCTCATTTTTCATGGCCTCCTCCAGAGTTACCACTCCGCGGAGGATCGGGAAAAAGGCATCGATCCCTGCATCGTTGCAGGCTCTTGCGTCACGCTGTACGGCACCTGCAAAGGCGATCACTTTTTTGCCATATTTCTTTGCAAGCTTTGCAACACCTACCGGCGCTTTTCCCATGGCTGTCTGTCCATCCATACGTCCCTCACCTGTGATCACAAGATCCGCGTCTTTGATGTAGTCCTCAAGTTTTGTCTCATCCAGCACGATGTTGATCCCGGATTCCAGGACTGCATCGGTAAAGGTCAGGAATGCAAATCCCATTCCGCCGGCAGCACCTGTTCCCGGATACTTTGCATCTGCTTTCGGAAAACGCTCCTTTGCAAGCTCTGCGTAAGCACCCAGCCACTGATCCATGTCCTGGATCATCTCCGGCGTAGCACCCTTCTGCGGTCCGTAGATGGAACTGCATCCAAGCTCTCCGCAAAGAGGATTTGTGACATCGCAGGCAACACGAAATTTACATTCTGCAAGCTCCGGGATCACATAGGCATCTGTGATCTCTGTGATGTCTTTCAGGCCTCTTGCTCCCGGAAGGACCTGCTTTCCGTTTTTATCCAGAAATGCATAGCCAAGTGCCTGAAGCATTCCCACACCACCGTCATTGGTGGCGCTTCCGCCGATACCCACAATAAATCTGCGGCAGCTTTTTTCGATGGCGTCCTTGATCACCTCACCGACACCGTAGGTTGTGGTATAAAGAGGATTTCTTTTTTCGTCCGGCACCTGCGTGATCCCTGCTGCACCAGCCATTTCGATCACTGCAGTCTTTGTGCTTTCGATGATGCCATACTCACAGATCACCGGCTCGCCAAGAGGCCCCGTAACCTTTACGTGCTCTGTTTTTCCGTTCATTCCTGCGACAAGGGCTTCCACGGTTCCCTCTCCACCGTCTGCCAGTGGTCTTACCTGAACTTCTGCGTCCGCATCCACACGATGGATACCTTCAGCAGCTGCAAAGCCTGCCTCCATGGATGTCATACTGCCCTTAAAAGAATCGATCGCTGTTACTACCTTCATTTTATTTTCCTCCTGTATGATTTTTATGTAAAGCTGATATCCGTACTCTCCGTTCTATCATTCCGTGTACCGGAAACGTGAAATGTTCATTTACGTGTCAGGCGGATATTTTCTGCGCAGCTCTGCAGCCAAATAACTGTTCTGCTGTTTGGTTATCAGCTGTCCCCGGATGAAAAGAACCTTCTGTGAACTTATTTTTCCCTGGAAATGTCTCTGGCTGATGCCGCAGAGAAGCTTTTTCTCCACAAAAATACTCTTCAATATAAATTAAACCACATTTATAAAAAATGTGGTCTCAATCCCCGAAAATTCCGGGACGCTGTTCTGTTGTATCTGGCACTGGAGCTGGAATGAACCGGCTATTTCACTATTCTCTCACATGAAAGCCAAACTCCTCCTCCAGTGGGATTTCCCTTGCTTCAATCCCCTCGATCTCCACAAAGCTCTGCTGAGAAAGGCGCTCTACCATCTCCCGGATTTCTTCTCTGGTTCCCTGTACTTCCATTTCCACACGATCATCCCAGAGATTCCGTACCCAGCCGGTCAGTCCCATGGACTGTGCAATATAATAGGAGCGGTAACGAAAGCCTACTCCCTGTACTCTTCCTGAAAAATAAAAATGTTTCCGAATCTTTTCCATCTGGCACCTCATATTTTCTGTCTTAACTATTCTGTCTCTGTATCTCCACCCGAAATTCTCCCGCATCCGCCGCAGGAATATCATAACCAGATTATATAATATTTCTTTATAAATTGTAAAGTTATATCCTTCTATCTATTGGAAACTATAATCATCTGCGTTATAATGGTTTTTATCAGAATAAAAAGAAATTTACTTTCTTTTGCAGAAAATATTTTCAACAAAATTTAACATCAGGAGGTAATGATCATGAATGAAAGCATCAAAAATCTGTTAGAGCGCAGAAGCATCCGCGCCTACAAAAAAGAGCTTGTTCCGAAAGAAACTCTGGATACGATCCTGGAAGCGGGAGAATATTCCCCCAGCGGCATGGGACAGCAGAGCACTCTTATGGTAGTGACACAGGATCCGGAGCTGGTTGCAAGGCTTTCCAAAATGAACGCAGCTGTTATGGGCAGCACCTCAGATCCGTTCTACGGCGCCCCAACTGTGATCATTGTCTTTTCCGACAGCAAAATGGGCACCTGTGTGGAAAACGGAAGTCTTGTGATGGGAAATCTCATGAATGCCGCACATGCTCTCGGCGTGGACTCCTGCTGGATTCACCGTGCAAAAGAAGTTTTTGACTCCGAGGAAGGAAAAGAGCTGAAGAAGCAGTGGGGTGTTCCAGAGGAATATATCGGCGTAGGCCACTGTGTTCTTGGATACCGTGACTGTGAGTATCCAACAGCCAAACCGCGTAAGGATGGTTTTGTGATCCGTGTGTGATCGGCTTGCAGAATAAAATTTCCACTGCCAAAAACTTTTAATGTAAATAAAAATCTGACAGATTCCTGCATGATACGCATCGCTACGTATCTGAGAATACACAGGGAAACACCCCTCCGGTATCATAAATACCAGAAGCTTTTCCCGTCTTCTCCGGCAGTGATCTGTCAGATTTTATTTTCTCTTATTTCAGTGCTTTATCCTTATATCTGGAAATCTCCTCCAGATATTTTTTCCCAAGGGCACTGATGTTAACACCCTTTCTGGCAACATAACCGATTGTCATGATCTCATCGGAATCCAGCTTCACAGCACAGTAATCGGAACCATTAAGATCCTCACAGATAATACCGGAGCATAAGGTATATCCATTCAGTCCTACCATCAGGTTCAGCATAGTAGCCCTGTCATCGGCTTTGATCAGCCGTTTGTATTCATAGGTGCTCAAAACCTCCTCAGCAAAATAAAAAGAGTTATTTCCTCCCTGTTCAAAGGACAGACACGGATATTCCTTCAGTTCTTCCAGCGTGATCTTCTCACGCTTCGCCAGAGGATGCCCCTTCCACATATAAACGTAGATCCGACAGTTGAGAAGTTCGTGAAACTCCAGACCATACTCGTGAAACATTTTTGTAAGTACCTTACGGTTAAAATCATTTACGTAGAGGATCCCGATCTCACTCTTGAAATTACGGACATCCTCGATGACCTGATGCGTCTTGGTCTCGTGGACCGCAAATTCGTACTCATCCATGCCGAATTGCTTTACCAGCTCCACAAAGGCATTAACTGCAAAGGTATAATGCTGCATGGAAACACTGAATTTTTTGCGTGACTGTTCCTTGGAAATATATTTGGCTTCCATCAATTCGTACTGTTCCACCACCTGCCTTGCATACCCCAGAAATTCTTCGCCTGCAGGCGTTACGGCGATTCCTCGGTTCGTTCTTCGGAAGATCTCAACACCGGTTTCTGCTTCCAGCTCCCGGATTGCCGTGGAAAGACTGGGCTGAGAAATATAAAGGCTTTTTGCTGCCTCGTTCATAGATCCGGCTTTTGCAATTGCTATGGTATATCTGAGCTGTGCCAGAGTCATCTTTCTGCCTCCCCGTTTCTTGTTCCGGCTTTCTGTTCCTCTTCAGGCAGATCCGGCAACAAGCATCCTTTATCTTTTTATTTAAGGTAGTTCTTATCTACATATCCTTCTTTTCCAAGCTTCGGAACATATACATACCAGTAAGTACTGTCTTTCTTCTCAATGACTTCTACCGTATCTCCGTTATTCAGCTGGGCGATCTCATTGTCCTTGTCATACGCCTTTGTACTGCGCAGAGCCAGATAGCCGCTTTCCACTTTAACAGTCATGGATGGAGTTGTCGTACCTGAGCCTCCGGTAAGATAGTTCCTGTCAACATAACCGGTCTTATCCAGCTGCGGAACATATACATACCAGTACTGATCGTTGCTGGTGTCCTTCACCTGAACCGTGTCACCGGTATTCAGCTGTCCGATCTCATTGCTTTCATTATAGGCTGCCTTGTTGCGAAGGGCAAGATAACCAGTTTCTACTTTAACTGTCCACAGACCACTGTTGTAAATATACCGGTTATCCACATATCCGGATTTATCAAGCCCCGGAGCATATACGTACCAGTAAGTAGAATCACTGCTGTCCTTTACAAGAACGACATCTCCGGTATTCAGACGTCCGATCTCGTTACTGTCATTGTAAGCTGCGGTACTTCGAAGAGCCAGATAGCCTTTTTTTACCTTTACTGTCCAGGAATCGTTGGAAGCTGTGGCGTTCTCTGCTATCTGGATATAGTTTTTGTCCAGATATCCGGATTTATCCAGTCTTGGCACGTATGCATACCAGTAGGTAGCGTCCTTCCGATTTGTAACTTCCACAAGATCTCCTGTATTCAGCTGTCCGATCTCATTGCCTTTGTCAAAAGCCTTCTCACTCCGGAGAGCCAGGTATCCATCTGTGACTTTGACTTTAAAAGTGGTTCCTGCTGCTGCCTTTGCCTCCCGGATCGTCGCCGGAAAAGCTGCTGCCAGTATAAGTGTCAGAAGTACCAGCCTTTTTACTGCCTTTATATGGGACAGAAGAGTTCTTTTTCTCATATTATACGCCTCCTTTTCTTTTTTGGATCTTTCTCTGATCTGCGGCTCTCTCTGTTTTTTATTTACTGAGCAGACCGCACCGGAATTTATGGTAGTATTATATCATATTTTCAGCTGATAGCTGTAAGAATCACATCTCTTATTGCAGTCCAAAATGTTCTTTCCCACAATGCAGGTATTGACACTTTTAATTAGTAGTGTTATATTACATGTAGAACAAGATAAAAGTAATGCCCCCGGGATTTTTCCCGGGGAATTTTATACGCATACGTTCAATATATGACAGTCCGGGAGATCTGTCCTCTGAGAGGACAGATCGATCATCCGGGACGCTGCAGACTATAATATAAGGGAAGGTGAATACCATGGCAGTAAAAAGAGATTATTACGATGTTCTGGGCATTGACCGGAACGCAGATGAAAAAACAATAAAAAAAGCCTATCGTAAACTGGCCAAAAAATATCATCCGGATACAAACGCCGGTAATGCAGATGCCGCAGATAAATTTAAAGAAGTAAACGAAGCCTACGATGTCTTAAGTGATCCAAAGAAGAAAAAAATGTATGATCAGTTTGGTCATGCCGCATTTGAAGCAGGAGCTGATCCTGGAGCCGGCGCAGGTGCCGGTGGATTCGGCGGATTCCAGGGTGGCGGCAATGGCAGCTATCAAGAATTTCATTTTAACGGTGAAAATATGGACGATATTTTTGGTGATATCTTCGGAAATATGTTCCACGGCAGTCACGGCGAAAGCCGCGGTTTCGGCAGCAATGGCACATATGAGCATTTCACCGGTAACGGTGGCGGCTTTCACAGTGGATTTGGCGGAAGTGGCTTTCACAGTGGCAACGGCTTCGGCGGATTCCATCAACAGGATTTTCCGCAAAAAGGCTCTGATGTGAAGGCCAGCATCAACGTTACCTTTGATGAGGCAGCTTTTGGTGCAGATAAAAGGATCTCTCTGTCCGGTCCGGACGGAAGCTCCGGTGCACCGCAGACACTTCAGATTCATATTCCGGCAGGTATTGATACCGGCAAGAGTATCCGTCTGAAAGGAAAAGGCATGCCCGGAACCGGCGGCGGTGAGCCTGGTGACCTTCTTCTGAAGGTTACCGTAGGAACACGTCCTGGCTATGAACGAAAGGGATCGGATGTTTATACCACCATTTCTATTCCTTACACAACCGCTGTTTTCGGCGGTGAAGCCACCGTTCCCACCCTTTACGGAAATGTTATCTGTAAGATCAGGGAAGGTATGCAGTCCGGTTCCAAGATCCGCCTGAGAGGAAAAGGCATTGTTTCCATGAAGAACCCTTCCGTCCGCGGTGATCAGTATGTAACCATTCAGATCCAAGTTCCTCAGAATCTGAATTATTCCGCAAAAGAGAAACTCCATGAATATGCAAAGGCCTGTGGACTGGAACGGAGTAATGCCACCGGATCACATGTAGCATAAAAGTTAAAATAAAAGAGTATCACAAAGCTCATCACTATCAATGAGTTCCTGTGATACTCTTTTTTGATTTTAAAGTAAGATCTGATATAGCTTATGACAGCGTCATATCTCCATCTTTCACCCATCCGAGCTTACGTACAAACATATTGATCAACGGGCAGAGAACTGCCGGGAGAATAAAAGAGATCAGAAAAAGTCCTGCCCAGTCCATAGCTGTAACAGCTGTCTTGGTTCCTTCTGCAATATCATTCATCCATCCTGTATACACACCGATCTGACCTACAAAACCGCAGGTACCCATTCCTGAGGATACAGCAGTTCCGTTCATCTGAAGCCTGAACAAGCAGGTTGCAATAGGTCCTGTGATAGCAGATGTTACGATCGGAGCGATCCAGATTCTTGGATTTCTGACGATATTTCCCATCTGGAGCATGGAAGTTCCGATTCCCTGAGAGACAAGACCACCCCATTTGTTTTCCCTGAAGGACATGACCGCAAAACCTACCATCTGCGCACAGCAGCCCGCTACTGCAGCGCCGCCTGCCAGTCCGGTAAGTCCCAGAGCCGCGCAGATCGCAGCAGAAGAGATCGGCAGCGTTAGTGCGATTCCAACAAATACAGAAACCAAGATTCCCATAAAGAATGGCTGCAGATCTGTTGCCCACATGATCACGCTTCCTACCTTCATGGCAGCTTTTCCAAGAGCCGGTGCCCACCATGCGGAAAGACCTACGCCCACACCGATGGTTACAAGAGGCGTTACAAGGATATCGATCTTTGTTTCCTTTGAAACTGCCTTACCGATCTCAGCTGCAACAATGGCAACAAACAGTACAGCCAGAGGACCGCCTGCTCCGCCAAGTGCGTTGGAGGCAAATCCAACGGTGATCAGCGAAAACAATACCAGCGGCGGGCAATGCAAGGCGTAACCGATGGCTACTGCCATGGCAGGGCCGCTCATGGCAGATGCCAGAGAACCTACTGTATACTGGGTATCATTGACTGTGGCAACTGCCATAGTCAGAAACGGAATGTGAAACTGTGTGCCAATGGTGTTGATGATCGTACCGATCAGCAGGGAACAGAAAAGTCCCTGTGCCATAGCTCCCAGTGCATCGATACCATATCTCTTCAGAGAGATCTCGATATCCTTCCGTTTTAGAAATGCTTTGAATTTTTCCATTTTTAAACTCTCTCCTTACCCTGATCCGCTTCCTGCCGGATCAGTTCCTTTATTTGCAAAAAGCCTCGCTTACTTTCTCAAGTTCCTCGCGGATGGAAATATGCTGCGGACATACTTCCTCACACTGTCCGCATTTTATACATTCATCTGCACGCTTTCTGCCATGACTGACTACCAGCCAGTCTTCCTGATGCGCTGCGGCGGCTTTATTTCCGTACAATGTCAGATAATTCATTGCTGTAAAAGAACCGGAAATTCCAATTTCCATCGGACAGACCTTTGCACAGTAGTTACAGGTTGTACATGGGATCAGAGGAATTTTGCTCATAGCCTCTCTTGCCTTATCAAGAGTCTCCTTCTCACTGTCAGTAAGGCCATTGAAATCCTTCATAAAGGAAAGGTTATCCTCCATCTGTGCAACATTGCTCATTCCGGAAAGTACGGTGATCACGCCTTCCAGATTTGCCGCAAAACGGATTGCCCAGGATGCTGTGGATGCTTCCGGCTCTGCTTCCTTCAGAAGCTTTTCCACTGCTTCCGGCGGAGTTGCAAGCATGCCGCCTTTTACAGGTTCCATGATAATGACCGGTTTTCCATGTTTTCTGGCTACCTCGTAGCAGGCTCTTGACTGGATCACCGGATTTTCCCAGTCTGCGTAATTGATCTGCAGCTGTACAAATTCCATTTCCGGATGTGCAGTGAGAAGTGCATCCAGCTCCTCCGGTGTGGAGTGGAACGAAAATCCTGCATGTCTGATCAGACCGGCTTCCTTCTGTTCATGGATCCAGTCCCATAAACCGTACTTATCAAAATATTTTGTTCTGTGCTCTCCAAGATTGTGGAGAAGATAAAAGTCGAAATATCCTGCCTTTGTTCTCTCCAGAGATGTTTTAAACTGTGCAAGAGCTTCATCTCTTGTCTTGCAGTTGATCCAGGCTGCCATCTTGGTGGCTAACTGATATTTTTCTCTCGGATAACGCTCTACCAGCGCTTCGCGGATAGCATCTTCGCTTCCTGCATAAGCCCATGCTGTATCAAAATATGTAAATCCGGCTTCCATAAATTTGTCCACCATGACTTTGGTCTGCTCCACATCGATCACACCTTCTGATTTCTGCGGAAGTCTCATAAGGCCAAAACCAAGTTTTTTGATCTCTTCACCTAAATATGCCATATCTTTCTCCCTTCTTATTACATACCGGAAAATTCCTCATATCATCTGATATATCACCGGATAAGCAATATTTCTGACACAGATATCTCCCGGACCGTTATATTTTTGCCGCAGAAAAACTGCGTTTCTCCTATTATAACGATATTTTTCCTGGCGGTAAACCTTTTTCTTTTACAAGTGTCAAGACAACGCCAGGATATAAAAAACAGCTGCCGCACGTTTATTGCACGGCAACTGTCTTTTGTCCTATCAGTTCATCTTTGTTCTTTACACCTCAGATCAAATATTTTAAACTGATATTACTTATAATAACCATATATCGAAAGGCAGAAAACTCTCATGAAAAACAAGCAGGTCATGAACCGCCAGACTTCGTCAAAAGAACTTCATCTTATTTCCTGCGGCTGGGAAAAATGTACACCGGAACAGTCCTATGGTCCAGGTGTACGGCGGTATTACACCATTCACTTTGTGCTGAGCGGGCAGGGATATTTCTATATGAACAACCGGAAATATACCTTGAAAGCCGGACAGTGCTTTTTCATTCCTCCTATGACCAGTTCTCTCTACAAAGCGGAACCTTCTGATCCCTGGACTTACATCTGGATCTGCTTCAATGGAGAAAATGCTCCCATACTTTGTGAACACTGTCATCTTACTGAAGAAACTCCGGTCCAGCAGCTAAATTCGGTTCTTCCCTATCAGGAAACCATTCTTGAAATGATGACTCACCCGCAGCTGACGCCCTCCAGTGAAGCCTATATCCAGAGTGGTCTTTACCGGATCATCGCCATGCTGGAGGAAGAATTTCATGCTTCCTACACGACCATGGAATCCAATGAGAATTTTTACATCACACAGGCTGTTGATTACATCAAAAAAAGTCCGCTACAGAATATCACTGTGACAGATGTTGCTGACTATCTCCATATCAGCCGCAGCCACCTTTACGGACTTTTTAAAAAACATCTTGGAACCACACCCCAAGCATTCCTGACTTCAGCCAAGATCATCAACGCCCGGGAGCTTCTGACCATCACGGATATCCCTGTCTCCAGCGTGGCGTTCTCCTGCGGATATCAAAATCCATTTGCCTTTTCCCGTGCCTTCAAAAAAGAAACCGGCATGACGCCACGGGAATACCGGGAAAAATATCATCATGCCGAGGATCTTCTGGATTGCTGAACCACTTTTCCTGATTTACGGAACAACTACCTTGGCATTATAGTATTCCACCGCAGCATCCATGGTCGGACCTTCGTTGTCAAACCAGTCATAAGTGATAGTTTCGCCGTTTTCTCCCCATACCTCCGGGCAGTCGATTTCTTCCCAGTCCATCGGAACAAAATGCTCTTTCTGTTCTGATGCACGCAGCATGATCTGATGCAGCTCCTCAAATTCCTCCGGATTCAAAACTCCAGGTTTTGCGGATACAAACAGTGGTGTACCGCTCTTTGCAAGAACGTCTGCCCACTGACGATTTTTCTCCCATGGGATCATTCCGAAAATACCGACACAGTCTGCATCAATATGGTAAAACGTATTGTGCTGCGGAAGACGGAATGCCAGCGTATTTACGCCCATTCGTCTGGTACGCTCCCAGATACGTCCGCTGGTATCGTCACCGGTCCGGTTCAGATGCATCAGGCCTGCGCCGAGATGTCCGATGGTATTGCAGCCGATGATCACTGCGTTGTTGCTCCGGGAAGCATCATAAATCTCCTGATAAAGCATTTTTACGATTTCTGCGCTGGTTTTGGTCTGATCATAAAAATGCCATTTCTCCATGGAATTGTCTCTTAAATTCGCCTCAAATCCCCATTTCCCAAAGAGATCAAAGGTAGAAAAATCATGCTTGATCAGCGTGTATCCCCAATCACAGATCCTCTCGATATCTTTACGGATATATTCCAGTGCATCCGGGTGGGACGGATCGAGACAGTCATTATAGGAAATTCTCCACTCATTCGGGATATTCTCATCTTCATTAAGAAGCAGACGGACCCAGATACCCGGGCGGACACCTTTTTTCTCCAGCTTGTCTGCAAGACCTTTCATATCCGGAAATCTGTCATTGCCTTTTGTCCATGGTCCACCGTTGTATTCATCCAAGCGGTGATGTTCCTGCCAACAGTCATCAATGACCATGAACGGAGGATTTTTTACACCTTCGGTCAGTTTCAGGATATAATCGGTATCACTTAAGATCTCCTCTTCGGAGCTGTCACCGTAAGCATAGTACCAGTTATTGCTTCCATATACCGGAAACTCTGGGAAGATCGGATCTGCACACATTTTTTCACAGAATTTCTGTGCAGTTTCAAAAGTATCTGCTCCTTCTGCTTCCATGCAGACGATCTGTGCGGCACACAGCTTTCTTCCTTTCAGCTGTACTCCTGTATTTCCGCAGCGAACATCCAGAAACAAAGTAATTCCTTTGGTATCCACCTGCCAACAGCACATAGCAGAAGGACGGACCTTTACGCCAAAGCAGAGAACCTTCTCAGAAAGCTTCGCCAGAAAATACCATGGCAGATAACGGTTTCCGCTCATTCCATGCCATTCCGCATCACCATAGGTACGTTCCCAGGCATCTCCCAGAAATCTGGCTGATTTCGGGATCTTATAGTTCCATCTCAGCTTCACACATCTCACTGCATCCTCGGATGTGACAAATATATCCTCATGTTCACCTGCGTCCTGAAATTCCACAGTAGTTGCACCGGCAGCTACTGTCGTCTGCCCTCCCTGGCACACAAGTCTCTCCGCTTCTGTTTCCACTGTTACATAATCCGGTACCCCAAGCTTAAAATCTGCATATTTTTTCTGCATTATTCTCTCCTCCTGTACTTTTTCATTTACATTTTGCTTTACCTGCATACTCATGAATACTGTCTTTCTATCGTCTGTTCAACTCAGAAGAATGTACGAAAAATTTTTTTAATACATTTTGTCTATATGCCTTATTATATTGATTTTTTTGGTTTTTTCTATGCTTTAAAGTTATTATAACATTGCAGAATGTTCAATCTGCATAAGATTTTCAGTCCTTGTCCGATTCGCTTTTTAATATGAGAGCATAAAGGGCTAAAGGTGGAAATTAGTTTTTTCATTTTACGGAACACAAATTCTTCACAATTTTTTAGCACTCACCTATTGACTTTGCTAACAACATGTGTTATATTACATATAGAACAAAGGAGAAGATAAAAAAGAACTTCCAGATGTTCAGAATAAAACCAAACGATCACCACTGCGGAATAACCCGAAGTGGTAACTATATACCGGCAACAGTTGGATTTCTTGATCCACCGGAACGGCTTTTCAATTTGAAAGGAGAAATGACTTATGATGTTCCCGAGTGTATTTGGAGAAAACTTATTTGATGAGTGGATGGATGATTTTGGATTCAGAGATAATTTCTTTAGCGGAAAGAACCCTCTTTATGGCAAACATGCAAAAAATATCATGAAAACTGATGTACGTGAAACAGATAAAGGCTATGAGCTGGATGTAGATCTTCCAGGATTTAAGAAAGATGAAGTACAGGTACAGCTGAAGGATGGTTATCTTACCATCTCCGCTGCCAAGGGTCTTGACAAAGACGAGGAAGACAAGAAAGGCAATTATATCCGCCGTGAACGTTATGCCGGCAGCACAAGCAGAAGCTTCTATGTTGGTAATGGTGTAAAAAACGAAGATGTCCATGCAAAATTTGAGAACGGTGTTCTGAGACTTTCTATTCCGAAAAAAGCAGCTGAAGAGATTGAAGCTGATAAATATGTATCTATTGAAGGCTGATATTGACTCACTCTCACAGGGGGAGGATCCTTAGGGATTCTCCTCCTCTTTTTTATACGCAATAATACATATGACACTCTCTTTCCAATTTACTACGTACTCACAAGTACTTTCACTCTATAGTAATGATCCTATTGTCAAAGTTTTCATGATATTGGATATTTTTTAACAAATACGCTTGATTTTTTGAATATTTTTTATATATTTTGCATTATATTATTTCATTTTTTTGAAATTAATGGTATAATATGCACAGCTAATCGGATATTTGCAATCCGCATTCGGTTAAATAAATCTGTTTCGTAATCCTTCAGGATAATTCTCCTGAACAACCACGTAAAACACGATCACGACAGGAGGTTTTTATTATGGATCAGGACAACATCATAAAAATTTATGCACGCACTGACAACCGCATACAGCTTAAAATGATTCCGGGACACTTCGTAACATCCCAGTCCCATATCACACACTACCTGGATCTCACTACTATGAAATCCAGATGCGCTGAAGCACAGCGTATTGCATCCGCTCTCGCAGCAAATTACGAAGCATCCATTCCGGTAGACACCATCGTCTGCATGGACGGACTTGAAGTGATCGGTGCTTATCTCGCCGAAGAACTGACCAAAGCCGGCGTCCTTTCCATGAACGCACACCAGACCATCTACGTCATCACCCCTGAGTTCAACAGCACCGGGCAGATGATCTTCCGCGACAACTATGAACCAATGATCAATGGAAAAAACATCCTCGTCCTAAATGGTTCCATCACCACCGGATCCACATTGAACCGAGCTATCGAAAGCGTTCTGTACTATGGCGGTAAGATCCGCGGCGTGGCAGCCATCTACAGCAGTGTAGACAGTGTAGCCACACTCCCTGTCCACTCTATCTTTCAGGCCAGAGACATCCCGGACTATCACTCCTACCGCTCTGACAACTGCCCACTGTGCAAAAACCGCCAGAAGATCGATGCTATTGTCAGCAGTTACGGATATTCTGTATTATAAGATTCAGATCAATCAACGAATCCCCCATGGATAGCAAAACCAGTGGGGGATTCTCTTTATCTTTTCTTATTATAATTGATATTCTCTGTACATAGCTTCACGCATTTCTTTATCTGTAACAACCTTCTGAATCTCATTACCACGCTCATCAAGTATAAGCCTGTTGATCAGAACACTAAGTCGTTCTTCCCCCTGGGCCATTCCCTGAGCTATTCCCTGAGCCATTCCCTGGGCCATTCCCTGAGCCATTCCCTGAGCCATTCCCTGTTCTCGCCCCAGTGCTTCAGCCTGTTCCTTAGCTTCCGCCATCAGTCTTGCCCTTTTCTCAGATTCCAGTTCCAGAACATGTCCACCCATAATCTCACCTATTCCTTTCCGGACTTTCTCCTCATTTCTGAAAATATGATCAGATATCCGAGTTATCAGTCCAATCAGATCACTGAACAGTTCAGACCTTCCAGATTCAGTGATCTCTACCTCCAGTTTACTCCGGATCACTTCATATTCATTCAGTAATTCCTGAAAAAGTTGTGGATTCTCACTCATCTCATGCCCTCTTTTTTCATATCGCATGATATAAAAAGGAAGCAGCATAAGAAGACTCTTTTCAAATATCTTATCTTTTGTATAATTCTCTACTTTAATGGCAGGCACTCTGTACAAATGACATCCCCCATCCGGAAAAACCACATCCACTTCCAGAAAATCCGGCGTATTCCTACTATTTCTCAGATACAACACACAAGAACGTGGAAACTCCATCCGATACCTCCGTCCCTGCTTTCTGGCAAACTCAACAGCAGTTGCAAAATCATACTCTATCATCCGTACAGCCATTGTCGTGTCATCCGTACTCTGGCATTCTATATGATAAATCCTGTTTCCGATCAACAGCCGCGAATCCGTAATAATCTCACCATCCACCCGCTGATACTCGTTACGCAGCTGCACAATCTCCATATCAGCCGGGTATGATGTATGAAAAACATCATTGATCAAAGGCACGACCAGAAACGTCATTTTCTCCATCATAGTACGAAAAACATCATCAAAAATCGTATTATCTCTCAAACAATACTCCTTCTGGTATATACAATTATACCATCAACCAAACACTTCAGAAACCCTGTATACAGTTTTTATAAATATTTTTGAAAAAACGCTTCAGACATTGAAGCAAAAAGAAACCAAATAAATGGATAGATCTTATAAGATATACAAATCATACCACACATCCCACCACAACACCACAAAAACCCATCTCCAAATTTCGACACCACCTTCCAGCGTCCAGCAACGCACCGACATTCACAACCTCCCTCCAAACCACAAAGAATCTCAAGCTTCCAAACTACAGGCGTCCAGCAACGCGCCGACGCTCACAACCTCCCTGACAAACACATAGAATCTCAAGCTTCCAAACTACAAGCGTCCAGCAACGCGCCGACGCTCACAACCTCCCGGCAAACACATAGAATCTCAAGCTTCCAAACTACAGGCGTCCAGCAACGCGCCGACGCTCACAACCTCCCGGCAAACACATAGAATCTCAAGCTTCCAAACTACAGGCGTCCAGCAACGCGCCGACGCTCACAACCTCCCCTCCAAACCACAAGGAAACTCAGCCTTTCCTCCCAGCCATCCAGCGCAGCGCTGATGGCTCATCCAACTCCCGTCAGACCACTCTATCCCTCCCACCATGACCGCACAGTGTGAGGTTTGCAGCAGAAGTCCGGGTGCTTTGGAGTGAGCCTTGGTCCATACTTAGCGTCTGAGGTGGTTCACGGAGAGGTACCCGGCGGCCACAAGCCGTAGGGTAAGGCCCATCTGTCTGAGCCAGGTACGCATCAGCGTACATGGCGAGTTATGGGCCGGCCGCTCCGTGAGGCACCTCAGACGCTTAGTATGACCAGGCGAAACGACGGCACCCGGACTTCTGCTGCAAATCTCACACGTCCGTCCGCGTCATCTTGCCCCCACCAAACACCTGTGCTATAATCAAACTAATTAAAAAACCGAGGTAAACCACACATGAACAAAAAAGAAATCGCAGAAATAAAAAAACAATTCACCCCTGACCGCTGCTCCATCACCCGCATCTGCGGCTGCTACGTAGACGGTGAAAAAAACAAAAAAACCGAACTCAAAGAAGCCTTCTTATCCTTATCAGAGGAAGAAACCTTCAAATACTTCGACATCTTCCGAAAAACCCTCACCGGCACCATCGGAAAAAACCTCATCAACATGGAATTTCCCCTGGATCAGGAAGCTGAAGGCGGAACCCAAAACTTCCTCATGAAACTCCGCAAAAGCAAACTCACCGACGACACCCTCACCGAAGCCTTCTACGACAGAATCATAGAAAACTACGACTACGGTGAAAACTACTACATCATCCTCATCCACGCAGTCTACGACATCCCCGGCAAATCCTCCGACGGTGCCGAAATGTTCGACGCTTCCGATGAGATCTACGATCACATCCTCTGCAGTATCTGCCCGGTCAAGCTCTCCAAAGCAGGCCTGCATTACAATGCAGAGACAAACAATATTGAAGACCGTATCCGGGACTGGCTGGTAGAAATGCCTGACTGGGGCTTCCTTTTCCCACAGTTCAACGACCGCAGTACCGATATCCACGGACTTCTCTACTACACCAAAAACGCCGAAAATCTCCGCTCCACCATGATGGAAGAAGTCTTCGGCTGCACCACACCACTATCTGCCGGAACCCAGCGTGACTCCTTCAATGCTCTGGTGGAAGAAACCCTTGGTGATGACTGTGCCTACGACACAGTCCTTGAGATCCACGAAAAGCTCAACGATCTCATCGAATCCCAGAAGGACGAACCGGAACCTGTTGTCCTCACCAAATCCGAAGTCAAACGTCTCTTCGAAGAATGCGGCGTAGAAGACGAAAAGCTCCAGAACTTCGATGAACAGTATGAGCTTGCCGCAGGAGAAAAATCAGCTCTGGTAGCATCCAACATCACCAACACCCGGAAATTCGAGATCAAAACCCCTGACGTGGTGATCCACGTAGCACCGGACCGGGCAGAACTGGTAGAAACCCGCATCATCGATGGTCGAAAATGCCTTGTGATCCCCATGGAAAGTGAAATAGAACTCAACGGCATCCGTGTCAGCACATTGAACTCTGTTGAAGATACATCAGCAGAACCGCTTCCTGTTAATGATATTACTGACATTGATAACAGTAACACCGAAGAAGAAATCCCATTTTAAAGGAGACCTTATGAACGATAAAAAAATCCTGTTCTTCGACATAGACGGCACACTGCTTACGCCTCACCCTTTCAAGGTTCCGGAGAGCACCAGCCGCGCCCTCACAAAAGCCCATGAAAACGGTCATCTTCTTTTCATCAACACCGGCCGCACCAAAGTAATGATGCCCTCTGCACTCTCAGAGCTTCATTTCGATGGCTATATATACGGCTGTGGAACCCACATTTACATGGACAACAAATTGCTTTTTTTCCGTACAGTCCCAAATCTTCTGTGCAAGGAAACCGTAGACCTTCTCCGCAAATGCAAGATCGAGGCAATTTTTGAATCCAACACTGAGATCCTGTATGATGGCGCATCTCCGGCCCAGTCCGAATTCGGAGTCAAAATGCGAAAAGAAATTCCAATGGTCGACATCACGAAATTCAATCGGGAGGATGCCTGCACTTACTCTTATGACAAATTCCTGGTACATATGCTGCCGGATTCCGATGTCGAAAAATTCCGCAGCTTCTGTAATGATCATTACACCTATTTTGATCACGGAAACGGAATCTGGGAAGTCACACAAAAGGGTACCAGCAAAGCCACAGGCATGGAATTTCTCCTGGACCGCCTTTCCATCCCCAAGGAAGACTGCTATGCATTCGGAGACAGTCCCAACGACCTTCCCATGCTGAAAGCTGCCGGAGTCAGCGTTGCTATGGGAAATGCTTACGGAGGCATCGAAGAGCACTGCACATACCAGACAGACTCAGTGGACAAGGACGGGATCCTTCACGCACTAGAGCATCTCAATCTGATCTGATGATCCGTAAAGCAGGCATGAGCATTACAAAAACGAGCCGTGTACGATAAACCCGTACACGGCTCGTTGTCTTTTCTCTTATCATTCCATTGTAAACATTGTATCTTATTTCTCAGCTTCCGGTGTAGCAGCTGCCTCAGATTCTGTACTGTCTGCAGTCTCCTCATCAGCCTTTGCAGAATCTCCCTCTGTCTCCGGTGTCTCGGTCACATCGGTCTGCTCCTCAGCTGCCGGTGTCTCAGTTGCCTCAGCCGCTGCAGAATCTGCTGTCGGTGTCTCAGTTACATCCGGGTCCGGTGTCGGAGTTGAAGTCTGGATCGTAAAGCTGTGATTATCTGTGATCTTGATCTTCTTGATCAGTTTTTTCTCTTCTTTGATATCAGCTTTCTTCTTCCAGCCATCTGTTGTATCATTATAGAAATCATCCTTCTTGGTGTTTGTCAGAGACTCTTTCTTACTCTCCGTTGCAGTTTTATCATTCTTGGAATCCAGTCTCACAACATACCATACGGAATCTGTCTTTATGATCTCCTCGTTCAGTGCACCCTCGTCCAGCTTTCTTAAAGCGGTACGAACCTCATCCGGATAAGTAGTTCCGTTGGCAGCACTGTCATCACCTTCCTCATAGGTAGGGCATGTTCCGGTTGTTGCGGTCATATCCTCGGAGATCTCATCTCCAAGAGTATTGAAATCTGCAGCCGGATCCTCTTTAACCTTGTCATAAAACTTCTGAAGATTCTCTTTATTCTTCTTGATATCATCATCGGAAAGATCATCTCCGCTGACCTTTGCACTTGCATAGCTGAAGGACATCTGCTGATATTCTTTCTCATCCAGCTTCACGTCCGCTTTGGCTTCAATGGCATCCTTCATCTTCACATCGTATGTTTCAAGCTCGAGGAAAGTCTTTACCATATCTTCATCAACCGCAAGCTCTGCAATTGTCTCATCAGAATTGGCAGCCATGAAGTTCTTGGCAGCTTCCTCAAGAGCCTTCTGCTCATCATCTGTGATTTCAACATCATACTCGGAAGCGTGTTCTTTCTCCAGACACATCTTTTCAACAGTTTCAACAGAAGTTGTTACCGCATTTTCACCGTAAGTCTCATCGGAATCATCCATTTTGGTACTCCAGATAGACATATCGCTTCCGCCGCCAAGATACATCTTGTACATTGCCTCAGCCTGTGCCTGCTGCATACGTGCTGCCAGACTTACAACGCCAAACGGGATTTCCTGCTTATTGACTGTCACTGCGATCTTTGTACCATCGAGTTTTTTATTTCCGCAGCCTGCCATCATTCCTGCCGCTGTAACGCAGACAAGAGCAGTAACTGCCGCTTTCTTTACTGAATTTCTCATTTCATCCTCCATCTATCCGTCCATAAGAATCACGGTCCGGCTCTTATTCCATAATACTTGATTATAAACGTTTTCACCTTTAAGAGCAAGGAATTTCACGAACTTACACGACATTTCACAAATTATCCACAAGTCTTTCCGGGAAAATATCCGGTATCCACAAACCGGATGTTTTTTCCCGTGGATAACCCTAAGCTTAGCTGATTCTTCCCTTTACTCCAGTGGCTCTGCCAGTTTTGCCAGCTCCCCCGCAAACTTCATCAGCTCTTCAATCAGCCTTCCCTGTGGTGTCAGGATAAATTTCGGCTCATGATCAGCCTTAAACTGCAAACCTCTCCGGTACTGCGCCATAATAGCCGGGATACCTGCGGGATCCAGCTTGGCCTTTTCATAGAGCGTGATCCGGACATCTTTTCCAAGCTGCTTGATCTCCGTCACATATCCCTGATGGGCAAGAGCCTTCAGTCTTGCAATGGCAAGAAGATTCAGCACAGCTTTTGTCGGCTCGCCAAAACGGTCGATCAGTTCCTCCAGCATATCGTCATATTCCTGCTGGCTTTCAATACCGGCAATACGCTTATAAATATCCAGCTTCTGGAACTCGTTGCTGATATAGGAATCCGGGATAAACGCATCGATGTTGAGATCAATGGTCGTCTCAAAATCATCCATAGTCCGGATTCCCTTTGCCTCCTTGACAGCCTCACTGAGCATCTTGCAGTAAAGGTCATAACCAACTGCGTTCATATGCCCGTGCTGCTGAGCACCAAGAAGATTTCCTGCTCCACGAAGTTCCAGATCCTTCATAGCTATCTTAAAACCGCTTCCAAGGTCTGAATACTCCCGCATGGCGCTAAGCCGTTTCTCCGCGGTCTCCTGGAGCATCTTGTTTTTGGTATACATTAGAAATGCATAAGCAGTCCTGTTGGAACGTCCTACACGCCCACGAAGCTGATAAAGCTGGGAAAGGCCATATCTGTCCGAATCATGGATGATCATAGTGTTTACGTTGGAAATATCCAGTCCTGTCTCAATAATAGTGGTGGAAACCAGTACATCCACATCTCCGTTGATAAAATCATACATTACCTGCTCCAGTTCCCTCTGACTCATCTGTCCATGTGCAAAATCCACTCTGGCCTCCGGCACAAGTCTGGATATCCGAAGGGCTACTTCGGCAATGTCATTGACTCGATTATATACGTAATACACCTGTCCACCCCGGCGAAGCTCCCTGCGGATGGCTTCCCGAACAGTCTCCTCATCGTACTCCATAACGTATGTCTGGATCGGCACACGATCCATCGGCGGCTCTTCCAGAACGCTCATATCACGGATACCGATGAGACTCATATGAAGAGTTCTCGGAATCGGCGTTGCCGTCAGCGTCAGTACATCCACATCTTTTTTCATCTGCTTGATCTTCTCCTTGTGAGTAACACCGAAGCGCTGCTCCTCATCAATGATCAGAAGTCCAAGATTTTTAAATTCCACATCTTTTGAAAGAACTCTGTGGGTGCCGATCACAATATCTACCTGCCCCTTTTTGATCCCTTCGATGGTCTTTTTCTGCTGGGCAGATGTCCGGAAACGGCAGAGAAGCTCCACCTTCACCGGAAATTCTTTCATACGCTGTACAAAGGTATTGTAATGCTGTTGGGCAAGAATGGTAGTAGGGACCAGATAAACCACCTGCCGGCTTTCCTGTACTGCCTTAAACGCAGCTCTTAAAGCCACCTCCGTCTTTCCGTAACCAACGTCACCACACACAAGACGGTCCATGATCCTGGTGCTTTCCATATCTCTCTTGGTATCCTCAATGGCTGCCAGCTGATCCTCTGTCTCCTCATAAGGAAACATCTCCTCAAATTCCTTTTGCCATACGGTATCCGGTCCGCAGACATACCCCTCTTTCTCCTGGCGTACTGCATAAAGCTCTACCAGCTCTTTTGCGATATTTTTTACCGCACCCTTAACACGGCTCTTGGTCTTATTCCACTCCTGACCGCCAAGCTTGTTCAGCTTGGGCGTTTTTGCATTTTCGGAGGATCCGGAATATTTCTGCAAAGCATCTAGCTGGGTTGCCAGGATATAGAGATTACTGCCGCCCCGGTATTCGATCTTGATGTAATCCTTCACAACACGGTCAACCTCTACCTTTTCGATTCCACGGTAAATACCCAGTCCATGCTTTTCATGAACAACAAGATCACCAATGGAAAGCTCTGCAAAGTCCTGGATCCTGTTTCCGCTGTACTTTTTCTTTTTTTTGCGCTTTTTCTGCTCTTTGCCGAAAATATCGGTTTCCGTCATCACTGCAAATTTGATCAGCGGATACTGGAAGCCACGTCTTGCGTGACCATAGACCACCATGATCTCCCCGGGACTGATGATACGATCCATGTCCTGGCTGTAAAAAGCATTCAGTCCTTCCTCTGAAAGATCCTTTGCCAGACGCTCCGCCCTGGTCCTGGAACCGGAGAGCAATGCGATCCGGTATCCCTGACTCTTATACTGAAGGAGATCCTTTACCAGAAGTTCAAAGCTGCTGTTATAAGAATCTACAGACTTCACCGTAAGATCAAATTCCTCATTGATCTTCCATCCGGAACGTCTGGGAGAAAGTGCGGATACAGCCACACAATTCCGTCTGTTCAGCTTCTTCTGCAGTTCCTGAAAGCCACATAGCCACTGCTCCGGAAGATTTGCCTCGCCTTTTTCCTCTCTGTGCATACGACTCTGACGGTACTCTTCCTCCACACCCTCGCCGTTTTCTGCCAGGTGGTTCAGTTCATCCAGAAACACCAGTGTTTTTTCTTCCGGAAAATAATCCAGAAAGGATACCATATCTTCTCCGTCCATCTTTTCGACGGCCGGATAAATCGTAATTTCATCTACATTTTCTAGAGATCTCTGACTTTCCGCATCAAAGCTCCGGATAGAATCCACCTCATCATCCCACAGTTCGATACGCCAGGGATTATCCTCTGTCAGCGGATAGATATCAATGATTCCTCCACGCACAGAAAACTGCCCCGGAAGCTCTACCTGACCAGTGCGTTCATACCCCAGCTCTACCAGCTCTTCCTTCAGCTGATCCAGATCGATCACACTGTCACTTTTAAAATGAAGAAGTCTGCTTCTGATCTTTTCCAGCGGCATCAGGAAATCCATACATCCGTCAATGCTGGTAACAACGGTCACTTCTTCCTGTTCCAGAAGTGCCCGGATCACACGCATCCGCTGCCGGATCAGAAGATTTCCGTGAATATCTGCCTGAAAAAACAGAAGATCCTTTGCCGGATAAAAATATACATTTTTGTCATAGAAGCGGTAATCCTCATAGATTTCCTTTGCGTTGCGCTCATCATCCGCAAGGATCAGATGATATGGAAAAAGCCCGGAAAGTCCATACATCAGATGGACCTTCTGGGACTCCATACATCCGGAAACATTGAGAATTCCGCAGTTTGCGCCACAGCGCTTTTTTATTTCCTCAAACTCTGCAAGACCCTGCAGAGGATGCAAAAATGCTTCCATACAAACCTCAATTCTTAGGCTTTTTCCTGTTATATTTATTCATCGCCGCATCTACGCCCTCGGACAGGATCATCTCCACAGCCTCTGCCGCATCATTGATCCCTTCGTCCACAAGCTTGCGGTCACTGTCCGAAAAATGACCCAGCACAAAATCTGCCAGATCCCAGTCTTTCGGTTTTGCACCGACACCAACACGGATGCGGATAAATTTTTCAGTTCCAAGGCGGCGGATGATATCCTTGATCCCGTTATGTCCGCCTGCACTGCCCTTTTTGCGGATACGAAGCTGCCCAGGTTCCAGATCGATATCATCGTAGATCACGATCAGCTCTGTCTCCGGATCGATCTTGAAATAGCCGGACATCTCCTGGATCGGACCGCCGCTTAAATTCATATAGGAAAGCGGTTTCATCAGAATAGCTTTTTCACCGCCGATGATACCTTTTCCATACATGGCATTAAATTTTACGCCGCCCTGCGGGATATTATGCTTCTCCACAAGACAGTCAACGGTGTCAAAGCCCATATTGTGGCGTGTAGCCTCATACTGCTTTCCCGGATTTCCCAAACCTGCAATTAAATACATAAAAACTCCTCAGCTGTAATCTACCTGTTTCAATGTCAGGCCTTCTTATGCCTTAAGGCATACAAATGCTCTGATCGTATCAGTTGAAATATACCATCTCATCAGCAAGTGGCTCACAAACTTCTACATGCTCTGCGTAAAGTACGATTCCCTCTCCCTGATATTCCATTCTCTTCTCAAACGCAACCTTCGCAGTAACATCCACCCACTGGCCTTCTGCGATCTTCGGAGCAAAAGCGCTCTTGCAGATGTAACCAAGGAATGTGGTATCATCTGCACAGCATGTCATGGCTGTTCTTCCGGGAACAAAGAATTTGCTTCCCATTCCACGCGGCTTCAGGGCACGTGCTTTAAAGTGAACGGTTTTTCCAACATAACGGTCCGGATGATCCATGGAATCCACAAACCAGATACCATAATCCTCCGGAAGGATATCGATCACCGGCGCATCAATATCAAATGGCATCTCATCCTCAAAAAGATCACCAAGCTCGCCCTCTTCATCCTCAAAGATGATCTCCGCACGCTGGTTCACCACCTTGATGCTTCTTCTGTAAGAAGGAAGCGGGTCGTTCTCCTGGCAGCGGTTAAAGATAACCATATCCGCATTGCGGACCATGTCCATAAAAAGTGACTTCATATTCGCCATATAGACTTGGAATGTGCTTGCATCCACACAGGTGATATGCTGCTCCACGCCCCAGCCTTCCGGTTTTTCCATTTCTTCGAATTTACTTACCAGCCACATGCCATTATACTCAATGATCACCCGCTCCGGCTGATGCAGGATCTCCATTGCCGCAAGTCGTTCCGGTGTAAGCTCTTCCTCGCTGTCAATGCTCTCCACAACGGTATTGCACTGTTTCAGTGCTTCCTCATCATATTCTTCCTCACCCTCTTCGCAAAGGATCAGCAGTGTTTTTCCATCGATCTGAAAGTAATCCTGCTGCAGGGTAAAGCTCAGGAAAGAGGTCTTGCCGCTTTCCAGAAAACCTGTGATCAGATAAACGGGTACTCTGGTCTCTTCCATAAATCCATCCTATCAGATACTGTACGATTTAATGTACAGTATCTGTTTCCTTTCTGTAACAATCTATATCTGTATTCCGCTTTGGCTTTGCGTCAAAACGAACATTTATTTTATCATATGCTTTATGCGATCCCGAAAAGCTCCTCCAGTGCATGCTCGTCAAGCTTAGAACCGATCACGCACAGACGGCCTGTATATTCCGGTGCACCCTCACGGATCTCAGTTTCTTCCGGAACCATATCAAAATAGATCCATGTTCCGTCTTCTGCCGGAAGCATTCCCTTTGCACGGAGGATGATACCGTATTTATCAGACTCGGAAAGTGCCTCAAGGATCTTCTCAAGTCCCTCACGTGTATATTTTTTAATAGTCTCACGGCCCCAGCTTGTGAAGACCTCATCTGCATGATGATGGTGGTGGTCATGTCCACAGCCACACTCTCCGTCGTGGTGATGGTGATGCTCATGCTCTTCATGATCATGGCCGCAACCGCACTCTCCGTCATGGTGATGGTGATGCTCATGCTCTTCATGATCATGGCCACAACCGCACTCTCCGTCATGGTGATGATGCTCATGCTCTTCATGATCATGGCCGCAGCCACACTCTCCGTCGTGGTGATGATGATGCTCATGCTCCTCCTCAAGCATCTCCTGCTCCAGGGATACCGGATGCTCCATAACCTCTACCAGCTTCTTACCGTCAAGATTCTCGATCGGAGTTGTAATGATAGCAGCATCCTTATTCAGGCTGCGGAGAAGCTCCAGGGACTCCTGAACCTTTTTCTCACTTGCAATATCAGTACGGCTCATGATGATAGCACCTGCATACTGGATCTGATTATCAAAGAACTCACCGAAGTTCTTCATATACATTTTGCATTTTTTTGCATCAACAACAGTTGTATAGCTGTTCAGTTTAATGTCAACCTCGTCCTGAACACCCTGTACAGCCTTGATAACGTCAGAAAGCTTACCAACTCCTGATGGCTCGATCAGGATCCTGTCCGGATCATATTTGGTAACAACCTCTTTCAGAGAGGTTCCGAAATCTCCTACCAGAGAGCAGCAGATACATCCGGAGTTCATCTCACGGATCTGGATCCCTGCCTCTTTCAGGAAGCCGCCGTCAATACCGATCTCACCGAACTCGTTCTCGATCAGCACTACCTGCTCACCCTGAAATCCATCCTTCAGAAGCTTTTTGATCAGAGTTGTTTTTCCGGCGCCAAGGAAACCGGAGATAATATCAATTTTAACCATTTTGTATACACTCCTTTTAACGTAGTTTGACCAGGAAGTATTATACCCCCTGGTTGTATCCTGTTATGCTCATGATGACAGAGAAAAAAATACCTGTTTCTGTATCTGCTGTCATTATATCCATTTTACAAAACAGACATTCCTATTCTGCTTTATATTCAGATTAATAGAGGGATGTGAAAAGCTCACATCCCTGAAAATCGTTCTTCCTATCAGCCGTTGATCATAAAGTTCATAAGCTTGTCGATATCCTCTTTCTCTGCTGCAACGATCTCAAGCTCCGGGATCTCACCAGCGGAAAAGATGTTTGCAAGAGATACATACTGGGAAAGTTTGGATTTCAGGTTCAATCTGTCTCCCTCTCCTGTTACAAGCTCTACTCTACCCTTGCAGCTGTCAATTACCTCAAAAAATTTATCAATATCTGTAATATGTGTTACTTTCATTTTAAAAATCTCCTTTCTTATTAAAGGGCTGTTCTTAACTCTTTCCGTTAGATTATACCCCAGTGTTTTTAAAAAAGCAATCCCTGCCGGGCAAAAACACTTCACAGATATTCTCTACGGATCTATATATATTTCGTCATATTTCTTCAATTTCAACGGTACAGTCTTTTCTTCCTTTGTTCCATTTCATGAGATAAACCTTAAATCCCAGAGAATCTCTGGCAATGGTAAACGGTTCTTCCCTGAGTACTTCGGATCCCATACCCTGCTCGTTCAGCTCTGCCTGCTTTGTCCTGGCTTTTTCTGTAAGAACTCTAAGTTCTTCATCGGCTTCTTTTCCAAAAGAACGATTCCCATATCCGGATGAAGCTTCCCGCAGCTTTTCAGAAAGGCACATCGTTACCTGGATGTGTTTTGTACGGTGAAGCATTCCTGCCAGTTTCCGTGCTACCCATTTAAACCGAAGTTTCCGGTAAATTTCAAGCCACCTGACAAAGGTACGGTCTCCTGCCTGCCTTGCGATCTCTCCCATTACCTCAAATGCCTTTTCCGAGGGAATCCACGGATTTTCCCTGGGAACAATATACTTTTCCGGAACAGCCGGATAACAGCAGTAATTCAATGGCGGAAATTCCACCAGTGCAGAAAGCTTCTCCTCCAGAGCGTTGCAGCTGTCCCCGCCTATATAATCATATTTGTCGCGGAGGATCGCCAGCCGATATTCCAGCTGCCGTAAGTATTCATACCCTTCTACCCAGAAATGACCGATCCGGCTGTAATCGTAGAGATGTTTTTCCAGAGACAGGGTTTCAAAAAACAAAGTCACCACCGAATCATCCTGGTGAACCACAAGGATGTATTCTCTGCCCTGCCGGCTTAAATCTGCCAGGATCTCGCCCTCGTAATCCGGTTTGTATACACCTGTCATACGGGCATTTCCAAAAACAAGAAAGCTTTCTACCGCATCATTCATAAGATACACAAGACGGATTTCGCCGTTTTTTACATAAGAATCCACTCTGTACATATTGTCATCGGACTTTTCCGCAATTGCTTCCGAAAAAGCACTTTCTGAAGCTGCTTTCTGATCCTGCGGATCTTTCTCATCATTCACTGCCACCAGTTCAAACTGATCTTCTCCAAGCAGCTCTGCTAGCTTCTGAAAGGTATCTGGCAGCTCTTCAAAGGCCTTCTCTGAGACATATCTCTCCGGTGCTGTTTTTCCTGCAGTATTATTTCCAGTATCCATCAATTACCTCTTTATTCAGTTTCTCCCCAATAACGATCATGATCTCCTGTCCCAGCTTTGCCGGCCGGATGCAGATCTCATGGCGGGTAGCATTCAGCTCCAGCCATTGTCCATCTTCTTTTCTGAGAAAACCTTTTACGCGAAAAACATCTCCGCAAGATGGATCATTCAGGATCCTTTCTGCAGTTTCATGAAGTTCCTCCTCGCTTTTATGAACGTTCATAAAAAACAGAGAATCAAATCCGCCGCCTTCCGCATAGGATTCCTTCACGTAATCCTCTGCCACATACCCGCAATCCAGGATCTTTTCCAGGTCTGTGTCTGTGAGATCATCCCAGTTTCCGGTGAGAATCTCACTGTCCAGACGGCGCCTGCACTGAATCTGGCCAAGTGCACGGTTGAGATGCTCTTTTGTGCTGCTGATCTCTTCCACCGTGGCTTCCTGGCTCCTGCTCAGTAACACATAGCCTGCATCTGCCACCTCGGAAGCCAGCAGATAATCCGCTTCCGCAGAAAGATCCTCTGCCAGCTTCGCATCCACAATGGCGATCACATTTCCGATCTCATACCATTTATCCAACGGTTCCTCATGGAGGGCGTCAAAGAACTCATCCACATCAAAGATTCCGGATGGTTCTACGATGACACGGTCGTAACCGCACATTCCCATGGCGATCAGCTTTGTCTTAAATCGCCGTCTGTGACAGTCCGCATCACAGCCCCCGGAAACCATCTCCAGCTCACAATTGTCTCCCATTAGATCCTGAAGCAGCATCATATCCACATTCACTGCCCCGAAATCATTTTCCAGGATCCCGATGTTCATGCCTTTTTTCAGAAGATAGGAGGCATATTTTTTTATAAATGTTGTCTTTCCGGATCCGAGAAATCCAGTTATCAGATCGATCTTTATCATATTTCTTCCTTTACCTTATCAACTCTCCGGAGCATACAGTAAAATAAATGCGAATATATGCTTTACTTATGTTCCGGTCATATTTCAATAATCTCCTGCCCGACAAATGTCGGACTGCTATCAGTATATAATCTTTTTTCCGCAAAGAAAAGAGGCGGTCCTGAAAAATCCTCTCAGAACTGCCTCTTTCCGGCTATTTTATCTTTTTATAAACATATATGAAGATTACTTTGTAAACAGATCTACCAGATCCTGACCATCATTATAGCCCTGTTTTTTCAGTTCCTGAACAAACCAGTCATCTACACCGTCTACTGCTTTCTTAAAGGATTCGATATCCATGTCCTTTTTCTCTGTGAAGGTCACACCGTTTTTGTCTGCCCAGCGTGCTTTGATCTCATCATCACTGGAACGGTTGATGTAACGCTCATACTCAACAGCTTTCTGACCACACTCGTCAACAACAGCCTGCTGCTCCGGTGTCAGCGCATCATAAATATCCTGGTTGATGCAGAAGAACAGGCAGTCATAGATTGCATCCCACATGGAGCAATATGGCTGTACCTCCTGTACACTGGCTGCATCGATGGCGGGCAACGGATTCTCCTCGCCCTCTACCGTATTCTGCTGAAGTGCTGTGTAGGTCTCGGACCAGTTCATATTTGTAGCATCTGCCCCCCATCTCTTATAACACTCCATAAGGAGATTAGAGCCGGCTACACGAACCTTCAGATTCTTCATATCATCTACAGATTTTACCTCATGCTTGCTGTTTGTCAACTCACGGAATCCGTTCTCTGCAATACCCATGCAGTGAAGTCCGTAGCCGTTAAGGATCTCCTTCAGCTTGTCTCCGGCCTCTCCGTCAAACTTCGCATCTGCATCATCATAGGAATCATAGATGAACGGCAGGGATACCACATTGAAGCGTGGATCAAATGCAGAATAGATCAGATTGGAATGCATGGAGATCTGTACCGGGTCTCCGTTCATCAATGCCTGGATTCCCTCGGACTGATTTCCGTTTGTCAGCTGATCCGCTGCGTAAATGTTAACCTTGACCTTTCCTCCGGTAGCCTTTTCCATGAGTTCACCGAACTTACGTCCTCCATCAGCCCAGGTACTTGTCTCCGTTGTGGAGCATGCAAAGTTCCAGGTTGTCTCAGGCCAGTTCAGATCACTGTAATCCTCCACGGTATCTACCGAATCCTCTGTAAACAGATCTACAAGATCCTGTGCATCGTCATAGCCTTCACTCTTAAGCTCCTTTACAAACCAGTCGTCGATTCCGTCTACTGCTTTCTTGAAGGAATCGATATCCATATCCTCTTTCTTTGTAAAGGTCACACCGTTGCTCTTCTCCCAGCGGCTCATGATCTCCTCGTCGCCGGAACGGTTGATATAACGCTCATACTCAACAGCCTTCTGGCCTGCCTCATCAACAACCTGCTGCTGTTCCGGTGTCAGGCTGTCATAGATATCCTGGTTGATACAGAAGAACAGACAATCATAGATTGCATCCCACATGGAGCAGTACGGCTGTACCTCCTGTACACTGGCTGCGTCGATCGCAGGCAACGGGTTCTCCTCACCCTCTACCGTATTCTGCTGAAGTGCTGTGTATGTCTCAGACCAGTTCATATTTGTGGCATCTGCCCCCCATCTCTTATAGCATTCCATAAGAAGGTTGGAACCGGCCACACGAACCTTCAGGTTCTTCATGTCGTCTACTGTTTTTACTTCATGCTTGCTGTTTGTCAGCTCACGGAAACCATTCTCTGCGATTCCCATACAATGAAGTCCGTACTCACCAAGGATCTCTTTCAGCTTTTCTCCGGCCTCACCGTCAAATTTTGCATCCGCGTCATCGTAGGAATCATAGATAAACGGCAGGGATACTACATTGAATCTCGGGTCAAATGCAGAATAGATCAGATTGGAATGCATGGAGATCTGTACCGGATCTCCGTTCATCAGTGCCTGGATTCCCTCGGACTGATTTCCGTTTGTCAGCTGATCTGCTGCGTAAATATTAACCTTGACTTTTCCGCCGGTTGCTTTTTCCATAAGCTCACCAAACTTACGTCCTCCGTCAGCCCAGGTACTTGTTTCAGTTGTAGAGCATGCAAAGTTCCATGTCATCTCCGGCCAGTCAAGATCACTGTAATCCGCGATGGTATTAAAGGAATCACTTCCGTCTCCGGAATCCTTGGAACTCTGGCTTTCTGTGTCAGAAGACTGGTCTCCTGTATAGGAACCCTCTTTTGCAAGAGCCTTCGGAAGAGCTGTGGAAACAGCCGGAATATAAGTGATGATCAGAAGAACTGCAACGGATGCAGCGATCATCGGCATAACTGCTCTGGAGATCTGCTGAAGAGTAACCTCCAGACCTTTTTTGATCTTGATACTGATGGCAACGAAAAGATTTACACCTACCGGAGGTGTTACCTGTCCGATCGCAAGGTTAACTGTTGCCATAACACCGAATGCTACCACATCATAGCCCAGAGCCTTACATACCGGAAGCATGATCGGTATAAAAATGTACATCGCAGAGTTTGCATCAATGAAGCATCCTGCGATCAGGAAAATGATGTTTACGATCAGAAGGAAGGTAAACTGATTATGTGCAATGCCGGCAAGAAGCTCAGATGCCGCATTTGCAATACCAAACTTGGTACATACAAAAGAGAACAGGGAAGCACTCGCTACGATCAGCATGATTCCACCGGTTGTCTTTGCAGAATCCACAAGAATGTCAAACAGATCTTTGAGCTTAACCTCACGGTAGATCACCATACCAACAAACAGACCGTAAACAACAGATACGGCTGCAGCCTCAGTTGGTGTAAAGATACCACCGTAAATTCCCCCGAGGATGATAACCGGCATCAGGAATCCCCAGAATGCATCTTTAAATGTATCCCAGCGTTCTTTTGCGGAAGCTTTTTCACGGGATGGCTGAATGTTATGTTTCTTTGCCTCGATCATAACGATGATCACAAGAGCAACACCCATCAGAAGTCCCGGAACGATACCAGCCATAAACATATCTGCAATAGATACCCCTGTGATAGAAGCGTATACAACGAATGCGATACTCGGCGGTATGACAATGGCGATGGAACTGGAGGTTGCCATCAATGCCGTGGAAAACGGTGCGGAGAAACCGCCCTGCTCAACCATAGCCGGGATCAGAACTGCTCCAAGTGCCGCAACCGTTGCAGGACCGGAACCGGAGATCGCTCCGAAGAAGCAGGCTACGATAACACATACAATGGCGATACCGCCCTTTTTATGTCCTACGCAGGTATCTACGAAGTTGATCAGTCGTTTGGAAATACCGGCTTTTGCCATAATGTTTCCGGACAGAACAAAGAACGGGATAGCAAGAAGCAGGAATTTACTGATTCCGGAGTACATATTTGTAGCTACGATCGTCAGAGATGTACCGGAATAAAGGATGGCACATACAGATGACAGACCTAAGCAGATTGCAATGGGAAGTCCCAGGATCAGGAAAACAAAGAAGGAGATAAATAAGATTGCACTGATCATTTATTTGTCCTCCTTTTCATCATCTTTTTTCAGGCAGAAGTCCAGGCAGTACTCAATAAAATGAAGGATCATACAGCCTGCTCCGATCGGCACGAAGGACCAGAAGATCCACTCCGGCCAGTTCAATACGAAAGTTCTCTTGCCGTTTGCCAGCTGTGTAAGAACTTTGTCCATTCCATATTTAAATAAAATTGCGGAAAAAACAATACTCAGGACCGTGATCAGGATCACAGATGGTTTTTCCAGTTTTTTCGGAAGACGGTCCGTAACCAGTGTCAGACTTACCAGTCCTCCTTTTTCACGGCAGGCAAGTGCTGCTGCCAAAAGTGTGATGAGAACAAACACCGCTACAACAAGCTCTTCTGTAAAAGACCATGAGCGATGGATGACCTTACGGGAAAATACATTTCCCACAGTCAGCACAAGGATCAGCAGTGTGGAAATGACCAGTACAATTTTTTCTACTGCTGCAAGTGCGTTCATGAGTTTTTTGTACACTTTCATACTCTTTCCCCTTTTGTATATTTTTCCGGTTTCAGATCCTTACCGCGTGGTTTAAAATGTTTTGGATAAAAAAAATCCGTCCCCTTTCAGGGACGGATATAAAATTCCGCAACCACCCTGTTTCTCCATTGAAACAAGCACGATTCTGCAACGTACCGGCATACGCGACTTCTGTAACGGGAAGCACCCGTGAAAACCTACTTACTTGTCTGAAACTTTCGGCTTTCCTTCTCAGGGATGATATTCAAGGCAGTTCCGCCGCTGCATCACACCAGTTACAGCTCTCTGAAGACGGTTCCTCTGTCTTTACTGATTCCCTTCACGGAATTTACTTCTGTTATGTGTTAACTCTTTAATGAGTTAAACCAATTCTAACTCTGTTTGTTTTGATAGTCAAGTTTTTTTTTCAAAAACTCCTTCAGGCGTTCTTTCCTTCTCCGGCGAAGTACTCCTTCACAAGCTTTACAACCACACCGGAAAGCAGGAATACTGCGATCAGGTTAGGGATCGCCATCAGACCGTTGAAGGTCTCTGCGATACTCCAGAGAAGTCCAAGGTCAACAGTTGCGCCGATGATCGCTACCAGAGAGTACAGTACCATAAAAGGTCTGATAGCTTTTTCCTTAAAAAGGAACTCCGCACATCTGGCTCCGTAAAGTCCCCATCCAATGATAGTGGAAAATGCGAAGCAGCACATGGCAACTGCTGTAAAGATGGAAACCCAGTTTCCGTATGTACTGGTAAAACCGCTGATGGTAAGCTCCGCTCCTGCTGCTGCGCCATAACCAACCGGCACCCCGCTGCAGAGGATGACAAGCGCTGTCAGCGTACAGATCACGATCGTGTCCGTGAATACCTCAAAGATCCCGAAAAATCCCTGTTTTACAGGTTTTCTGGTGTCTGCACAGGCATGTGCGATAGAACCGGTACCAAGACCTGCCTCATTGGAAAAAATACCTCTGGAAACACCTTTTTTCATACTCATGAAAAAGCTTCCTACTACGCCGCCTGTCACAGATGCCGGATTAAATGCCCCTCTGATGATAGCGCTGAAAACACCCGGAACATTTTTCCAGTTGATGATAATTACACCGACGGCAAGAATAATATAAAACAATGCCATAAACGGTACCAGCTTTTCTGTAACCTGGCCGATCCTTTTGATTCCGCCAAGCAGGATCATTGCCACAAGAATCGCAAGGATGATCCCCATAACAAGGTTTACCGTAGAAGTATTGTCTGCAGCGATCACATTGTAATTGATCAGTGCAGAATCAATAGCTGTTGTAATGGTATTAACCTGGGTTGCATTTCCGGTTCCGAAAACAGTAAGCACACCAAAAGCGGAAAACAGATATGCCAGCCAGTGCCAGTGTTTTTTTAGACCATTCTTAATGTAATACATTGGTCCTCCAACCAGATCTCCATTGGCATTGGTTTCGCGGAAATGTACCGCAAGTGTTACTTCTGAAAACTTTGTACACATTCCAAGAAGTGCGGAAATCCACATCCAGAATACGGCTCCCGGTCCTCCGATGGCAATAGCACCTGCCACACCTGCAATATTTCCCGTTCCCACGGTAGCAGCTAACGCCGTACAAACAGCCTGAAACGGTGTCAGACTTCCATCGGAAGCTTCTCTTTTCCGAAGCATACGTCCGATAGTGACCCTGATGGCATAGGGAAATTTCCGAATCTGGAGAAAATTCGTGCGGATACTTAAATAAAGACCTACACCAATAATACAGATCATCGCAGGAACGCCCCAGATAAAATTGTTTACGGCAGCATTCACTGATTCAATAACAGATAACATTCTATAATCCTTCCCTTATTTAATTTTGTCTTTTTGGATTGTAGGTTTGTCTGTACAAAAAGACGATTCGTTAGATTATATCACATTTTTTGTCGAATGTATAAGAGAAAAGCTTTATAATTTTACTATGATAAAGAAAGGAAGTGAATAAAAGCTGCCAATCCTGTTGTTAAATATGTGATACACCTGTAGTAAAAATACTTATCTGTGATCAATATCATTTTCCGTATCGTCCAGGAATGTAAATATATATCCCCAGTATTTCTCCAGGATCTTACCTCTGCTTCCATAGATCTCATGCTTTGTTCCGATCATATGGATATAATCACAGCTTGTTTTTCCCTGGCGATTGATCTTTCCGGCAAAATTTTTCAGGGCACGAACAGACACCAGATCTTCCGTCTGGGCCTGGATGAGCAGCATTGGTGCCGTATATTTTTTCCATCCGTAGAGACGCAGATACCAGCTCATTTCCGCAGAAGCCCAGAGCCAGCCGTAGGATGGAGACCAGGTCTGGAGCTCCTTATGTTCTGCACGGAGATTTTTGTATCGCTCGTATCTTGGTTTTGATGTTGCGGAGCTTGTCTCAAAAGAACCGCTGCCATCGTAAGGCTTTCGGCCAGCTACATATTCCTCATCTTTTCCGAAAATGCATTTCTCCAGAGCTATGCCGGTGGCTGCCGGCCACGGAACATTATCTGTAAGAGGACGGATCATCGGAGAAGAAAGGATCACCTTGTGAAACCAGTCCGGCTCCCAGGCTGCAGCAATACCACCGATGGCACCACCCATGGAATGTGCATACAAGTTAAGTGACAGATCCGGATGTGCTTTCTTTATGTAGCGGCATGCTTTCAGAAAATCGCGGATATATCTTCTCCATGTATCGATGTGGACCAGAGACGGGTCTGCGGTAAGACGATAGCTGCGGCCATGGCCGCAATGCTCCGGAATATATACATGATAGCCTTCCTTAAGAAAATAATAGGCCACTTCATCATATTTTACTGCTGATTCTGTGAATCCGTGGCTGATGACTACCACACCTTTAGGCATATCAATATCAGACAGATACTGCAGCATATGGATCTTACCTGTGATCCGTTTGCTTTCGTTACGAAACGGATAATCCGCACCCGGTACATAAAGTTCCCTTCTGTGAGACAGAAGATATGGCATTACGATATTTTTCATGGTTTCTTCGTATTCATTTTCATGTATGATCTGCATATTGGTTAAAAACCTCCCTTGCTTTTACTGTATTGCTTTTTTGCTTCTCCCAAACTCTGCTTTTCAAAACCCTTCCATGTTGTCACAGCTGTTTTCTTACAGGATAACAGAATTCACTCTTCCAGGCAATCCTTTTTAGACCATTTTGCTCTTTAATTTCCATTAAAAAATGCCCGAACATTTTGATATGTACCGGGCATTTCTTCTATTATTTAATAAAATCTCACAATATCTTCCACATCTTTACGTTTCGGTCTTGCAGGCTCTTCGGCTGCTTTTCCGATGGCGATCACTGCCATTACCGTTTCTGTTTCCGGAATGGAAAGGATCTCACGGAGCTTGTCTCCGGCACGAAGTCCCATGATCAGGGTTCCATATCCAAGCTCCTTTGCCTTCAGGATCAGATTCTCGTTCTGAAGTCCCAGATCATAGCAGCCCCAGCCGTTTCCAAGCTCATTATCCGGTGTTCCGTCTTTCTGAAATCCGGCATGGTTATGTACAAAGGTTGTAACGATCAGGGAGGCATTCTCTGCTTTTGCCTGGTTCATTTCCGGCAGACATTCTCTGCTGACCTTCTCCACCATCTCTTCGGACATTACACAATAATATCTTCCGGTCTGGGAGTTTTTCCAGCTGGGTGCTTCCTGAGCGGCCCGGATCACTGCAAGAAGATCTTCTTTTGTGATCCTGCTCTCCGGGCTGTATTTACGGATGGTCCTTCTCTCTTCGATCAGTTTCTGAAATTCCATATTTTTCCTCCTTACTGTCCGGTGCAGGATCTGCTTCCGGATCCTGCAGTTATTCCGGCATGGATTTTTATGTTCACACTTTTTATGGAGCTATTTTAACACAATGCCGTATTGAAATCAATTTCAAAACTCCGGCATCGTTACTGTTCATTCTGCGACCGTTACTGTTCACTCCGTTCTCAGCAACACGCTTCAAAAAATATTGCCTGGGAACAATAACTGCAATACCACTTATGAAGATTTTTTTTGATTTACCACATAAATTCCCACACAGACAAGAAACAGTGCGATGAGACTTCCCATATTAAATGCCTGACGTACCTCTCCCAGAACCAGTGCAGACAGGATCACACTGAACAAAGGATTTACAAAGCCAAAGATCGCTACCCTGGATACATCATTCCAGGCAAGCAGCACTGACCACAGTGTATAGGCCACTGCAGACACCATTGCCAGATAAAAGATGATCCCGATACCGGCGGCATTTACCACTCCGAAATGTCCTCCCATCCCTTTTCCGATCAGGAACAGAATGATCCCGCCCATGGTAAACTGCGTTCCGCTGAGTACCACCGGAGATACCTTTCTGGAAAAAATATTGATCAGCACCGTGGACATTCCGTAAGAAAACTGCGCGATCAGAATAAATCCTTCTCCTGTAAGCCTAAAACCTGCATCCAGAGAATTTCCCATGAGATTGATCACGACCACGCCGGCAAAACCGAGGATACAGCCGAGCATCTTTCGCCCGGTCATTTTTTCCTTGTGAAAAACAAGGCAGGACAGCAGGATCGCAATAAAATTCCCAAGACCTGTGATAATAGCGCCTTTTACACCGGAGGTATGTGCCACACCTATATAAAAGAAGAAATACTGACATACCGTCTGAGCTATACATACCGGCACCGCATATTTCAGAACAGTTCGATCCGGAAGCAGAACCTTGCGCTCACGCAAAGATGCAAAGATCAGTACAAGGATTCCTGCCAGTGCAAAACGCACACCTGCAAAAACGATCTGACTTGCCGTATCTGCAGAATCCATCTGCATCAGACGGTATCCTGTCTTGATCAGCGGGATCGCACTCCCCCAGAGAAGACAGCAGACGCAGGCAAGCGCTGCCACCACCCAGGTTTTTTTTAATATTGTTTTTGTTTGTTCCATTTGTTTATTCTCTCTTTCTCAAAACTTCTTCCATCTGACTGATCACAGCTTTTATTTCATTTATTGCACTGATACTTACGTCCCGGAAATCAATCTTTTTCCCCTTTCCGTATAATTCCGCCTCATAAGCGCTGGCTTTCTCTTCATCTTTATCCTTGTATCGGGCTTTTCCGATCAGCCAGGCACTGGAATCCGCACAGTCCGGATATTCCGTATTTCCCCGGATCAGAAAATCCTCTGAAGCTTCCGTCAATGCTGTTTTCAGTTTTTCTGCTTTATCCAGAAATTCTTCCGTTGTCTGCGGATAATGTTCTTTTATATAAAGGAGATTTTTATGAATACAGGTGGCACTTTTTTCCATTAGTTTCCGTTCTTCCGGATCTTTGAAATTATCATATTCCCCAGGCCGGACTTCCCATCCGCGGATGGATTTGCTTAATTCCATCAGCCAGTATACATGACGGGAAATATCGTCCGGAAACATAAAATACGTAGAAAATTCATGATCGATCATAGGTGCAAGACTTATGATCCCGCCATCTTTATCACAGAGAAACGTTACATTTTCATAATGATAATTCTGGTCTCCCCTCAGGACAGAGATCAGCACCTGCATGGCAAGCTGTTCCGCTATTTCCTGATGCTTCTGCAAAAAATCAGCTTCAAAAATATCTCTATAATCATAAAACATCTGGCAATAGTTTACATAATTATCTATATCTACCTTTTCATCCGGATATTTCCTGAAAAACTCCAGAAGATTCAAAATGGATTCCCCTTCTTTATAGGCCATGGGTACTGCTGTTCCGTAGTCAAGATATTTTTCATTTACTGCCTCATACCCTTCACAGATGGCCAGTTCATACCTGGGCGCAGGCATAAAATATTCATTAATGATCGTTGACCAGAACACCTCTGCATAAGCATACAGTGGCGTGGAAAATGGTTTGGATTTCGTCAGTGGCTTAAAAATTATATTTCCAGGAAATATGGGGAAATGTTTTTCCCCGCTTACCACGCCTACAGCTTCAGACTTAAGATTTCCGATTCGATTTTTGTATTGATAGTGTCTGACTTTATAATACATAGCAGTCATATCGTATTGCCTTCCCCTTCAATGTATAAGACGGCTCCCGGCCGGCAAGACATTCACTTTTCAGCGGACGCTTGACGATGATCTTATCCGGATTTGCTCTGATAGCTGCATCAAAAAGATCCTTTTCCCCGGAACACGGTGGTTCCAGCTTCTGGATCAATTGAAGTTTCTTGTTGATCAGGCTGGATTTCTGTCTTGCCGGAAACATGGGATCCAGATAGATCACGTCTACAGGATCAAGAAGCTTTGACATACCTTCTACACTGTTTCCCTCGATCACCTTCATACGACCGGCAATATCTTTCAGATCCATATTTTTCTTGGCACGGCGAATGGCATCTTTAAGAAGGGCTGCGATCACCGGATTCTGCTCGTACAGCGTCACCTCATAGCCCTGGGCTGCCAGAAGAAAGGCATCCTCACCCATTCCTGCCGTAGCATCGATGGCCTTCCTTCCCTCCTTATCTGACTTCACCGCCTTCACCAGCATCTCATGCTGAAGTCTGCCTCTGGTAACTCTGTGAAGCATCGTCTCCACAAAATCCCCCTGATAGGTCAGCCCGAAACCGGACAGCGAAACGCCCCTGGAATCAAACCGCACCGTCAGAAAATCTCCCGGCTTATCCTGAAGCTGCGCTCCGGTCCTCCTGCAAAAGGCTTCCGCCATATCTCTCTGTCCGCCCTTTCCAAGACAGACTGCGATTTTATCATTCATTTCCCGATTCTCTCTTTCATGACTCTTTTTCATAAGCTCTTTCATTCTACAATTTTACAAAAGAAATTGCAATTCATCTCAAAAAAGATGTCCGCAGACGTACCAAAATACGCTGCGGACATCCAATGTCTGATCCATAGTCAGGCGGTTACTTAATGCTTGCTGTCCTAAAACAGAAGCTGAAGTCCCATTGCAATGATCCACATATATGCACAGGTCTTTGGGATCATCAGGCTTCTTATTGTCCGCACTCTGGATCCTTTCGATCAGACCTCTGCTCTCCAGATTTTTCAGAGAAGAGGACACGTGGGATTTCGTCGACTTACGGACTTTAACGATCTCAGCCGTATATTTATTTTGAATTTCTCTTTCCTTTTCTGACTTTGATCCTGCGGATCATCCTTCGGATCAGAAATACCACAAGCACAATGATCACAATAAAGATCAAACAAATACCTGCGATCATTGCCGAAAACTTATTCGGCTGCTTCACCAAATCAATGATATTTCTGCTGTCCTCCACAACCTTACGTCCATGTGTCGTCTCATAATATTCCGGCACATTGGCAATTCCGTCGCCGTCTGTATCCGCAAAGGACTGCATATATCTTGCGATCGCATCCCAGGCCTTTAACTCCCTGTCACCTTCCATGATCGCCTGATCTTCCAGATTTTCAATAGGATTTCCATCCCTGTCCTTCGGTTCAAGAGACAGCAGTCCATAGGACATTTTCATCACTGAACCAAGCATCTGGCCGGTATACAGATCTGTCACAACATGATACAGCTTGTCATCCTGGATCTCGATCCGCTCTCCGTCTGCCCTGGTGAGATAACAATCTGTCACCTTATTCAGGATCATCCGATGTGGATTGTATGCAAAATTCAATCCACTGCAATATAACCTTGCCGTTGTCATAAAATCCGATACAGAAGCGTCCACCTCCGCTACCAGCTTCAGCTCTTTTCCGGTCAGGTATGCACTGATCAGCGGATATCCGGCAACACCGTCCTTTCCGATCCCCAGTGAAAAGGAATTAAAAACATCCTCTACTGTGATATCGCCCTTTGTGTATGTGTCCCGCACGGTTCCGCTTGGAACAACGGCTACATCAACCGGATCACCATCATAATACTCGGAATTTTCCACTGCATATATGTATGCATCGGACATGATATCACCAAGATTCAACTCTTCGTGCTTCGTGCCCATTTCTTCCAGACTGTTGAATTCAACATCATTTTCAGCAAGAACCTCTTCCCTTGTATAGCCGAAATCGGCAAGATAATTCTTATCCACCGTATCCATCAGGGCATCGATCTGTTCCTGTGTCGCCTGGTCCGGTTTTACATCCTCAGAAACAGGGATCAGCTCATAGGATGTCAGCTCCCACCGTCCGTCCTGTTTCTGTGTCATGGAAAGTGATCCCAGATTTCTTCCGTATTCGCCGCAGGATACGATATATGTGTTCCCATGCTGAATTGCCTCTTTCAGCTCTGTGTGCGTATGTCCGCTGATGATCAAGTCGATATCCGGCACCTCTTTTGCAAGGATCTCATCCTCCGATTTGTTCTCATCCTCCCAGGTTCCTCCATGGGACACACAAGCGATCATATCCACTTTTTCATTTTTTCGGATCTCTTCTACCGTCTGTTTTACGGCCTCAACCGGATCCTTGAACTTTAATTCACAGGTCGGTGCACATTCCAGGGCATCCTTACCGAACACACCGACTACCGCAGCCTTTACATCTCCTTTTTGAACTACTACATAATCCTTCACACCGTAGGCTTCAAATGCCGACCGGATCTGCTTCTGACCATCGCTTAATCCATCCTGCTCCATGCTGTCCCAGTCCACGTTGCACACTACCAGTGCCGGCACTGTCTCACCGGAAGCCTTCGCAGCCTCCAGCATATTTGCCAGTCCCTTTGAACGATAATCATATTCATGATTCCCCAGAGTCGTCACATCATACCCCAGATATCCCAGCATCCGAAGCTCTGCCGCCTCCGTATCGTATACGGTCTGGATCAGTGTTCCCATGGAAAAATCGCCGCCATCCAGCACCAGGGTGTCCGGATCTTCCTGCTTCTTTTCATCGATCAGGGTTTTGATCCTTGCAAATCCGCCAACTTCTTTTTGCTCTCCATCTACGATGGTTGAAAAGCTGTTCAAATGCGAATGTGTATCATGGCTGAACAAAACATCGAGCTGTTTTGCCTCGGCTGCTTCCACCGGGACATTCCATGCAAGAGGAAGCAGCAATGCAGCAATAAGCATGATCGCCAGCAGCCTTGCTGAAATTTTCTTTCGTGTTTTCATAACACTCTCCTTTTGTATATAGTTTTCTTATGCCTTTTTACAAAACCATCAATAATGTTCCCACACCGATCAAAATACATCCCATCATCGATCTTGCTGTGAATTTCTCATGCAAAAAAACAAATGCCAGTACCAGTGTGATCACGACACTCAGCTTGTCTATCGGCACAACCTTCGATGCATCGCCTATCTGCAGAGCACGATAATAACATAACCACGAAGCACCCGTTGCCAGACCTGAAAGGGTCAGAAACAGCCAGCTTTTTTTGCTGATCGCTGCGATCCCGCCCTGGGTATTTGTGAGGAAAACCATTCCCCACGCCATAACCAGCACCACCATCGTTCGAATCGCTGTTGCAAGATTCGAATTAACACCGGCAATACCTATCTTGGCCAGTATGGAGGTCAGCGCCGCAAATACAGCAGACAGCAAGGCAAACACAAACCACATAGTAACTCCCCCCTTAAATATAAGATTTTCTTAACTATCCCAATACAAGTCCATCATATCATTTCCCCTCTGATATGTCACTATTTACAATTTCCTCCGCCGTATATTCCTCTATTTCTGTCTTTGTCACCTGTTTGATATGCTTTTTTTTCAGGCGCAGATATACGAATTCCCGAAAGATAGTATAGAACACGGAAAGCAGCGGAATGAAAACAAGCATACCTACAATTCCCATAAGGTTTCCGCCGATCGTAACTGCTGCAAGAACCCAGATCGACGGAAGCCCTACGGATTCACCCACAACATGAGGATAGATCAGATTTCCCTCGATCTGCTGCAGCACCAGAAATACTATAATAAATAAAATTGCCTGTTTCGGATTTACCATAAAGATCAAAAAGCTTCCCACCGCACACCCGATGAAGGCCCCGAAAATCGGAATCAATGCGGTAAACGCAATCAAAACTCCGATCAAAAGTGCATATGGCATCCTCAAAATACTCAGTATCACAACAAACATACAACCGAGGATCACAGCTTCCAGACACTGACCTGCAAGAAAATTTGCAAATGTCCGATAAGTCAGAGAACAGACTTTAAGAAAAGCATCTGCCTTTTTCTTTGGGAGAAAGGCAAAAATTACTTTTCGGATCTGCACATGCAGCTTCTCCTTCTGAAAAAGGACATAGCAGGCAAATGAAAAAGCAATAAAAAAGGTTGCCAATCCACTGACTATGGAACCCACTGCTGACATTGTGGTATTCATCATATTTCCTGCACCGTTTCCAAGAAGGCTTATCCCCCACTTGATCGCCTGATCCGGATTAAACTGTACCTGATCTACCAGCTTCATGATTTCCTGGTTATTATGGGAGAATTCCCGGATCCAGCTTTGCATCTGCGGAATAAAATCAGCGATACTCATCATCAAAGTTCCCATTGTCCGCGTAAGCTGCGGGATCACACCAAACATCACCAGTACGATCACGCCAACCGCAAATACGATCGTAAGGAACAGACTTATCGGTCTTGCCAGTTTTGCACCTATCTTATTTTCTTTTTTTACCCTTCCAAAAATTTTCTTTTCCAAAAAGCTCATTGGCACGTTGGTCACAAATGCGATCGCTCCGCCAAGTACAAAAGGAAATGCGATCCCCCATATTGCTTTCAGCACATCGAGCACCACATCAAACTTCCACAGGGCAACCACAAGAAATGCTGTAAACACAATAAGCTCCCGGATTTTTTTTACAGATATTTTACTTATATCCACTATCATTCTCCTCTTTTTCCTAATTTCATGCGTATCCATTTAAGCAGCTGAATGATCGGAAGACTTGCAAACGCATACAGATATACACAGCCAAGCTGCATCAGATCCAACGTCTCTACTTTAAACAGGAGATGAAATCCTGGAACCGTCAGTACAACGGTAATGAGTACTGCCCCAAGTACAAATGCTCCCTGAAGCCATTTATTATTAAAGAAACGTTTTGTAAAGATAACCGGATGATCCGATTTGCAGTTGAATCCATGGAACAGACGTGCCAGACAAAGTGTTCCGAAGGCATAAGTACTGCCAAGCAGTGCACCATTCTGATGATATCCTGTCAAAAATCCTATCATCGTCATCATACCGATCACCAGTCCTTCCAGACCGATTTTACCAAGAAAATCCCTTGTCAGTATTGACTCGTCTGCTGATCTTGGTTTCTCATTCATCACCTCACTGCTGTGCGGCTCCACGCCTAATGCGATCGCCGGAAGGCTGTCTGTCAAAAGATTGATAAACAGCAGATGTACCGGTGCAAAAGGAACCGGAAGTCCTGCAAGGGATGCACAAAGAACTGCCAGGATCGCACCAAAGTTTCCTGACAGAAGAAACTGGATCGCATACTTGATATTCTGATATAAATTTCGTCCGTTTTCCACTGCTTTTACAATTGTTGCAAAATTATCATCTGTAAGCACCATTGCTGCGGCATCCTTTGCGACCTCGGTTCCAGTCACTCCCATTGCAACACCAATATCTGCCTGCTTCAATGCCGGAGCATCATTCACACCGTCTCCGGTCATTGCCACGATCATCCCCTTCTCCTGCCATGCACGGACAATACGGATCTTGTGCTCCGGTGACACTCTTGCATACACAGAAATATTCGGGACAAACTCCTTCAGCTGCTCATCACTCATATTTTCAATATCAGCACCTTCGCAGGCTTCTGACAGATCATGTAGGATCCCGATCCTTTTTGCGATTGCCGCTGCTGTGATCTTATGATCCCCCGTGATCATGACCGGCCGGATCCCCGCTTTTATACATTCTGCAACTGCAGCCTTTGATTCTTCCCTCGGCGGATCCATCATAGCGATCAGGCCAAGAAATACCAGCTGATTCTCATCTTCTGTCGTCAATACATGGTTCTCCGGAATTTCACGATAGGTAAATGCCAGTACCCGTAACCCTTCCATTGAAAATTCCTGATTCTGGCGCCGGATCTTTTCTTTATCTGCTTCTGTGATTTCCCGAACTCCGTCCTTTGTCCAGATCCTGTCTGTCAGCTCCAGAAGCCGGTCAACCGCACCTTTTACGATCATCCGGTTCTCATCATCAATTTTGTGAAGTGTTGACATCATCTTACGGTCACTGTCAAAGGGAAGCTCTCCTTCCCTTGGATAAAGCTTTCTTACACCAGCAGCCTCGATTCCGTACCGGCTGCCCAGATTGATCAATGCCGTTTCCGTCGGATCTCCGATCTCCACTCCATTTTCATTTGTTGAATCATTACATAAAATGCTGTAGTCCAAAAGACATCTCTGCGCCGGATCTGCTACATCAATTGCATCTGCTGTGATTCTTTTTCCATCAATATAATAATCTTCTACTGTCATTTTATTCTGTGTGAGTGTTCCGGTCTTATCCGAACAGATAACAGATACGCTTCCAAGACCTTCCACAGCCTGAAGCTTACGAATGATCGCGTGCTCCTTTGCCATCTTCTGTGTTCCGAAAGAAAGGACTATCGTCACGATGGAGCTTAAAGCTTCCGGAATCGCTGCGACTGCAAGTGCTACTGCAAACATAAATGCACTGCTGATCTTCTCACCGCGGAATACACTGATCGCAAACAGAATTCCGCAAAATATCAGGATCAGAATGGAAAGCTTCTTTCCAAAATCATCCAGATTCGCCTGAAGTGGCGTCTGTTTTTCCGAAGTCGATTTCAGAAGTCCCGCAATCTTTCCAACCTCTGTCTGCATTCCTACATTCGTTACAACCGCTCTGCCACGCCCATATGTGACAAAGCTTCCAGAAAACAGCATATTTGTCCGATCACCAAGCGATGCTTCCTCCAAAATAATGTCCCTACTCTTTTCAACCGCAAGACTTTCTCCGGTAAGGGCACTTTCATCGACCTTAAGGCTTGCATTTTCAATCAATCTTCCATCGGCCGGGATCATATCACCTGCTTCAAGAAGGATCACATCTCCTACAACCAGTTCTCTTGCCGGGAGCTGTACCGCCACACCATCACGTAATACCTTTGCCTCCGGTCCGGAAAGCTTCTTTAAGCTCTGCAGGGACTGCTCAGCCTTTACTGTCTGCACAGTTCCCAAAATCGCATTGATCGTAATAACGATCACGATAACTGCTGCACTTTCCACATCTCCAAGCATACCGGATATCACTGCCGATGCGATCAGGATCAGCACCAGAAAATCCTTATACTGTTCGAAGAAGATCTGCAAAATACTTTTTTTCTTTCCTTCTGCAAGCTCATTCCATCCGCACTTCTCTCTGGACCGTCTGACCTGTTCATCGGTAAGCCCTGATTCCCTGCTTTCCACACGCTCGAGAACTTCTTCTGCTGTCTGCTGATAAATTTCTTTCATTACCTTTGCCTCCTTTTTTGCAAATATTCACCAACTGTAATTTTTTTATGCAATAAAGGATTTTTTTGATAAAATGATATAAAAAAAGAAACCCTTATTGCACAACAAAAAATGCAATAAAAGTCTCACCATTTCCCTGCAGCGCCGGATGTTTCCACCGTACTGACGACACTGCAAACGCAGATTTCCAAACGTAGGTTACTCCCCTTTATCAGATTTAATATTATAACAGGGTCGGTACCTCTGTCAAGATACTTTATAAATCACACCTTGCAAATATGATACTCCGGTAACAGAAAAACTCCCATTTTTTGAATGGAAGTTTTTCTGTTACCCTGAAAGTATTATAGGCCTGCAGCCGTTTTATTACCTTTTAAGATTTATTACTTTGATCAGCTACAATATTACCCTGCACAACTCTTCCCTGGTCTTTTCCTTTTCTCAGTCCTCGAACCACCTGTACATTTCCAAGAATCAGATAATCCATTTCTCTCTTAGTAATTTTCGCAAAATTTTTCTTTGAAACAAAATAGAAGGTAACTCCCATCAACACCCACACGATCAGTGCTGCAAAGGACTGTGGAGCCATGAATGCTGGAGAACCGGGCACGATCAGGAGCAGCAATATTGCGACAGAAATCACGCAGCCGCCCATTGCTACTGCCGGATGGATTTTATTTGTATCTGTATCATCGCCATATTTTTTCAGAAGAATATAAGCACCTGCACAGGTAAAGAAATATCCGAACGCAGTACCTACGGAACACATATCTACAACCCAGCCGATCACTTCTCTGCCGAAAAATGGGCAGATACAGCAGATGATCATGGTAAACCCAACACATATGGACGGAGTTTTATGCTCCGGATGAACCTTTTCAAAAGCTGACGGAAGCATTTTTGCTCTTGCCATACCAAATAAAAGACGGCTGGATGTCATAAAGAATCCGTTCATACCGGTAAAAATCCCCATGCACACTGCCAGTGCCACAAAGCACACACCAACTTTTCCCATTGCAAGATCAAGAACTGCACCTGTATGCCATTTTACAAGAGTTCCATTCGCATCTGTCATAGTCAGAACCTGCTGCCAGGGAACAACACAATCTGTCACCAGTGCCATTGCACCATAGATCAAAGCACCTACGATCAATGCTGAAATGATCAGCATTTTGCACTTCTGTGGTGGAAAATCATACTCTTCTGCCGCCTGTGGAATACAGTCAAATCCTACATAAAGGAACGGAGCCAATGCCAGGATAGATACAAAACCGCTTCCAAGAGACTTGCCTTCGGCTCCGTATGCCGGCTGCAGATTTGAAGCATCAAAATGTCCTGTTGCGATCACACCAATGACTGATACAACAACCGCTGCACACATGATAAGGACCATCGCAAGCTGAAGATTTCCTACAGATTTCGCACCTTTGTAATTCATGATCCCGAAAAGTATGATAAAGAACAGGGATAATCCGACTTCACCCATATATACATCATATCCTGCAATTGTATACAGGTAACCTCTGTTAAAGACTCCAGGAAAAATATAGGATGCCAATACCGGAAGTGCCGTTGCATTCAAAGCTACAATAGACAGATATCCAAGCGACAGCATCCATCCGCATATGTACGAAGCAGTTCTTCCAAAGCCTTTATATGCATAGGCAAATTCACCACCCGCTACCGGGAATTTTGCGATCATATAAGAATAGCTGTAGCCTACCACGATCATTAAAAGACCGCCTGCCAGAAATCCCAGAAACAGCGGGAGCGGTCCACCTGCACGTTCTGTCCAGAGACCACCCTGTATAAAACATCCCCATCCAATGATGGAACCGACTGCAACTGCCCAGATTGAACCAGGTCCCATGGATTTTTTTAATTTTGTTCTTTTATTTCTTTCACCCATATATATCCTCCTGCTTCATCAAGCATATCATTCATCATCATCTTCTCTGGTTTCTTCACTGATCGTATATGCCTCACTGATATCGGAAACAAAAATTTTTCCATCACCATAATGTCCATACTGCCCACTCTTTGCACTGTTAATGATAATATCTACAACTTCATCTTTTTCTTTGTCCCCAACAGTAATATACAGCATGTTTTTTGCCATTTCCTGATAAAGGACATCACCTACCTGAATACCTTTTTCCTTACCTCTTCCTGAAATTGCCCATTTTGAAAAAGCAAAATATCCTTCCTGTTCCAGTGCTTTGATGACATCCATTACTTTCTCAGGTCTTACGATTGCTGTGATCAGTTTCATAATCTTTCATCTCCCATCCATAAATACAAAAAGAGCCCAGATACCAAAGTATCCGGACTCCATCGTCTCTTTCTATATTATCATTATTTCTTTCAACATTCAATCAAAATCTTTCACTTTCCGGCCAGATATCGATACATCTCATCCAGCATCGCATCTGTGATCTCTACCGGATTGTTATAAAGGTTCGGGTGTCTGCTGATGCGAACCAGCTCCGCAATCTGATCATCGTCAAGCTCCAGATCCTTCAGATCACATCGCAATCCCATTTTTTTCTTTAATTCAAGAACTGCATCCGCCATCTCTTCTGCATCTTTGAATCCAATCCTTCTGGCAAATTTCTCTACACGTTCACCACCTTCGCCTTTTGCATTGATTCTTATAAAATAATCCAGGGTCAGGCCACACGCCTCGCCATGCGGGATGTGATAAATATTGGTCAATGGAAATGAACACGCATGGGAAGAAGTAGTTTTCGGTAAAGTAAACGCCAATCCTGCGATCAAAGATGCTTCGCACATTTTCTCCCTTGCTTCCTCATCATCGGGCTTCCTGTATGCTCTGTAAACATATTTAAATACCAGTTCTGCTGCATGCATCGCAAGTACATCACAGATCGGCTGATGACCTTTGCTCCAATAGCCTTCGATCGCATGGGAAAGAACATCAATTCCTGTTCCTGCCGTAACCTGCGGTGGCATTGTATAAGTAAGTTCAGGATCAATAATAGCTGCTGCCGGATAAAATCCCTCTGATACGATCGGCGCCTTTTTTCCATTTGCATGATCCGAAAGAACTGATACACAGGTCACTTCACTTCCTGTTCCTGCAGTCGTAGGAACTGCGATCAGTGGAAGATGTTTCTCCAGCATTGCTACTCCGGTTCCATGATACTTACGGATGGAATCCGGAGTCAAAGCTACACTGGCAGCTGCTTTGGCACAATCCATGGGACTGCCTCCACCCAGTGCTACCACAAATCCGATATTTTTCTGCCGGATCACTTCCGCACAGGCATCTACCTCTGCAACGTCCGGGTTTGGAGAAACATCTCCAAAAGAAGCGACGATCATTCCTTCTGACTCTTTTATGATCGTTTCGGCAAGACCGCATTTAAAGAAAAACGGTCCTGCCACCAGAAGGCCTCTTTCGCAACCAAGCCCTCTGGCTATTTCTTTGATTTCCTTTACTCTTCCCTTACCGAAATGAATTTTTACCGGCTGTAGATAATCCCAGTTCATAGGCTGCCTCCTGCTTTATCAGTCACAAAATTTTTCATCGACCATTGTAAGCACTTCATCAAGGATCGGGAGATACTCTTCCAGCTCCTCTTTCGTGATGATCAATGGCGGACAGATTTCAATAAAGTTCTCGCGTCCGAAGGTTGCAAAGCCACGTTTCTTTAATTCTGCAAATATCCATGGCATTACAGGTCCGGGTACGCCGTATTCCTGCATCGGTTCTCTGGTTTCCTTATTCTTGACTACTTCAAGTGCGCCGAACAAACCGATACATCTTGCTTCACCAATACATTTATGCTTTCTTACCATCTCGTCCATAAACGGAGCAACGATCTTGTGCATCTCAGCTACATGTCCCTCGATGTCGTGTTCTTTATAATATTTCATTGCAGCCACACCAGCCGCACATGCCAGTGTATGTCCGCTGTAAGTAAGTCCGCACTGAAGAACATTTTCCTCAAAATACTCTGCAACTTTTTTGCTTACAATACATCCGCCCAGCTGTACATAACCACAGGTAACACCTTTTGCAAATGTAATGATATCCGGTTTCATATCAAAATTCATAAATGCAAACATTTTTCCTGTACGGTAAAATCCTGCCATAACCTCATCACAGATCAGAAGGATTCCATATTTGTCACAAAGTGCACGAACACCTTCCATATATCCGTCCGGAGGAAGAATGACACCGTTTGCACCTACTATAGACTCCATCAGGATCGCTGCCACATTTCCGGGGCCTTCATATCTGAGCTGCAGATCCAGCGCATCCAGATATTTCTTCGTTACCTCTGCATCATCAACTCCCTTTGTATATCCGTCACGATACATCTGAGGGTTCATAAAGTGCACGAATCCATTTGCACCACCGATCTCTGCTGCATATCTTCTCCAGTCACCGGAAGCATTGGATGCTCCAAGTGTAGCTCCATGATAGCTTCTGTAGCAGGAAAAGATCTTGGTTCTTCCGGTTACCATACGTGCCATTTTAATAGCATTCTCATTGGATTCTGCTCCACCATTTGTGAAGAAAACTCTCTTGTATGTATCTGCTCCTGCTGCTTCTACAAGCATTTTTGCCAGCATGCTCTTCGGCTCGGATGCATATGCCGGTGCCATGAAACACATCTTATCAGCCTGTTCCTTGATCGCTTCAACGATCTCCGGAAGCTCATGTCCGAGGTTGGAACACACCAGAAGTGAAGCCATATCTGCATATTTTTTTCCATCATAATCGTAAAAATAAATTCCCTCAGCTCTTTCTACCGGTAAAGTATCTGCTCCTGATCTTGCCCATGACTGCATCACATAATCTTTGTGCATCTGTGCTACTTCTTTTCCTGTTAAACTCATAATAACTTCCTCCTCTTTATCTGTAATTCAGGTTTAAATATTGTTCATTTTTGCGGTAAACAAACTTATTATTTGTTGTAGAACAAGAAAAGCGCCCGGCCCACATTCATTTGTGAACCAGACGCCTTTGTCTTATCTGAGTCATATATTACTCTCGACACTGGCTGTCTGCAATAGACATCTATCCAATTATTTTTGTGCTGCAGCACAATCGTTATTGTTCTGTTGCCGCATTTTCCTTTTACATTTCATTCATCTGATATAACAGGAAACCCAGCTTCAGCTGAAAACGCACATCAAAATCAGAAAGATCTTTTCCAAGTATCTCAGCGGTCTTTCCAAGCTTATAATTAATTGTATTTCGATGTACGATCAATTCCTGTGACGCACTTTTGACACTGCAGTCATTAGCCAGGTAGCACTGAAGTACTCTGACCAGATCTGAGTGGTTCATCTCATCATATTCATACAATGGAGCTACTGTGTCCGCCAGATATTCTTTTATTGCTTCTTTATCTGTAAGTGTGAGCAGTACCCTGTAAATCCCAAGGTCTTTATAAAAAATAATCTTTCCGTTATCTGCTCTGTTCTCTCCCGGGACCTGACAAATACATAATAAATCCGACATTTTTTCCGCAAACTGATAGCTTTTATAAATCTGCCTCAGCCCGGAAATCTGCTTACTTACACTTACAAATATCTGTTCCTTCTGCTGTGCCATCCTGCAAAGCATCTGAAAAATCCTCTCCATAACTTTTCTGCATGATTCATCAGAATAATCACACAAAACCAGAAGGATCTGCTTTTCCTGGGTACAACTCAAAATCCCATTATAATTGCAGCGGATATGACTGCTCAGTTTAGATAAAATCTGCTCGAGCCTTGTTCCTGTTACACGATTATCGTCTTCCAGAACACACACATTCACAACCGTATATGCACTGTCTGTAAAATACCCTTTTCTCATCAATACCGAAACATACAGTTCTTCCTGCGACGGACATAAAAAGGCATTGTTAAGCGCCGTCGAAACCTCAATTGCATTCTGCTGTTCTTTTGTTATTGCAAAACATATGATCCGCATGATTTCAGCCATTCGAATCTTCCACGGTACTTCAAATACCGGAAATCCCTTTTCATTTGCAAAATCAATAACATCCTGTCCGATCTCACTGATATAAGGTCCTGTATTGATCACGATCCCGCTGGCTTTATTTCTCCATACTTCCTTTACCAGCTGAAGCAGATTCAGATTTTCATTCAGTCCCAACCCTGTTGTAAAGGTAAGCTCCTGTCCCTGCAGAAATGCAGAAATCGTGTCACTGTCTACCATATGCGTCCATGACACTTCATGATCCAGTCCTGTCTCACCTGCTACCAGCCTCATCTCCAGATGCTGTACCTGTTTCATGATCTCACGCAATGTAACTGCCATATTTATACGCCTTTCTTCACCACATCATCCTGTGATCAACTGTATCAGACAATCAAAGATACTCCGGATATCAGAAGCAGTACATAAGTCAGATTCAGAAATACCCTCTGAGATACTTTACATACCAGCTTTTTACCTAACCATGTAGCTATAAGTAATGGCAGGATACTGATACAGATCAGTCGAATATCTGCCGTTCCAACCAGTCCGCTCCTGAACTGAGTAACCATCAGAAAAAAATTCAGCACCAACCATACAGGGGCCACTGTGGCACGAAATTCTTCTTTTTCTTTCAGTACCTGTGTTGCATAGATCACAAGTAAAGCACCCCCTGATACAAACATACCATGAATTATCCCTGCCAGGATCAGAACTATCCACAAAATGAAATACGGAAGTTTTTTCTCTGTATGGATGCACAGATTCTTTAATGCAACTGCGACGATTATGATTCCATATATTGTCAGAAGAATATTTTCAGATTTCACGATCCGGCAGATCTGTATCCCTGCAAACATTCCGATCAACATGACTGCAGACATCTTAATCAATTCTTTCCGGTTTATATGTCGATATCCGGTCACTGCGATCATCAGTCCTGACAGCCAGGCCATAATATTCAGAACCACCTTTGCATGATCCAGCCCAAGCAAATAAACGGAAGGCGGCATCGCCAATACCGTGCCGGCAAACCCTGTGATAGCCTGAATAACATTAGAAACAAACAATACAAGCAAAAATAACAATTCTTTCATAGAGCATTCTTCCTTTTCTGTATTATCTGTTTACCGCACACTCTTTATCACTGCTGATAAAATAAAAAGACGCTTTGCAATAATGACTGCAAAACGTCTTTGTTTTTTCTATATTCTCGATATTAGCACGCTAAAAAGAAAAAGTCAACAGTTGCCTTTCTCCATTACCTTGACACATCCTTTTGTATTATTATCTTTTGCTATTTTTCTTAATGACAGCTATGGCTTCCACATCCATGCTCGCCACATGTATGTCCTTCCCCGTGGCTGTGCTCGTGATGAGAACATTTCACATCCGGATTATACTCCAGTGTTTCATTGATAAAAGCTTCTACTGCTTCATCCGCATCTCCGGAAACTCCTCCGAAAAGCTTAATGCCGGCTGCCGCTAACGCTGTCTGTGCGCCGCCTCCGATTCCGCCACAGATCAAAACATCTGCATTCAATGCTTTAAGAACTCCTGCCAATGCACCATGTCCGCTTCCATTCGTATCTACTACTTCTGAATGTACTACTTTTCCTTCCTCTACATCGTAAATCTTAAATGTCTCTGTGTGTCCAAAGTGCTGGAAAATCTGTCCATTTTCATACGTTACTGCTATTCTCATGATACCTTCTCCTTTTTCTGCTGCATATTTTTTGTAAATTTCCTGCTTGTAACACCCTCCAAGGTTGCAGCTACTGCTCTGGCCGTCACAGATTCTGAAATCCCCACCCTCGATTCTGAGTGGATATCCATCAATGAGAGCATCTGCTATTTTCTTCCTGGCAATCTCGTAAATCCGTTGAACGGTTGTTCTTGCGACTTGCATAGATGCTGCGCACTGCTCCTGACTATAACCTTTCTTGTCCAAAAGACGGATGGTTTCATACTCATCTACCGTCAGAACAATAGGTGTTTTTTTCTCAGTATCATCTGCCGGAAAGAATTCTAAAACATTGGGGAAATGGCAAACTTTTCTGCATTTTACTGGTCTCGGCATAAACTGCTCCTTTCTTGCTTTTCTTATATAATAGCCCTATAAAAGGCATATGTCAATAATATTTTTGACATATGTCCATATAGCTCAGCTAATAGTATTATATACAGCATAAACTTCTCCTCACGACACATATATTTCGTAAGCGTCCAATAAGAGGGTGTATCGAAATTTCTGGCTGTTGCATGTAAACTATTGATTAGAGTTTTGGGAGTTGACTCTAAAAACTCTAAATCTAATCTAAGGAGCAGGCTTA